>NZ_AUFD01000008.1:0-315411 GCF_000426325.1 Streptomyces sp. CNS606
GGCTGACGGGACGCGGCTGCATCTGTGGTCGTGTCACGGCGGCGCCAACCAGAAGTGGAACCTCCCCGACTGACCCGCGCCGCTGGCAGCTTGCTGCCAGAGCACGACCGTGTACACGTCAAAAGTAGGGGGTAGCTCCGCTTCCGGCGGCCGGGTCCACGGCCGCCGGAAGCGGAAAGGACCCCCATGCGAGCTCGAAGACTGGCGGCCCTGGGAGCGGCCGCCGTCGCCCCGTTGATCGCCCTGCCCACCGCCTCGGCACAGGCCGACCCCGTCGTCCCCGATCACGCGGTGATCGTGTGCCAGAGCGCCAGCTTCTACGCCAACTACGACAGCTCCTCCGGCCCGGTCGGTCTCAAGCGGACGCTGACGTACGGCAACAAGGTCGGTCACACCCGCGGCGCCCACCCCGTCTACAACGGCTGGGCCGCGACGTTCGACTTCGGGCCCAACGACTGGGGCTATGTCCGCGCCGAGTGCCTCGGAGGCTACGGATCATGGTGACCTCGCGTCTGCGCACCCGCGCCGTCTCCGTCGTGGCCACCGCCACGGCCACCGCCGCCGCCCTGCTGACCTTCGCCACGCCCGCCGGCGCGGCCGACGGCACCGTGGGCCAGCGCGAGACGGTCTGCGCCGACAGCCTCTTCGTCCGCACCGCGCCCGTCGGCGCCTGGATGGGCACGCTGCACAACCCGCAGACCTTCCTGGTCAAGCGGGTCCAGGGCGACTGGGTGTACGGCTTCGCCTACGGCGACATCAACCGCCACGGCTGGGTCCAGAACGGCTGGTTCTGCTGAACGGACCTGTCGCGCACTCCGTGCGGGGCCTCCGGGGCACGGGAGGCCCCGCACGGAGTGCGCACCCGTCGTTTCAGGACCTGATCCGGTCCCGGATCCAGCGGCCCGACTCCTTCAGCGCGTCCGCGCCGCCCCAGTCGCCCGCCGCGCAGGTGCCCTCCCGGAACACCGCACCCGAACGGTGGTCGTCCGAGTAGTTCCAGTTCGTCCAGGAGATGTTCTTCTCGGCCATCAGGTCGAGATAGCGCTGCGCCATCGTGAAGTCGTTCGGGCCTTCACCCGCGTAGTCCTGCGTGCCGAACTCCGTGACGAACACCGGCAGCCGTTCGGCCGCCTCCTCCAGCGTCCGCAGGTACTCCTCGCGGTGCGACGCCGCGTAGAAGTGGAAGGTGTACATGATGTTCTCGGCGTCGACCGGGTCCGCGACGACCTCCTGCTCGTCCGCGCCCTCCGAGACGCCGAAGGACGACCAGGCGCGGGTGCCGACCAGCACGACGCCGTCCGGGTCCTGGGCCCGTACCACCGGGACCAGTTCCTCGGCGTAGGACCTGATGCGCTGCCAGCCCACGCCGTTCGGCTCGTTCGCGATCTCGTAGAACACGTTCGGGTGGTCGGCGTACCGGGACGCCATGTCCGTGAAGAACCGCTTGGCCGATCCGGTGTTCGCGTGCGGGTCGCCGGAGCTGAGCATGTGCCAGTCGATCACGGCGTACATGCCGCGCTCGATCGCCTGGTCGACGATGCGCTGCGCGAGACGGGTGAAGCCCTCCGGGTCGGTCTCGTAGCCGCCCTCCTGCACGTAGGTCGAGACGCGCAGCACGTCCGCGTCCCACTCCTGGGCGAGAACGTCGAGCGAGCCCTCGGTCGCGCACTGGGCGTACCACTGCGTGCCGTGCGTGCTCATGCCGGTGAGCTGGACGGCCCGGCCGCGGCTGTCGCACAGCGTGCGTGCGCAGACCGACAGTCGTCCGTGCTCGGCGACCGGGGACCCGGCGGGCGCCGCGTCCGGCGGCGGGACGGCCGTCGCCGGTGCGGGCGGTGCGGGTGCGGGCGCTGTGGGTGGTGCGGGCGGTGCGGGTGCGGCGTCGGCGCGGAAGGCGTCGGTCGCGGCCGGTGCCGTCAGAGCGGTGAGGGTGAGCGCCAGGGCCGCCGCGCCGGTGCGGGCCCGGCCGAGGTGGTGGTGCCGCATGCGGGGTGCCTCCTTCGTGGGGGAGAAGGATCCCGGAACGCGGAGGGGAACTCCGGGAAGTGGCGTGCAAATTAGAGCGCTCTCATCCCCGCGTCAAGGGCGCCCGCGCCACCGCGCCACCACCCAGGACACCACCAGGAACACGGGCACCACCATGCCGATCAGCAGCAGGCTCTCGGTGACGGCGGCCGCGAGGAAGTCACCGCCGAGCCCCGCCACCCCCTCGTAGTAGCCGACGACCACGGCCATCAGTACGACGTACCCGCCGACGGCCGTCCCCGCCACCCGCCGCACCAGTCCCGGCCATCCGGTGGGCGTGGCCGGACGCCTGGGCGCCGGGCCATCCCGGCCCTGCCTCCGGGCGAGGCGCAGCCCGACGGCCAGGCACCCCATCACCAGCAGGTAACCCGTCGCCATCACCGCGAAGTTGAGCCACGGGGGCAGCATGCGCGGTGCTCCTCTACGACGGGTCCCGCAGCAGGAAGTGCCAGCCGCGCACGAACGTGTGCCAGCCGAACCAGAGCCACAGTGCGAACAGCGCCCACCGTCCGGCCGGATGGCGCATCAACGCGCCCAGGGTCTCGCTGAGGGTGGGGAAGCCGTCGCCGATCCGCATCAGCGCGAGCCCCTCCCACGCGAACAGCGCCCCGAACAGCACGGCCCACACCACATACCCCACGACCGGATGCTCCACCTGTCGTCGCCTCCCGTCTCGCCCGTACGCCGCACGGCCGTTGCGCACGCCGGCACGGTTCACGCGGCCCTGCGCGGCGGACCGCACCCCGCCGTTCGTGCCGGAGAGCATAGTGTCACCGCATGTCCGCTTCGTCGTCTTCCCGGTGCGTCGCGAGGACGGGGGACCGCGCCCGGCGCAGGCGCTCCGGGCGGGACGACGACAGGGCCGCCGCGTAACCCGCGGCGGCCCTGCTCGTTGACGTACACGCAGCTCGGAAGCCGACGGCTTCGTCGCTGCCGGTGGGGCGGGTGGGACTCGAACCCACGGCCGACGGATTATGAGTCCGCTGCTCTAACCGGCTGAGCTACCGCCCCTCGCGGCGCGCCGCACACGTCCGTGCGCGCCGTCTGCCGCAGCATAGCTGCTCATACGATCTCTCGCCCGTGACGGGTGCCATCGTGACGATCTCCGTACACCAGGACTCCGCGCACCCGCCGGACGGTTCCGCCGTACCCCGCGTGGATCGTGCGGGAGTTCCTCGTCCGCGCTCGCCGTACGCCTCCGCGCACGACGAAGGGCCCCGTCTCCGGGGCCCTTCGAGTGGCGTGCTCCCCCGACTGGATTCGAACCAGTAACCTGCCGGTTAACAGCCGGCTGCTCTGCCGATTGAGCTACAGGGGACTGCCCTCACGGGGATCACCGCCCGGTTCCCGGGGGCGTTCCCTCGCTGCGAGCAATACATTAGCGCATGCCACGGGGTACGCCGAAATCCGTTCCGGTCCGGCCCCGCGGAGGCATCGACGAAAGGGTTGTCATGCGGTACCGAGTCAGCTTCGTCCTCGGCCTGGGTATCGGGTTCGTCCTCGGCGCGCGGGCCGGCCGGGAGCGCTACGAGCAGCTCCGCCGGCAGGCCCAGCGGCTGAGCGAGAACCCCGCCGTGCGCAACGCCGCCGAGTCCGCGGCGACGAACGGCCGCCAGTTCGCGAGCCGGGCGTACGACACGGTGAACGAGCGGACCGGGCACCGCATGCCTGACGCGGTGAGCGACAAGGTCCACTCGCTGACCGACCGGCGCGCCGCGCAGAACGACGACTGGGGCTCCGGCAACGCCTGAGCCCATGCCGGTGAGGGCGGGCGTTTAGGACCTGTCCGGCGGATCTTCTCGGGCCCGCGACGACGGCTGCGGCACCTCTCCCCCGTGACCCTTCGGGCACGGGGGTGCCCCCACCGTTGTCGCCTCGTGCGAGTACGACAGGCACGAGCTGCGCGTCCTCCGCCTTGCGATGCGTCCCCACGGTCCTGGCGGACCTGGGGAGCCCCATGCACCAGACGCCGCGGGCCGACCCTCAAGGATCCGCCGGACAGGCCCTAGTCCCGGGGGAGGGCGGCGGCCCGCCGCTCGTCGAGCAGCGGCGCCATGAGATCGCCGAGGCGCCGCACCCGCCCGGGGACGTCCTCCGCGGTGAACACCAGGTCGTCGGGGGTGCCCGCGGCCGCCAGCTCCTCCCAGGTGACGGGAGCGGAGACGGTCGGCTGCGACCTGGCCCGCAGGGTGTAGGGGGCGGCGGTGGTCTTCGCCCACGAGTTCTGCGAGTGGTCGACGAAGACCTTCCCCGCCCGCAGGTGCCGGGCCATCCGGTGCAGGGCGCGCTCGGGCATCGCCAGCTCCGCCTCCTGCGCGAGCCGCTTGGCGTAGGCGGAGACCGCCGAGGAGTCCGTCGCCTCCACCGCGGCGAGCAGGTGCAGGCCCTTGGAGCCCGAGGTCTTCGCCAGCGCGGAGAAACCGTCCGCCGCGAGCCGGTCGCGCAGCCACACGCCGACCTCCCGGCAGTCCAGGATCGTCGCCCCCTCGCCGGGGTCCAGGTCGAAGACGATCCGGTCCGCCCGCCGCTGGGCGTCCACCCGCCACTGGTGGGTGTGCAGCTCCAGTGCGGCCAGGTTCGCCGCCCACACCAGTGTCGCCAGGTCCTCGATCACCACCTGGGTCTCCCGCTTCTCGCCCGTGCGCACCACCGCCGCCGTCCTCACCCAGTCGGGGGTGCCGGGCGGCACGTTCTTGGCGAAGAACGCGGCCGCGTCCACGCCGTCCGGGAAGCGCAGGAAGGACACCGCCCGCCCCTTCAGGTGGGGGAGGACGGCGTCGGCGACGGACACGTAGTAGTGGATCGCCTCACCCTTGGTGAACGCGGCCGCCGGATAGAGCACCTTGTCCAGGTTGCTGAGGGAGAGGCGGTGGCCGTCGATCTCCGTGATGGGCATACTCGAAAGAATCCCACAGAAGGGACAAATCGATGCGTTCCATCTGGAAGGGGGCCATCTCCTTCGGCCTGGTCTCCATCCCGATCAAGGTGGTCTCCGCCACCGAGAGCCACGGCGTCTCCTTCCGCCAGATCCACACCACCGACGGCGGCCGCATCCGCTACCGCAAGGTGTGCGAGCTGGACGGCGAGGAGGTGCCGAGCGAGGAGATCGGCAAGGCGTACGAGACCGTCGACGGCAGCCACGTCGAGATCACCGACGACGACCTCGCCGCCCTGCCGCTGCCCACGGCCAAGACCGTGGAGATCCTCGGCTTCCTCCCGGCCGAGGACATCGACCCCATCCGGCTGGACCGCTCGTACTTCCTCACCGGCGACGGGCAGAGTGCCGCCAAGCCGTACGTACTGCTGCGCGAGGCGCTGGCCCGCTCCGGCCGGGTCGCCGTCGCGAAGCTGGCGCTGCGCAACCGGGAGAGCCTCGGCATGCTCCGCGTCTACCAGGACACCCTCACCCTGCACACCATGCTCTGGCCGGACGAGGTCCGCTCCGCCGACGGGATGGCGCCCGGCGAGAACGTCAGCGTCCGCGACCAGGAGCTGGACCTGGCCGACGCGCTGATGGAGACCCTCGGCGAGTTGGACCTCGACGACCTGCACGACGAGTACCGCGAGGCGCTCGAGGCGATGGTCGACGCGAAGGAGGCGGGCGAGCCGCTGCCCGTCGGCGCGCCGGCACCCCGCGAGGGCAAGGTCGTCGACCTGATGTCCGTGCTGGAGAACTCGGTGCAGGCCGCCCGGCAGTCGCGTGGCGAGGACGACGGCGAAGCGGAGGTGCACCAGCTCCCGCAGAAGAAGACGGCGTCCAGGAAGGCCGCGAAGAAGGCCCCCGCCAAGAAGAGCACGGCGAGCAGGAAGAGCACGGCGGCCGAGAAGTCCACGGCGAAGAAGACCGCCAAGAAGACGACGGCGAAGACGGCGGCGAAGAAGACCGCCAAGAAGACCACCGCGACGAAGCGCAGCCCCCGCAAGTCCGCGTGACGGGCTCAGGCCCCCCGCACAGGGGGGCCGGGGCGGGCGGAGGCCGACCAGGCTGCGGTCTCCTCCGGGGTGCGGGGGCCGGCCGCACCGTCGGCGAGCAGGCCGTGGGCGCGCAGAGCGGCGGCCACGGCGGTGGCCCAGGGCAGGCGCAGCCCGGCCGACGCCGGCAGGTCCGGGTCGGCGAGGAGCGCCGCCGCCGGCCCGGTGCGCAGCCCGTTCGGGGTGAGCACCGCCGCGTCCTGCGCCCAGCGGACCGCCAGGTCGACGTCGTGCGTCGCCATCACCACGGTCGTTCCGGACCGCTGGAGCCCGCCGAGGACGGCGAGCAGCCGCTCCTGCCCGTGCGGGTCGAGGCCCGCCGTGGGCTCGTCGAGGATCAGCAGCCGCGGCCGCATCGCCACCGCCCCGGCGATCGCCGCCCGCTTCCGCTGCCCGTAGGAGAGCAGGTGTGTCGGCCGGTCGCGCAGCTCCGTGATGTCCAGCGCCTCCAGCGCCTCGGCCACCCGGCGGCGCACGTCCGGCTCGGGCACGCCCAGGTTCAGCGGGCCGAACGACACGTCCTGCCCGACCGAGGCGGCGAAAAGCTGGTCGTCCGGGTCCTGCACGACCAGCTGGACCGCCGCACGCAGCCGGGTGAGGCCGCGGCGGTCGTACGCGACCTCGCCGCCCTCCAGCAGCAGCCGCCCGGAGGTGGGCCGCAGACCGCCCGAGAGGACACGGAGCAGCGTGGTCTTGCCACTTCCGTTGCGGCCGAGGACGGCCAGCGAGCGGCCGGCGGGCACGGCGAAGTCGAGATCCTGCAGCACCGGCGGGCCGTCCTCGTAGCGGAAACCGGCGCTCTCCAGTGTGACGAGCGGCGGGTGCGGCGACGTCGGCATCATCAGGGGAACCTCCTCAGCGTGAGGGCGAGGACGGCCAGGCCCGCGAGCAGCAGCGCCGTGGCCGTCAGGAAGCGGGGCGAGAGCCGGGCCGGCGGTACGAGCACCCGCAGGGTCCCGTCGTACCCCCGCGCGGCCAGCCCGGTGTGGAGCCGCTGCGCCCGTTCGAAGGCGCGGACGAACGCGGTCGAGGCGAGCCCCGCGAGGGACCGCCAGGCCGCCGCCCGCGTGGTGTGGCCCAGCCGGGCGGCCTGGGCCTGACGGACCCGCCGCACGGAGTCGAGCAGCAGGAAACTCATCCGGTACATGACCAGCGCCACGTCGACCACGGCGGGCGGCACCCCGGCCCGTACCAGGCGCGGCACCACGTCCGAGACGGGCGTGGTGAACGCGAACAGCAGCAGGCCGAGGGAAGCCGCCGAAGTACGGGCCAGCAGCTCACCCGCACGGACGGGCCCGTCCGGGGCGAGCGCCAGCCACGGCACCGGGCCGCCTCCGGCGCCGCCCAGCTGGAAAAGAAGCGGAACGGCGCCGGTCACGCAGAAGCCCAGCGGCACCCGGAAGGCCCGCCACAGCGCGCGCCCGGCCACGCCGGCCGGGCCCAGCAGCACGGCCAGGGTCGCCGCCGCGACCAGGGGCGCGCCGGGCCACGGTGGCAGGCTGATCGCCAGCACCGTGAGGCCGAGGCCGAGCAGCGCCTTCTCCAGGGGATGGCGGTGGCGCCAGCGGCTGCTGTGCGCCGCCGCGTCGATGGGCAGCACGGTCGGTCAGGCCGAGGCGGGCGTGTCGCGGCCGCCGTCCGCCCCCTCCTCCGCGGACGGGCCCGACGGGTCGGGAGCACCCGCCGGGCCCGCCGCGGACCGCGCCTCGCCCTGGCGCCGGCCGCGGCGCAGCCCGAAGTAGTAGGCCAGCACGCCCGCGCCGAGTGCCGCCTGCAGCGCGAAGAGCGCCGACTCCACCTCGCCGGACGGCGGTTCGTACAGGGGGGAGAACCAGGGCTCGTAGTCCGGGGCGTTCTCCGTGATCGCCGTCTCCGCCTGCGCGTCGGCGCCCGCGAACGGCTCCTCCTCGTGGTCGCCGGGACCGAGGACCAGCGGCAGCACCGCGAGCGCCGCGACGACCGCGACGAGCAGCAGGTTGATCCGTGTGTCGCGCTTCATCGGGCCGTCTCCTCCTGCTCGGACTCGGTGCGGTCCGCGCCCCGTGCGGCGGCGGCCCGGTCGGCGATCCTCGTCAGCACCCCGAGACGCCGCAGCTCGCCCGCGCTGGACCGCGTCAGCAGTCGCATCACCAGCACGGTCAGCAGGCCCTCGCTCACCGCCAGCGGGATCTGGGTGAGGGCGAAGATCCCGCCGAACTTCGCCAGGGCGCCGGCGAACCCGGTTGCCGGGTCCGGGAAGGACAGCGCGAGCTGGACGCTGGTGACGCAGTACGTGCTCAGGTCGGCGACGAAGGCGCCGCAGAACACCGCGGCCATCAGCGGCGCACCGCTCCGCCGCAGCAGCCGGTAGACGCCGTACCCGGCCCAGGGCCCCACGATCGCCATCGAGAACGCGTTGGCGCCCAGCGTGGTCAGGCCGCCGTGTGCCAGCAGCAGCGCCTGGAAGAGCAGGGTGAGGGTGCCCAGTACCGCCATGATCGGCGGCCGGAACAGGATGGCGCCCAGGCCGGTGCCCGTGGGATGCGAGCAACTTCCCGTCACGGAAGGGATCTTGAGGGCGGACAGGACGAAGGTGAAGGCGCCGGAGGCGCCGAGCAGCAGGGTGGACTCCGGGTGTTCCCGGACCTCGCGGGTCAGTGTGCGGACGCCGTGGACGACGAACGGAGCGGCGGCGGCGCTCCAGGCGACCGCGTGCCACGGGGGCAGATACCCCTCGGCTATGTGCATGTCGGGTGAGACCTCTCCAGCACCTCGTGGATGGACGACGCGCCCCGGCCGGTCTCCTGGCTGACGGGTCATGCCGCCCGGTCTCCGCCTTCCCGGCCCGCGCGGTCTCCCGCGGCGTGCCAGTGGCTTCCCTCGACGGGGGAGGAGCCGGACTTCCCGATCACAGTGGCGAGGGCCGCACCGGTTCCGCACCGGTTTCCCGAACACCAAGGCCCTGCGACAGTAGACCGCCGCAGTTCACCGCCACAACCATCGCCGGCCCGACGGACCGCGGTTCCGGGTGGACGTTCGTCACACCGCGCGCCCCCGTCGCAGGCCGGGGGTCACCCGGCTCCGGGCCGACTCCCGGACGGGAGGAACAGCACCGAGTTGACGTACCGGCGGTGCGGGGCCAGAGAACGGCGAAGCAGGCCGTGTTCGGCCACGTGCGCGGTACGGGCCTGGTGCCCGGCGAGGTCGAACGACGCCAGCGGCAGCCACCGGCGGGCCGGCCGCACCCAGCCCGTGTAGCCCAGCGCGGACAGGTACGACAGCACCGGTCCGACCGGCTGGATACGCTGCTCCAACTCGACGAACAGCGCGGGCCGTTCGCGGCGCAGCGTCTCCTCCGCGCCGCGCAGCACGGCCGCTTCGCTGCCGTCCACGTCGACCTTGACGAGAGTGAGCCCGTGCAACTCCAGTTCGTCCAGGGCCAGGCAGGACACGTCGACCGCGCTGCGGTGGACCTCGCGGCGCACCAGCGAGGAGACCCCCCGGTCGCCGCGCCCGCCGTGCGGCAGCCAGAGGGTGGCGGTGCCGTGGTGGTCGGTGGCGGCGGCCTGGAGCACCTCGACGTTCGGGGGGCTCGTCGCCCGCAGCCGTCGCGCCAGATGCGGGACGGGCTCCACCGTCACCACCCGGTCCGCCCGCCGGGCCAGCCGGCGCGTCCACGGGCCGTACCAGCCGCCGACGTCGACGGCCGTCCCGCCGCGCGGGCAGAAGTCCGCCAGCCGGGCAAGCTCCGGCTCGAACCGCGGGTACAGCAGGTCCGTCGCGACGTTCACGGGCCGGGCCGGAAGACGCGGCGCCAGCCGCGCGGCGAGGGTCACGGAGCCGGCTCCTCCGGGACGTCGGGACCGAGTCGCTCCAGGATCGCGGCGTGCTCCCGCTCCGAGACCTGCTCCCCGGACGAGGGAAGCAGCTGCGGCACGGCGTCCACGACGCGGTAGCGGCGCCGCAACCGCGGGTTGTAGAGGACCTGTTCGTCCTCCAGCAGGGCCAGCGGGCCCTTGTCGAGCGGGCAGGCGAGGATACCGAGCAACGGGTCATCGGGGGACATGCGGGCGGCCTTCCGGGTGAGGGGTCAGGTGCGGGAGCAGCGGGGTGCGTCCGGTGGCGCTGAGAGTCCGCCCGACGAGCCGCGGCGCCGCCCGAGCCGCCGTCCCGGCTCGTGGCGCGGCGTCGTGCCGGGGGAGGGCGAGCAGCACCGAGACGGCCAGCGCCGAGCCGCCGAGCCGCAGCAGCAGCCGCACCGGCTCCGACGGCAGCGGCTCGGCGAACGCGAACGACCCGCTGACCACGGTGAACAGGAACGTCACGGTCGTGCACACCGGCACCACCAGCGAGGCGCGGCAGCGCTGGAGCGCCGTCTGCGACAGCACCAGTCCGCCGGCCCCGGTGCACAGCAGCAGGTACGGGTAGGGGGAGGCGAGCACCGCGGTGGCGGTGCCGGCGAGGTCGGCGACGTCCAGCAGCCCGGCGACGCCCTTGATCGCCAGCGAGCTGACGCCGTAGAGGAAACCGACCGCCACGCCGTAGGGGACCCCGGCCGTCGGCATCCGGTGCCGGCGCCGGGACCGGCGTTCGGCGGCGAGGAACAGCCCGACGCCGAAGATCAGCCCCGGTACCGCGATCAGCAGCATCACCGGGGCCGGGGCGGCACGGCCGATCTCCTCGTCGCTTCCGGGCAGCGACAGCACGATCATCACCAGCGCGGCCAGGATCGCCACCATGCCGCGCCGCTCCCGCCCGCTCGGCTGTTCCCCGAGGAAGAGAGCGGACAGCAGAAGCAGCATCACCAGCCCGGTGACGAACAGGCCCTGCGCGGCGACCAGCGGCAGCGTCCGGTAGACGACGAGCTGCGCGCCGAAGCCGAGCAGCAGGGCCGCGGCTCCCACCAGCCACAGCGGGCTGCGCAGCAGATGGACCAGGAGGGCGGCGGGGCGGGTGGCGGACAGCGGCGGCAGCGCGGACAGCGCCCGCTTCTCCACCACGAAACCGACGCTGAACAGCAGGTTGGCCAGCAGCGCCGCCGCGACACCCCAGAGCATCAGCCGCCCGCCCCCGCTCCGTGCCCCGCGCCGCCCGCTCCGTCCGCGTCCTCGTCCGGGCGGGGCAGTCTGCGCGCGTGCACCAGCAGGATCGAGGCGAGCGACGGTGCCCGGCAGGCGAGGCGGTCCAGCGGACGCAACGGGCGCGGCACGTCGTGGTACGGCGCGCCGGCGACCCCCAGCACCTCGAAGCCCGCGGCGGGCAGCATCGAGCGCAGCGCCCGGGCCGTGTAGAGCCGGAGGTGCCCCACCACCTGGGCGCCGGGCCGTCCGTGGACGCCCCGCAGGCTCACCTCGGTGAACACCGGCTGCACTCCGGCCAGCAGAAGGCCGCGGTTGTACCAGGCCGCCAGGTTGGGTGTGGACAGCAGCAGGTGGCCGCCCGGCCGCAGGACGCGGTGCAGTTCGTCCAGGGCCGCGTCCGGGTCGACCAGGTGCTCGATGACCTCGCTGAACAGCACGGCGTCCGCGACCCCGGCTGCGAACGGCAGCCCTGGACCGGTGAGTTCACCGCGTACGGCCGTCAGGTGGCGGGCCGCGCGGCGCAGCGCGTCCTGCGACCAGTCGACACCGACGACCCGGTGCGGTGCCAGCAGCGGACCGGCGACGGCCGCGGCCGAACCGTCTCCGCAGCCGACGTCGAGCACCGTCTGCGGCACCGGGCCGAGCGCCCGCGCCAGGATGCGCGCCTGCCGGCGGCTGCGGTCCGCACCGGAGGCGACCGGCGTGGCCGGGTCCTCGTACAGGCCGCGGAGTCCCTGCGGGGTGTCCGCGCCGGTGCTCGCGTGGACACCCCCGCCGCGGCCGTGCGCGGACCGGTGGGTGTGCGGCGTGCTCATCCTGCACCGCCTTCCCGGACCGGGCCGGGCCCGGTGCCAGGGGCATCCTGCGCGGTCGCTTCCAGCGACGCGGCGAACAGCGCGCCGAGCCGTGCCCCCGCACCGTCCCCCAGCCTCCGGTGCGACCAGCGCAGCGCGAGCTGGAGCCGGCCGCCGGTCGACACCGTCGTCACCGACAGACCGCGCGGCGCGCGGGTCGGGGCGGAGAACCAGACGGCTGTGGCGCGGCCCGCGTCGCCGAAGTCCAGCGGGTACGGCACGCGGCCGATGTTGGACAGCAGCGTGGTGGACGCCCACGGCCCGGCCGCCGCGCGCAGCGTCCGGGTCGCGGCCGCCCGGAGCCCGACGGGCAGCAGCGGCGACGTCAGCAGGCCGCCGCTGAAGCCCAGTTGGGGCCGGTCCAGGGCCTTCAGGGCCCGGGTGCGGGCGGACGTCGCCCGCACCAGGCGGGCCACCACGCCGGGGTCGGGGCCGCCCGGGGCGGTGAGCCGGTCGTGCAGCGCGCGCTCCTCCGGGCCGAAGGTCACCTCGACGAGGCGGGTGCCGTTGCCGATCGGCATGTCCGCGGTGCGCGGACGGTCGTCCACCGGCATGGTGATCCGCACCGGGCGCACCGGCCGGTCGTGCATGCGGTTCCAGCGCGCGGCCGTCAGCCAGGTGGCCACCAGCAGCTGGTCGTTGACGGTGTACGCGGCGGGCTCGCCGGGGACGCGTGGCGGGCGCGCGGGGACGGGCAGTTCGGTGACGAGCATGCCGTTGCCGGGCGTTCCCGGGCGCGCGTCCTCGGCGGCGACGCGGGCGGGCCGCCGCCACGGTGAGCCGCCCGGGGCGGGCGGCTCCGGCGCGTGGCCGGCCCCCGTCCCGGCCGTACGTACCGGCGGCGGGGCGGGGGAGTTGTCCGCACCGCCGTACAGTTCCGCGGCGGTGGCCAGGACGCGGAGGCAGGCCGGGCCGTCCAGCGCGGTGTGGTTGAGGGTGACCACCAGCACCCAGCCGCCCTCGTGCGCCACCACCTCGACACGGACCGGAGGCGACGCGTCCAGGGACGGGCAGCGGGTGAGCGCCCGGCGCCGCGCCTCGGCGAGCGTGCCGCCGGGGTATGACACCGGCGCACGGTCCGGGGCGTCCGTCAGCTCCCAGTGGTAGCGGGAATGCCACCACCGGGACGGCACCTGCCGCATGAGGAGGCGCGGATGGCGGCGCAGCGCCGCGTCCACGGCGGCCCGCAGCCGTTCCGGCTCGGGGCGGTGGGGCAGGTGGATCTCGATGTGCACGGTGTCGGGTTCGTCGTCGTCCCGGCAGTGCCGGGTGATCTCGTCGACCACGGGGAACGGCAGCCGCGCCGGCGGCTTCCGCCGCGCGGGCGGGACGGGAGCCGCCGCGCAGGGGTCGGGGCCGGTGCCGGGGCCGGGGGCGCCGGGGAACGACGGGGCCGGGCCTGCCGGTTCACCCCCACTGGCGCCGACGGCGCTCCGTCCGGGTGCGCCCGGCCCGGTGATGTCCGGCCCGGGCGGCCGCGCGGGCGCGTCCGGGCCGGGGGAACGGCTCTCGTCGCCGTGCCCGAGGCCGGGCGAACCCGGCTCCCGGCAGGCACTCTCGAGCTGCCCCACCCGGGCCGGGGGCCGGGCCGCTGCGGCGTCGGGGCCCGGCAGAGGTGGCGTCGCGGTCATCGGCGCGCCTCCCCACCCGGTACGGGACCGCCGCCCGGCACCGTGGGCATCGGCCTGGTCGGCGGGTCGCCGCCGGGCCGTCCGGGGCCCGGGGGCGGCGGCGCGCCGTCGGGAGCGGCATCGCTCCGCTCACGGCGGTCGGCGTCGCCGCTCTCGTGCCGGGCCGGGAGGGTGACCAGCGCGGCGGAGAGCGCCAGCAGGGCGAGGGCCTGCGCGACCGTGCCGAACGCCCCCTCGCCGTCGCCGATGCCGGGGCCGCCGCCGAGCACGCCGACCACCGCGGCGACTCCCGCACCGGCCATCGCGACCAGGGCGATCGGCACCAGCAGGCGGGTCCGGAAGCGGGCCACCAGCGCCAGCGCCGGCACCACCAGCGCGTACGGTCCGGACACCAGCACCATCACCGACGTCAGGACGAGCGTGCCCAGCACCCAGCTCGGTCGCGGCACGGCCGCGGGGTCGTCCTCGCCGAGCGGCTCGCCCGCCCGTCGCCGGAACAGCGCCAACCCGAGCAGCACCGCGATCCCGGCACCGCCCGCGAACAGCGAGGCCGTGTACCAGGGCGCCGGTTCGTACTCCAGGGTGATCAGGCCGCTCCCGCCCTCGGGCACCAGGAAGCCCTGCTGCCAGCCGTCCAGGCGGAGCGGGGCCAGCTCCTCGCCGTTCAGTGTGGCTCTCCAGCCCTCGTTGACGTTCTGGAACGTCTGGAGGTAGGCGGCCGCGCCGTCCCCGACGCGCACCGTGCGGCTGTCGCCGGACCAGTCCTCGACGGTCACGTCCCGCACCGCCGTCTCGGAGGAGCCACCCGCCCCGCCGGCGGAACCGCCGGGAACGTCGGCGGCCGTGCCCCGGGCGAGTGCGACCCCGGTGACGGCCAGGGGACCGTCACCGCCCGCCCGGACGGTGTGCCGCCCCTGCTGCAACGTGAGGCCGTCCGCGCAGAGTTCGACGTCCACCTCCCCGCCGCGCACGAGGTCGGCGACCGTGCCGGACGCCTTCGTCCGGTACCGGGTGCCGTCCACCTCGACGCGCGGTCCGTCGCCGCAGCGCAGCGAGAACCCCTCGTCCGGGTCGGGTGGCGGCGTGCGCAGCTCCTCCAGGGCCGGTACGTGCACCTCGGTCAGTCCGACGGGCAGTTGCAGGTGCCGGTCGGCGAAGGGGTTGTGGACCGTCTTGTCCTCGGCGGCGGTGACGGTGAGGTCGAGGGCGTCGGTGGTGATCGGGTCGAAACGGACCCAGCCGTTCTCGTCGACGCCGACCGTGGCGGCACCGTCCGGGGAGGAGATCCGCACCTCGGTCGGCCGGGAGGTGATGCCACCCGCACCCGCGAGCACCAGCCGGTCGATCTCCGTCTCCTTCTCCCAGCGCAACCGGACGGTCGGGTCGTCGCCCGCGATCCAGGCCGTGGTGAGGTCGCCGTCGACCAGGCTGCGCGGGCCGACGGTCGCGCCGAGCCGGCTGGTGGACTCCGCGGTGGCGGTGATCCGTGCCCGCTGTTCGGGCGCCACACGTGCCAGCAGTGCGTCGAGCGCGTCGCCCGGCACCGCACGTGCGGTCGCCGTCATGCGCCAGTCGCCCGCCGTCCCGGTCGCGAAGCGCCGGTTCATCGCGCCGCCCTCCTCGGCGACGGGCAGCAGCCCGCCCGAGTCGAACGCGCGGTGCAGCGAGACGATCTCGCCCGCGGCGGCGGTGTCCGACGCGTCCCGCGGGAGGCGCAGCAGCTTCTCCACCCGCACGTCCGGCACGGCGATCTCGGCGAAACCCGCCCCGGTCAGGCCGGGCGAGGCGCTCTCGGTCGCGGTGAGGGTGACACGGAGCCAGTCGGACGGACCCGCCGGGGCCCGTACCCGCTGCGTCGAGCCGTCCGGGCGCAGCGGGCTCTCCTCGCTGCCCTGCTCGGTGGTGACCCGGATGCGTGTCGGCGTGGCGCGCACCTGGTCGCCCGGCAGCGGCGTCACCTCCAGGCCCGGGGGGACGTCGGTGGTGCCGTCGAAGTCGACCTGCACCCACTGGCCGACCGGCTCCGCCGCGCTGCCCTCGGCCCACGCCGTGTCCGGGTCGCCGTCGAAGGCGTGCACCGGCTCGAACTGCGGGAGGTGGAACAGCCAGTTGCCGCTGCTGGACGCGCTCACCGACTCCGCGCCGCGCAGCGCGGCCGTCGTCTGATGCCGGACGCCCTCGACGGGCAGGATCTGCTTCGGCGGCTCGCCCGCGTCCTGCACGGCGTCCGGATGGTTGCGCTGCCCGGGCGTGTACACGGCGGACGTGTTGTGGTTGAGCAGACCGAAACGGGTGTCGGTGAGGCGCAGTCCGTCGCCGCGTACCTGGAGCGCGGGTTCGTCGAGGCCGGGATGCGCGTCGCCGGTCAGCACGGTGGGACGCCCGGCCAGCCGCGGGTCGCCGGCCAGCGGCAGCAGCGACTCCGGGCCGCCGCTGACGGACGCGGTCTCCGAAACCGCGCGTGCGGTGACCCTCCCCGGAGGCTCCACGCCGGTCGGCCGGTAGATCTCGACGGCCTGCGGGCGCGGGTACAGGGCGGCCACGTCGAGCGGGGTGTCCGCCGCGATCCGGCCGGCGGTCACCTTCGGCCCGAACGCGGCGACCCGTTCGTATCCGGAGGACTTCAGGGTGCGTTCCACCGTCTGCGGGGGGACGTACCCGACCTGGTCCGGGTCGAGGTCGTTGCGGACCACCACGTGGTGCAGGCCCGCGCGTGCCAGGTAGGCGGAGAGTCCGGGCACCTCGGTGCCGGACGCCATCGCCCGCTCGACGGCGTCCAGCGCCCGCCGGTTGCCCGGAGTGCCGAACGGCACGAAGTCCCGCTGAGCCCAGGGCGATGCGGCCAGCACGTGCAGCGGGTCGTCGATCGGCGAGCCCCAGGTGTAGATGCCGTGCGCGGTGGCCGGGGTGACGTACGCGCGGCTCTCCGGCGCGTGCTCCTCCAGCCAGTCGGCGGTCTGCTGCCAGTGCCGGGGCAGCTTCTCGAACGCCCCGGGCTGGAGAACGTCCACCCGGAGGAACGGCAGGGCGAGCCCGGGCAGCACCAGCAGCGCGGCCAGTCCCGGCAGCAGCCGCCGCGCGGGCAGACCCCGCGAACCGGCCCGCCGGGCGGCGACGCCCACCAGGTGCGCCAGCCCGAAGGCGAGCGCCAGCGCCAGGCCGGGCTGGAACTTGTAGATGTTGCGGAACGGCCGCAGCCGACCGTCCAGCCAGCCCTGCACCGTCGGAGCGAACGGGCCGCCCAGCGCACCGGCGTAACCGGCCAGCGTGACGGCGGCGACGGCGACGGCGGTCAGCACCAGCCAGCGTCGTTCGGGCAGGTCACGCCGCGCCAGCCCGGCCAGCCCGAGCGCCGCGGCCAGCGCGCTGCCCGCGATCGCGAGCACGCCGGTGGCCATCGTCCAGCCGGCCGGCAGCCAGGGCTCGCCGTGGAAGAGGTAGGCCGTCCAGTTCCCGGCACCGCGCAGCATCTCGGTGGCCGCCATCGTGCCGGTGGTGGTCTCGGCCTGTTCGACGTACGGCATGAAGTCCTCGCCGTAGCCGCCGAGGAGCAGCAGCGGCACCACCCACCACACGGTCGCCAGCAGCACGCCGGGCGTCCACCAGGCGATGAGGGCACGGCGGCGCCGGCCGGTGCGGCTGAGCAGGTACAGGCCGACCGGCAGCAGCGAGGCCAGTGTGGAGGCGGCGTTGACGCCGCCCATGAAGGGGATCAGCAGAGCCGACCGGGCGGCCGCCACACGCGGCGAGGCGGTCTTCGAGGTCAGCGGCAGCAGCACCCAGGGCAGCAGCGCGCCGGGCAGCGCGGCGGCCGAGGTCGAACCGACGACGATGGTGAACGTCGGCCACAGTGCGTAGCAGGCCGCGCCCAGCAGCCGGGAACGCGAGGTGCCCACCCCGAACCGTTCGGCCAGCCGCAACGCGCCCCAGAAGGCGGCGGTCACCACCAGCGACAGCCACAGGCGCTCCGCGAGCCAGACCGGCAGGCCCAGCAGGTCGGTCAGTGCGTGGTAGGGCAGCATCGGGAAGGCGTAGCCGACGTACTGGTCGGCGATGCCGCCGAAACCCGCCCGGTCGTGCCACAGTTCGCCGAGATCGCCGAGGAACCGCCACGGGTCCGTGACCACGCCCAGTTTGGTCTCGAACGTCATCCGGCCCGGGGACGGCACCAGGAAGCCGACGAGGGCGACGGCCCAGAAGCCCAGCAGCCAGCGCCTGCTCCGCCGTTCCGGCCGGTCGGGCGGCCCGGGCGTGCGCGCCGGCCGGGGCCGGCCCGGGTCCGGCGGGGACTGCGGAGGACTGAGCGTCGAGGTCATGGGCACCGCCGGAGGATGAGGAGGAGGTTCCAGGTGGCGATCTCGCGGAGCAGCGGAACGCGGGTGATCGCGCCCGGCAGGAACGGCCAGTAGCGGGAGCGGGCGGAGACGATCCGTACGTCCGGCCGGGCGCGCACCTGCCGCAGCGTGGGACCGATGTGCACGGCGAACAGGTTCTCGCCCAGGGTGTGTTTGGCCTCCCGCCCGGTACGCCGCCGGTAACGCGTGCGAGCCCGCGCCGCACCGAGGTAGTGCCAGGGCGCGGTCTCGTGGCCGCCCCAGGGGGAGTACCAGTTCGTGAAGGCGACGTAGATCAGTCCGCCGGGACGCGTCACCCGGACCATCTCGGAGAGGAACGTCTGCGGGTCCGCGACGTGTTCGAGGACGTTGGAGGAGAAGCAGACGTCCGCCGCGCCGTCCGCGAGCGGCAGCAGGTAGCCGTCGGCGAGCACCGCACCGTGCGGGCGCCGGTCGTCGGCGTGCAGCTCGGCGGGGTCCGGTTCGAAGAGGAACGCCCGGGCGCCGCGCCGGCGGAACTCCTCGGTGAAGTGGCCCGCCCCGCCGCCGACGTCGACCACGGTGGCGCCGGAGAGCGGGTGATGCCGCTCCACCTGGTCGGCGGCGTCCCGCGCCAGCAGGCCGTAGGCGTGGGCGGGGTCGGTCTGCTCCCGGAGGAAGGCGCGGAAGAGCGCCGCGGACCGGCGCAGCGACGGGTCGGGGTGGGAGGGCGCCCGCGGCGTGCCGGCCTGCGGGGGTGAGGACTGGGCCGGTGGCGTCTGGGTGGGTGGAGTCTGCGGGGGCCACGGGTGCCGGTCCGTGGTCTGCGGGGTCGTGGTCTGCGGAGTCGTGGTCTGCGGGGCGTGTGCGTGCTGCCCGTCTGCTGCCGTGTCCGTCACCTGCCGCCCCTCACGCCGTCCGGGCCGTGCCGGACCGCGCGTACGCCTCGGCCGCGACCGTCCGGAATCCCTGCACGGTGTTCTCCCAGCTCAGCCGCTGCGCCCGGAGCCGGGCGGCGGCGCCGAGCGCGTCGCGGCGTCGTGGCGACAGGGCGACGGAGCACCAGTGCGCGGCGAACGCGCTCTCGCCGCGGGCCAGCAGACCGGTGCGGCCGTCGTCGACCGAGTCGCGCAGTCCGGGGATGTCGAAGCCGACGGCCGGGGTGCCGCGGATCGCGGCCTCGGTCACGACCAGCCCCCAGCCCTCCACCAGCGACGGGTGCAGCAGCAGCCACGCGCGGCAGAGGAGCCGGTGCTTCTCCGCCTCGTCGACGCGCCCGGCGAACGTCACGCCCGGGCCGGCCATGGCCTCCAGCCGCGCGCGTTCGGGGCCGTCGCCCACGATCACGAGCCGTCCGCCGGTGACCGGGCGCACCCGTTCCCACAGGCGCAGCAGCAGATCGATCCGCTTGTACTCGACGAGCCGGCCCATCGCGAGGAACAGCGGCTCCTCGTCCTCGGCGTGCAGCGTGCCCGGCTCCTCGACGCCGTTGTGCACGACCCGGATCTCGTCGTCCGGAACGCCGAGTCCGGCCAGCGCCTGCGCGGTGGAGCCGGACACGGCGACCTTGAGGTTGCGGCGGTGGCTGCCGGCCAGCGCCCAGTGCTCCAGGCGGCGACCCAGCCGCGCGGCGGGAGCCGGATAGCGCATCGACCACAGGTCCGTGTGCACGTGGTTGACGAAGCACAGCGTCGGACCCCGGTGCCAGAGCGGCGCGAGATACGGCATGCCGTTGCAGACCTCCACCAACAGGTCGCAGGCGCCGACCTGACGTGTGAGGGCCCGCCGCGCCCGGAGGAAGTGCCCGGCGTCGCCCCCCGCGGACACCACCCGGTAGTCGCGGTACGCGGCGGGACCGCCGCACAGCAGCGTCACCTGGTGCCCGTGAGCGGTCAGGCCCTCAGCGATCCGGTCGATGAGCAACTCGGAGCCCCCGGCGGCCGGATTGCCGAGGTCGCGCCGGGCGAGGAAGACGATCCGGCGGGGCGTCGCCGCCTCGTCGGCGTCCTGCCGCGGGCGGGGGAGGCGGGCGGGCGCGTGCACGGCGGCGGCGCCGGCTGCGGGGCGGGCCGCGCCGGGCGGGACGGCGGGCGCGCTCGGCACGTGCTGGGGCATGCGTGCTCCAACTCGTCTCGGTGTGCGGGACGGGTGCGTGTGTGGGTGCGGGTGGGCCTCGGGCATGAGCGGCCTCGCGTGGGTGGGGACGCCGCGGCGGGGAGGCCGCGGGGTGCGGGTGGGCGTGCGTGCCCGGCGGTGCGGTGCGCTGCGATGCGGCGTGGTGCGCGTACGGGGCGAGCAGTGCGCGTGCGGGTGGTACGCGCTGTGGGTGCGCGTGCGGTGTGACGCGGCTGCGGTGCGCGGTGCGGCGTGCGGTCGGGCGGGTCCGTGGGGCGGAACGGGCCGGTTTGCGCGGCGTGGGCTCAGTGTTCGCCGGAGCGGACGCGCGGGCTACTCACCCGCGTGACAAATTCGGGGACGAATCGGGCCGCTGCTTCATCACTTCGCGCTGCCCGTGGCGTGCGGAGTGCCGGAGCGTGGGCGTCCGCGCACCACGAGTACCGCTCCCAACGGGGCCAGTACGGCTCCCGCCGCGGCGGCGCCGATCGGCGCCGTCTCGCCCACGACCTGCAGTTTCCTGCTGTCGGCGGACGCCAGCTCGACCTGTTCGCGCTGCGTTGCTTCCGTGAACTCCAGCTTGTCGCTACGCAACAGGGTGACCTCGTCCTGCTCGCCGCCGGGGGCGCGCAGCGTCACCTCCGGCGCGATGCTCACCCGCAGGATCCGGCCGGTCCGCTGGTCGACGACGATGTCGATGTCCTCGTTGGCGTACCACTCCTCGGCCTGCACCTGGCCGGTGTCCGGGCTGCCGACGAGGAGCCCCGGCACCTGCCGGGACCCGACCCGCACCTGCTCCACGGAACCGGTGAAGCGCAACCCCTCATAGCCCTGGACCTTCGCGCGGCCGGCGTACCGCAGCGGCACCGTGCCTCCCAGCGTGCCGTCCCACCAGGTGTAGGACCGCTCCTCCACGTCGAAGGGGAACTTCAGGTACGCCTCCCCGCCGAACTCCTGCGGGGCTTCGCCGCAGCAGTGCACCGGCCGGTTGGTCGCCGGGTCGGTGACCCAGCGCTCGGTCTCCCACTGGAAGGAGCGCCGGGGATCGTCCAGTTTCGCGGTCTTCGGGGTGTCGATGGTCTGTGACACGTCCCACACGGCGACGTCGTTCCTCTCGCTCTCGGCCACGTTGCCGAGTACCCGCCGGGTGACGGTCAGCCGCTGCTCGTCCTTCGTCTCGACGTCCTCCTGGTCGAAGTAGCTTCCGGTGCCGGTGAGCACCGTCGTCGAGACGACGTCCACCGGCGTGCGCTGGGCCCTCGGCTCGACGTACCAGGTCAGCATGGGTGCGAGGACGAGCAGGAACACGCCGAGCCCGAGAAGGGTCAGCGAGAGAGGGGAGGCGGAACGGCGCATACGTGACTCCGTGGGTGAGGCCGGGAGAGAGCGCGGCGGGGGTGACCGGTGGAGCGCGGGTGATGCCGAGGGCGCGGGCGGATTCGTGCGCGTTCGGAGGAGACCGGTGAGGGCCTCGTACGAGACCGGAAACGTAGAGGACGCTTGACATGGCGTCAATGGCTAATTAACACTCGAGTAACTTCCAGAGGGTCACAGCCCTGGGGCGGGCTGGTGCGCACTGACGAAAGAGGTTCGTCGCGCCATGCACAGACTCCTCACAGCTACTCTGACCTGCGTCGCAGCGGCCGCACTGGCGGTCGGGGCGGGGTGGGGGATCGTCGCCGCGCTGCACGCCACGCCGGAGCAGCCGAACGTCCCCCTGGTCGAGTTCCGCACGTCCACCTCCCCTCCGCGGCCCTCGCAGGAGCCGTCCCCGCAGTCCTCGCCGCCACGGTCTTCACCGTCTCCGTCTTCGCCGTTCCCTGACGCCGGGGCCGCCGGGGACGAGGGTGAGGGGCCGTGACCACTGCAGCCGTCGCCGGATCGGCCTGGAGCGAGGTGCCGCCGCTGCGGGTGAGCCGCTTCACCGCTCGCGCGCTCCAGGAGGTGCCTCAACTCGCCGAGGACATCCTCGGGGAGATCCGGCGTGAGCACCCGAACCTGCCGCTGATGCTCGACGACAACGGAGAGCCTCTGGCGCTGGTCGGCATCCGGGACGCCATCGAGCACTTCCTCGGCCACCTCACCACGCACGGCCTGAGTTCCGATCTGCGTCCGCCGCCCCGGATCTTCCAGGATTTCGGGCGCGGGGAGGTGCGGGAGGGCCGCAGCCTCGACGCCCTCCAGGCCATCTACCGGCTGGGCATACGCCTCGCCTGGCGCCGCTTCTCCGAACTGGGCACCCGTCTGGAGATCCCTCCGCCCGCCATGTACGAGCTGGCCGACGCGGCGTTCGTCTATCTGGACAGCCTCGTCGCCGCCTCGGTGCATGGCTATGCCGAGGCAGCCGCCCGGCAGGCCGGCGAGCGGCTGCGGCTGCAGCGTCGCCTGCTGGATCTGCTGCTCACCGAACACCACCGGACCCCGGCCGACTTCACCGAACTCATCGCGGACCGCGCGGCCCGGATCGCCTGGCCGGTGCCGCGCACCGTGGCTGTCGCCGTGCTGCAGCGCCCGGCGCGGTCGGCCGTGCCGCCGGCCGTCGGCGACGAGGTGCTGCTGGACATGGAGTGCGAGCAGCCCCGGATGGTGGTGCCCGACCCGGACGCACCCGGCCGCGCCGAACGGCTCCGCCGGGCGACGGCCGGCTGGGCGGGGGCTCTCGGCCCGCCCGTTCCCCCGGCGCAGGCGGTGAAGTCGCTGCACTGGGCACAGTCCGCCGTGGCCCTGATGGAGCGCGGGCTACTGCCCGCAGGCGAACTCCTTCCCTGCACCGAACACACCGAGGCACTGGTGCTCCTGCCTCCCGAGGAACTCATCGGGGACCTCGCCCGCCGCCGGCTCGCCCCGCTGCGGGACTGCGGCCCCACCCACAGCCGCCGGCTCGCCGAGACACTGCTCGCATGGCTGGAGACCAGAGGAGGAGCCCCCGAAGTCGCCGCCCGGCTGGGAGTGCATCCCCAGACCGTCCGCTACCGCCTGCGTCAGATACGCGAGTTGTGGGGTGATGACATCGACGCACCGGAAAGCCGCTTCGAACTCGAATTGGTGCTCCGCACGATGCGGCTGCGCGGCGAACTGGGTCCGCCCGGTGTCCTGCGCGCGGCCCGATGCCCGGAGCTCTCCCGGCCGGTGTGACGACCGTTGTCCCTCGCCGGCCTCGCCCGGCGTCCGGGGCCCGGGAGTGCGACGGCGCCATGCCTCCAGCAAGGTCCGCCCGCCCGCCGGGTCGGAGGGAGAGGCCGGTGTCCACGAGCCCCTTGGCACGAGCGATCGTCATCGACGGCGCCGACGAGGGGGTTCGACCTGGTGCTGGAGACGTCCGGGCTGTCCGGCGCGGCCCGCACGGCCTGTGACCTGGCCCGGTGGACGCGTGATCCTCGTCGGTGACGCCTGCGCCCGTGGCCGGAAAGCCGAACCGATCCGGCTCGCGGCCGAGGGGGTTCACCTTGCGTACGGTGTTCGGCGCCCGGTCCTTCGCCTGGTCTCACGCGGTCAACGCGCTGGCCTCCGGACGGCTCGACGCCGCACCGTTGATCAGTTGCCGCCTGCCGCTGACCGGATTCCCCGAAGCGATGGGCCGGCTCGCCACCGCTTCCGACGTCCCGACCGGCAAGATGCTGCTGCATACGGCCGACTGACGAGCCGTCGGTCGACGGGCACCGTGCCGACGTTCTCGAGCGGTTCGCGGATCCGTCGCGCGCGGTGGACGGCGGCGGGGTGGACGGACGGGCGGCGCCACCCACCCGTCCACTCCTGCCGAGCGGCCGACCGTCCGGCCTGCCGTCAGCCGTCAGCCGTCAGCCGTCAGCCGTCAGTCGACGGTCAGGGTGACCTCTATGTTGCCGCGGGTCGCGTTGGAGTACGGGCAGACCTGGTGCGCCTTCTCCAGCAGCTGCCTTGCGGTCGCGGCGTCCACCTGCGGAATGCTGGCGCGCAGGGCGACGGTGAGACCGAAGCCGCCCTCGGGCGTCTTGCCCATGCCGACCTCTGCGGTGACCGTGGAGCCGGTGATGTCGGCCTTCTCCTGCCGGGCGACGACGCCGAGGGCGCTCTGGAAGCAGGCGCTGTAGCCGGCGGCGAACAGCTGCTCCGGGTTGGTGCCCTCACCGCTGCCGCCCAGTTCCTTGGGCGGGTTGACGACCACGTCGAGCTTTCCGTCGTCGGACGCGACCCGGCCGTCGCGGCCGTTGTGAGCGGTGGCCACCGCGGTGTACTTGACGTCGAGGGATGGGATGGACATGAAGATCCTCTCGTTCCTTGTCCGACCGGGAGGCTCGCGCCCACGACCTCTGCGGTCCGGTCCGAGCCTAGAGGATCGGATGCGGGCGCCGGCATGGCGGGGAGCCCCCGTGGGGTCGGACGATCGGCTGTTGCTTCGGGTCGCTGCCGTCAGTCGGTGAGTCGGACGACCATCTTTCCGGTGTTCTCGCCCTTGAGCATGCCGAGGAAGGCATCCAGGGCGTTGTCGACGCCGTCCACGACGGTCTCCCGGTAGGTGAGTTCACCGGAGCGGATCCAGCCGGAGACCTCGGAGACGAACTGCGGCTGCAGCGATGCGTGGTCGCTGACGAGCATGCCCTGCATCCGGATCCGCTTGCCGATGAGCAGGGCGAGATTGTGCGGTGCGGCAGGTGGCTCCGTGGCGTTGTACTGCGCGATCATGCCGCACACCGTGACGCGGCCGTGCACGTTCATGGCACCGAGAGCGGCCTCCAGGTGGTCGCCGCCGACGTTGTCGAAGTAGACGTCGATCCCCTCCGGGGCGGCGGCTCGGAGCTGCTCGGCGATCGGGCCCGACTTGTAGTTGAAGGCCGCGTCGAAGCCGTACTCCTCGGTCAGCAGCCGCACCTTCTCGTCCGAGCCCGCACTGCCGATCACCCGGGAAGCTCCCTTGAGCCGAGCGATCTGGCCCACCTGGCCGCCCACGGCACCGGCCGCACCGGAGACGAACACCGCGTCGCCCTCGGTGAAAGCTCCCACCTCCAGCAGACCCGCGTAGGCGGTGAGGCCCGGCATGCCGAGGACTCCGAGGTAGGTGCTGAGCGGCGCCAGGTCGGCGGAGACGACGGTGGCGTGCCGGGCGTCGAGCGTGGCGAACTCCCGCCAGCCGAGCCCGTGCAGGACGTGGTCGCCCACGGCGAAGTCCGAGGCCTCGGAAGCCACGACGACGCCCACGGCACCGCCGTCCATGGGCGCGTCGAGCTGGAAGGGCGGCACGTACGACCGGACGTCGTTCATCCGGCCGCGCATGTACGGGTCCACGGACAGGTAGAGGTTGCGCACGAGGATCTGGCCCTCCCCGGGGGCCTCGACCGGGACCTCCCGCAGCGCGAACCCGTCGGGCGTGGGCCATCCCTGCGGGCGGGCCGTCAGATGCCAGGCGCGACCGGCGGTGGGCAGAGTCATGTGGTGCCTCCAGATGCTTCAGATACTGAAACAATGCTGCACCTGGATATTTCATGTTGTCAAGCTTTGAGGTAGACTGAGGTCATGTCGACCGGCTCACCCTCCGTCCCGCCCCTGCCCGACGTCCTCACGCGCGAGGTCGTCGAGCTGATCGGCGGCGTCGTGGCGCGCTACCACGCGGAGTACGAGGTGGCCGCCGCCGACCACGCGCTCACCGGAGCGCAGGCGCGCGTTCTCGCCCTGCTCGACCGTGAGCCCACGCCGATGCGCCGCATTGCCGAGCAGTTGAGGTGTGAGCCGTCGAACGTGACGGGCATCGTCGACAGGCTGGAGGCCCGGGGCCTGGTCGAGCGGCGGCCCGATACGGCCGATCGCCGCGTCAAGCTCGCCGCGGCCACGGAGCGCGGCAGCGCGACGGCCGCGAGCCTGCGGGGTGCGCTCGGGTTCGCCCGGGAGCCGCTCGCCGAGCTCACGCCGCTGGAGCGGCGGGTGCTCCGTGATCTGCTCATACGGATGCTGGACAGTCCGTGACGCCGCGCACCCGGGGGCCCGGCGCGACCGGCACCCCGGGGCCCCGGGGTGCACGGCGGCCCCGGAGGTCTCGTCCTTTCAGCCGTCCGTGATGCGCTCGTAGGCGAGTTCGGCCAAATCGCTCTGTCCCTCGCGGCTCGGGTGGAACCAGTCCCAGCGGCTGAGGGCGTTCGCGGTGAACCGGTGGTCGTGCACTTCGCCCCCGTCCCAGCGGCATCGCCTCACCTCCGTGCAGACCTGGCGCAGCACGGAGTTGTAGGCGTCCACGCGCTCCGAGACCTGCGCCCGGCGTGCGGTCGCGGCCTCACCCGTGTCCCGTGGCGCGTCCAGCATGGAGCGGCAGATGCCGTAGTCCCACACCCGGCGGGCGTCCGGCTCGTCGCGTCCCACCTGCCAGAGTCGCTGCAGGTCCGGGATGCTCGCCACGTACACCTGGGAGCCGGGAGCCTCCTCCCGGAGGGTGCGCAGTGCCTGCTCGAAGTCCGCGCGGAAGCCGGCCACCGGTGTCATCGCGTCGACCGACGGCCTGCACGCGTCGTTGGCGCCGACGAGCACCGTCACCAACTCCGGGTCGCGGTCCGCAGCCTGCGCCATCTGCCGAGGAAGGTCGGCCATCATCGCGCCGGAGACCGCCAGGTTCCAGCTGTCGCGGCCGGGGCGGTCGAGGAGCCGGGAGGCGAGACTGGCCACGGCCGGGTCGGTGCCGGTGGCCCAGGACGACTTCGGGCAGTCGGCGAGCGGCCCGCAGGCATCGAACGCCCGGGTGATGGAGTCGCCGACGGCGGCGAGGGAGTCGGGGTCGGTGTCCCATGCCGGGGAGGCCGAGGGTGCCGCGGACGCTCCGGGTGACGAAGGGGACGTACCCGGCCGCGTCCCGGATGCCGAGGAGGAGGGGGGTGAGGAGCCCTCTGGCGAGGAGCCGCCCTGACAGGCCGCCAGGGAGCACCCCAGGGTCATGGCCAGGGTGCCGGCCACCGCCATCCGGGCGGTGTGTCCGCGTGTCCGCATCGCCGCCTTCCCTTCCGCGTCGTCTCCCTTCCCGACCGTACGGCACCCGTGGCTGGAAGCGGCGCGGTAGCTTTCTCCCGTGGGGCGGGTTGCGTGCGTACAGGTAACCGAACACCCATCACATCGCGTCATATCCTGCCCGATTCGTGGAGGAATGACCACAATGGTGTTTACTGTTGGTCACCTCGGAAGCTGGTGGGCCAGTGATCGATGGTGCAGAATGTCAGGCGCCGGTCCGGCGCGTGACCGGCAGGTACTCGAGCCCGCCCGCGAGGCCGGAGCTCGAACCGCACTGGAGGTCCCGGTGACGACACGTGGAGTCCTGTTCATCCACTCCGCGCCCCGCGCGCTCTGCCCGCACGTCGAGTGGGCGGTCGCAGGGGTGCTGGGCGGCCGCGTCGCGCTCGACTGGATCAAACAGCCCGCCTCTCCGGGCACCTGGCGTGCCGAGTTCTCCTGGCAGGGGGAGCCGGGCACCGCGTCGAAGCTCGCCTCCGCGCTCCGCGGATGGCACATGCTGCGCTTCGAGGTGACCGCCGACCCGTGTGCCGCCGCCGAGGGAGAGCGCTACAGCTCGACCCCCGAGCTGGGCATCTTCCACGCCGTCACCGGCATGCACGGCGACATCCTGATCCCTGAGGACCGGCTGCGCGCCGCGATGTCCCGCTCCGTGCGGGGGGAGAGCGACCTCGAGGCGGAGATCGCCCGGCTGCTCGGCAAACCCTGGGACGACGAGCTCGAACCCTTCCGGTACGCCGGCGAGGGCGCCCCGGTGCGCTGGCTCCACCAGGTCGTCTGAGTCCCCTTCACCACGGCACCACGCGAAGACGCCCCGGCCCGCCAGGCTTCACGGCCTGGCAGGCCGGGGCGTTCGTACGTGCGGGCCGCGCGGAGGTCAGACCGTCCGCAGCGCCAGCACCACGTTGTGGCCGCCGAACCCGAAGGAGTTGTTGAGCGCGGCGATGCGGCCCTGCGGCAGCTCGCGCGGCTCGTCGCGGACGACGTCGGCGTCCGCCTCCGGGTCGAGGTTCGCGATGTTGATGCTCGGCGGAGCGAGGCGGTTGTGCAGCGCGAGCACCGTCGCCACCGTCTCGATGCCACCGGCACCGCCCAGCAGGTGACCGGTCATGGACTTCGTCGCGGACAGCGCCATGTGGTCCACGTCGCCGGAGAAAACCTTGCGCAGCGCCTTGATCTCGGCGATGTCGCCCTGCGGGGTCGACGTCGCATGCGCGTTGATGTGCATGATCTCGTCGGCGCGCAGGTCGGTGTGCTGCATCAGGTTCTGCAGCGCGTGCGCGATGCCGTTGCCGCTCGGCTCGGGCTGCGTGATGTGGTGGCTGTCGGCCGAGACGCCCTGGCCGACGGCCTCCGCGTACACCCGCGCACCGCGCCGTGCGGCATGCTCCGCCGACTCCAGCACGATCACACCGGCGCCCTCGCCCATGACGAAGCCGTTGCGGTCCGCGTCGTACGGCCGGGAGGCGCCCTGCGGGTCGTCGTTGTTCTTCGACATCGCCATCATGTTGCCGAACGCGGCGATGGGCAGCGGATGGATCGCCGCCTCCGTCCCACCGGCGACGACGACGTCGGCACGGCCCGTGCGGATCATCTCCACCGCGTAGCCGATGGCCTCCGACCCCGAGGCGCAGGCGCTGACCGGAGTGTGCACCCCGGCCCGCGCGTTGACCTCGAGACCCACGTTGGCGGAGGGGCCGTTCGGCATGAGCATGGGCACGGTGTGCGGCGACACCTTGCGCACACCCTTGTCGCGCAGCACGTCGTACTGGTCGAGCAGGGTGGTCACCCCGCCGATACCGGACGCGACGACCGCGCCCAGCCGGTCGGGGTCGACGGTGCCGTCCTCGCCCGCGCGCCCGGTGAAGCCGGCGTCCGCCCACGCCTCACGGGCGGCGATCAGCGCGAACTGCGCGGAGCGGTCCAGCTTCCGCGCCTGCGGACGCGGAATGACCTCCGAGGGGTCGGCGGCCGCCCGTGCACCGATGCGCACGGGCAGGTCGGCCGCCCACTCCTCCTCCAGGAGACGCACACCGGACCGGCCGGCGACGAGCCCCTCCCAGGTCGATGCGCTGTCGCCACCCAGCGGTGTGGTTGCGCCGATACCGGTGACGACCACGGCGGATGGGGTCGTGTTCATCGGAATTCTCTCTCCACGTGTCTGAGGTACGCGGTGACGCGTCGGCGCCACCGCAGGGCGGCGACAGTCCGGCTCAGCCCTGGTGCTTGAGGATGTACTCGGTGGCGTCGCCGACGGTCTTGAGGTTCTTGACGTCGTCGTCCGGGATCTTCACGCTGAAGCGCTCCTCGGCGGCTACGACGACCTCGACCATGGACAGCGAGTCGACGTCCAGGTCGTCGGTGAAGGACTTCTCCTCCTTGACGTCCTCGGCGGGGATACCGGCGATCTCGTTGACGATGTCGGCGAGACCGGCGATGATCTCTTCCTTCGTGGCGGCCATTGCGGCGCTCCTTCGTGTTGTGTCGGTCTCCCGGACGCGGCTTCCCGGCCCGGTGCTGTGCCACAGCGCTGCCGCCTCCGTGCCGGTGCGGCGTGCGCTGCGAGGTGTGTGGTCCTGCTTCAGGGGAGAGTAACGACGGCGGCCGCGTAGACGAGGCCCGCACCGAAACCGATGACCAGTGCCGTGTCGCCGCTCTTCGCCTGACCGGTCGCCAGCAGCCGCTCCATGGCGAGCGGGATGGAGGCGGCCGAGGTGTTGCCGGTGGTCTCCACGTCCCGTGCGACGGTGACCGTCTCCGGGAGTTTCAGAGTCTTCACCATCGAGTCGATGATCCGCATGTTGGCCTGGTGCGGGACGAAGACGTCCAGGTCCTCCGCGGCGACTCCGGCGGCGTCCAGCGCCTGCTGGGCGACCTTGGCCATCTCGAAGACGGCCCAGCGGAAGACCGTCTGGCCTTCCTGGCGCAACGCGGGGAACTTCAGTTCGCCGGCGTCGTCCACCGGCAGTGCGTTGACGTCCCCCACCCGGAACGCGTCCCAGGGGACGGTCTGCGTGATGACGTCGGCCTTGTCGCCCTCGGAGCCCCACACCACGGGGCCGATGCCGGGCTCGTCCGCCGGGCCGATGACCGCCGCGCCCGCGCCGTCGCCGAACAGGAAGGCCGTGGAACGGTCCTTGAGGTCGGTCAGGTCCGAGAGCCGTTCGACGCCGACCACCAGCGCGTACTCGGCGCTGCCGTCGACGACGAGCCCCTTGGCGATGCCCAGGCCGTAACCGAACCCGGCGCAGGCGGCGGAGATGTCGAACGCGGCGGCCTTGCCCGTGCCGAGACGGTGGGCGACCTCAGTGGCGATCGACGGGGTCTGCTTGAAGTGCGAGACCGTCGAGATGATGACGGCGCCGACCTGCTCCGGCGTGATCCCCGCGTCGGCGATCGCCTTGCCCGCGGCCTCCAGCGTCATCTCGGCGACGGTCTCCTCCGGACCGGCCCAGTGGCGGGTCGTGATGCCGGACCGCGAGCGGATCCACTCGTCGGAGGAGTCGATGTGCTTGAGGATCTCCTCGTTCGGCACCACCCGCGTGGGACGGTAGCCGCCGACGCCGTGGATGCGCGCGTGAGGGGAGCCCTTGGCGGGCCTGATCTTCGCGGTCATGCTCTCGATGCTCCTATTCCGCCGCGGCGGTGTGTTCGGCGACGAGCGTGCGGGCCGCCTCGAGATCGTCGGGGGACTTGAGTGCCAGCGTCCTGACACCCGGCATACCGCGCTTCGCCAGGCCGGTGAGCGTTCCGCCCGGGCACACCTCGATCAGGGCGGTCGCGCCGCGCGCGACGAACGTCTCCATGCACAGGTCCCAGCGCACCGGGTTGGCCACCTGCTGCACCAGCCGCCGTACGACCTCCGCACCGCCGTCCACGACCTGGCCGTCCGCGTTCGACACGTACGGCAGGACCGGGTCGTGCACGGCGACGTCGCGGACCGCGGTGTCCAACGCCTCGACGGCGGGCGCCATGTGCACCGTGTGGAACGCCCCCGCGACCTGGAGCGGCCGGACGCGTGCCCCCTCCGGCTTGTCTGCGGCCAGCGCCTCGAGCTGCTCGGCGGTGCCGGCCGCCACGATCTGGCCGCCGCCGTTGATGTTCGCGGGGGTGAGCCCGAGCTGCTCGAGGTGCGAGGTGACCGTGTCGGCGTCCCCGCCGAGTACCGCGGCCATCCCGGTCTCGGTCACCGCAGCGGCCTCGGCCATGGCGCGTCCGCGGATGCGTACCAGGGACATGGCGTCCGCAGGGGAGACGACACCCGCGGTGGCCGCGGCGGCCAGTTCACCGACGCTGTGACCGGCGACCGAGCCCACCGCCCGCGCCGCGTCGTGGCCCTCGAGCAGCGCCCCGGCGGACACCAGGGAGGCGGCCACCAGCAGCGGCTGCGCCACGGCGGTGTCCCGGATCTCCTCCGCGTCCGCCTTGGTGCCGTAGTGCACCAGGTCGAGTTCGAGGGCGTCGGACCATTCCCGGAGGCGGTCCGCGACGCCGGGGAGGTCGAGCCAGGGGGTCAGGAAGCCAGGCTTCTGGGCGCCTTGGCCGGGAGCGACGAGTACGAGCACTCTCACACTCTCTCTTGAGGACATGGGTCCCCGCCCGTGGGGACCGGGACGAAGAACAGTCGGGGGAATTGTGGCTCCCCGACAAACCCGCGGCGCTCAGCCTACGGCTCTCGATCACCGTCTGCGAGACGCCCCAGGATCAGCGCGATACGCAGAGTAAACGCTGAACGCACGTCGGAGGGGGACCACCCGGTGACGTCCGTCACACGTCGCAGCCGGTAGCGGACGGTGTTCGGGTGAACGAAGAGCATCCGCGCCGCGCCTTCGAGACTGCTTGCCTGCTCCAGATATACGCTCAGAGTTTCCAGCAGCGCCGAGCCGGCTTCCTCCAGCGGTCTGTAGATCTCCTCCACCAAAAGCTTCCGCGCCGCCGGGTCTTCGGCCATCGCCCGCTCGGGCAGCAGATCGTCCGCCAGCACCGGGCGCGGCGCGTCCGGCCACGCCGCACACGCCCGCAGTCCGGCGGCCGCGGCCTGCGCCGACCGCGTGGCCGACAGCAGATCCCCGACGACCGGTCCGGCCACCACCGGACCCGAAGCGTACGGACCGATCAGCGACTTGGCGGTGCGCAGCGGGTCGTCCGAGCCGCCGGCGATCACCACCAGCCGCTCGCCCAGCACGCCGGTCAGCACCTGGAGCTTGGCGTGCCGCGCGGCACGCCGGATGGCCTCCACCGTGAGCTCGCTGTCCCCGTCCGGCGCGGTGCCCAGCACGACGCAGACGTGTTCGGGCGAGTTCCAGCCGAGCGCCGCGGCACGGGACACGGCGCCCTCGTCCGCCTCGCCCGACAGCACCGCGTTCACCACCAGGGACTCCAGACGGGCGTCCCACGCGCCGCGGGCCTCCGCCGCCTGGGCGTAGACCTGTGCGGTGGCGAAGGCGATCTCGCGGGCGTAGACGAGCAGCGCCTCGCGCAGTACCGCTTCGTCCCCGGGGGCCGCGACCTCGTCGATCGCGGTCTCGACGACCTCGATCGTGGTGCGCACCAGCTCCACCGTCTGCCGCAGCGTGATCGCCCGCGTCAGCTCGCGCGGCGCGGTGCCGAACACGTCCGTGCTGATGGCCTGCGGCGTCTCCGGGTGCCGGAACCACTCGGTGAACGCCGCGATGCCGGCCTGCGCGACCAGCCCGATCCAGGAGCGGTTCTCCGGCGGCATGGCGCGGTACCACGGCAGCTGCTCGTCCATGCGGGACAGGGCCGCCGCGGCGAGCTTGCCGGAGGACTGCTGGAGCCGCCGCAGCGTGGCCGCGTGCGGATGCTCCGCCGACCGGCCGTCGGCGTCGTTCGCGGGATTTTCGTCGGATTCCGTAGGTTCGGGCACGGCACAAGCCTGCCTCATCCGGTGCCGTCCGCGGGTACGGGGGCGTCTACGGTGGTCTGCATGCTTGAGGTACGGCGAGCAGCCGACCGGTACCGCGGCGGCGACAGGGCCGCCGGGATCGACACCCGCCACGCATTCTCCTTCTCCGGCTTCTACGACCCGGAGAACGTCGGCTTCGGCCTCCTCGTCGCCTGCAACGAGGAGCGTCTGGAGCCCGGAGCGGGGTTCGGTCTCCACCCGCACCGCGACCTGGAGATCGTCACCTGGGTCGTGGAGGGAGAGCTGGAGCACGAGGACTCGACGGGCGCCGCGACGCTGGTCCGCCCCGGCGACCTGCAGCGCCTGGGGGCGGGATCCGGCGTCCGCCATGCCGAGCGCAACGCCGGGGCGGGGGTACTGCGCTTCGTGCAGATGTGGCTGGTGCCGGGAAGCTTCGGCGGTCCGCCCGAGTACGAGGTGGTGCGGGGGATCGCCGACGCGACGCCGTTCGCGATCCCGCGCACCGATGCCGTACTGCACGTGCGACGGCTCGGCGACGGCGCCCGTACGGCGGTGCCCGACGCGCAGTTCGTCCACCTGCACGTGGTCCGCGGCGGGGTGCGCCTGGGTGGTGAGCGGCTGGGACCCGGTGACGCGGCCCGCGTCACCGGGGCAGACGGCCTGGTCGCGGCCGCCCACGGTGACACGGAGCTGCTGCTCTGGGAGATGCACGCCGAACCCTCCTACGGCTGACCGCGGGACGGTGCGGCTTCCGCGGGGAGGTGCGGGTTCGCCGCGGAAGGGGCTACTCCCGCCCGGCCGAGGTGAGGGCCATGTCCGCGTACCGCGCGCCCGCCACCTGCGCGGCGACCGGCTCCAGCACGCTCAGCTCCTCTTCGGTCAGCGTGAGACGGGTGGCCGCCGTGTTCTCCTCCACCCGGCCCGGGCGCCGGGTGCCCGGAATCGGCACCACGCGCAGGCCGTGCACCGCCGCCCGCTGGTGTACCCAGGCCAGCGCGACCTGGCCGCTCGTGGCACCGTGCGCCTCGGCGATCCGTCGCAGCGGCCGCAACAGGGCCGCGTTCGCCGTCGCGTTGGCGCCGGTGAAGCGCGGCTGGAGGCGGCGGAAGTCGTCGCCGCCGAGGTCCCGGTCGGCGTCGGTGAACGAACCGGTGAGGAAGCCCCGGCCGAGCGGCGAGTACGGCACGAAGGTCACGCCCAGCTCGCGTGCGGCGCCGACCACGTTCTCCTCCACGTCGCGGCTGAAGACCGACCACTCCGACTGCACCGCGGCGACGGGGTGGACGGCGTGCGCGGTGCGCAGCTCGCTCCCCGTCACCTCGCTCAGCCCGAGCTGCCGGACCTTGCCCTCCCGGACCAGTTCGGCCATGGCGCCGACGGACTCCTCAAGCGGCACCCCCGGGTCCCGGCGATGCATGTAATACAGGTCGATCGTCTCCACGCCGAGTCGCTGCAGGCTTCTCTCGACGCATTCCCGCACGTACGCGCGGTCGTTGCGCACCCCGCGCGCCTGCGGGTCGTCCGGGTCGAGCACCACGGCGAACTTGGTGGCCAGGACGATCTCGTCACGATGCGCGCGCACGAAGGGCGCCAGGAACCGTTCGTTCTCGCCCGCGCCGTACATGTCGGCGGTGTCGTAGAGGGTGACACCGAGCTCCAGCGCCCGTTCCAGCGTGGCGCGCGCCTGCCTCTCGTCCGTGGGGCCGTAGGCGAAGCTCATGCCCATGCAGCCCAGGCCCTGGGCGCCCACCTCCGGGCCGTCCGCACCCAGCCGTTCCGTGCCGATCCGCTCCGTGTTCATCGCTGCCGTGCCGCCTTCCCGGAGGGCGACGCCTCCGTGGTCTGCTCTTCGGTGCTCCGCTCGTCGGCGGGCTGTGCTGCGCCGGGCTGCGCCGGACTGGTCGGTGGTTCCGTGGAGGGCGCCGGGATCTGCTGCTTCGCCGCGTAGACGCCGATCTTGTGGTCGAGCACCGCGAGGGTGTCCCGCAGTTCCGCGATGCGGAGACGCACGTTCCGCCGGGTCGTCTCGAGGAGTTCGCGCCGCGCGTCCACGGTGTGCTCGCCGGCCCGCACGAGTTCGGCGTACCGCACCATGTCGGCCACCGGCATGCCGGTGAGGCGGAGCTTGCCCACCAGTGACAGCCAGTCCAGATCCTTGTTGGTGAACCGTCGCTGCCCGGTGTGCGAGCGGTCGACGTGCGACATCAGCCCGATCCGCTCGTACCAGCGCAGGGTGTGCGCGCTCAGCCCGGTGCAGGCCGCGACCTCGCTGATGGTGTACCGGTCCCGCCCGTCCGGGCGCGGATGCACGGCGTTCCGGGTCGCGCAGAGGTCCGCGTCGGTCGCCTTGCCCGCTGTCTCGGTCTCGTCCGCCGTCTCCTGCTCCGTCACGGTCATGGGGGAAACGCTACGGACCTGGAGTGCACTCCAGGCAAGCGCATTTCGGGGGCCGATTTCCGCCGCGTTAGGCTGCCTGGCATGGACAGCGCCCTGCGGATGATCGAGACCTGGCCCGTGCCCGCCGCTGCCGCCGCCGTCGTCACGGCGGACGGCTCCCTGGCCGGGAAGTACGGCGAGACCGGACGGCGCTTCCCGCTCGCCTCCGTCACCAAGCCGCTGGCCGCCTACGCCGTGCTCGTCGCGGTGGAGGAGGGCGCGCTCGAGCTGGACGAGCCGGCCGGCCCCGAGGGCGCGACCGTCCGCCACCTGCTGGCCCATACCTCCGGTCTCGCCTTCGACGAGCACCGGACCATGGCGGCGCCCGGTGAGCGGCGGATCTACTCCAACACCGGCTTCGAGGTGCTGGGCGAGCACCTGACCAAGACCACCGACATTCCCTTCGCGGAGTACCTGAGAGACGCGGTCCTCGCGCCGCTGGGGATGACGGACACCGAACTCGCGGGCTCCCCGGCCAAGGACGCCGTCTCCACGGCGGACGACCTGGTGCGCTTCGCCGCGGAACTCCAGGCGCCCCGCCTGATCGCGCCGCAGACGCTCCAGGAGGCCACGGGCGTGGCCTTCCCCGGGCGCAAGGGCGTGCTGCCCGGCTACGGCAACCAGTCACCGAACGACTGGGGACTCGGCTTCGAGATCCGCGACGGCAAGACGCCGCACTGGACGGGCGACCGCTCCTCGCCGCGTACGTTCGGGCACTTCGGCCAGTCCGGCACCTTCCTGTGGGTGGACCCGGAGGCCGGTGCCGCCTGCGTCGCGCTCACCGACCGCGACTTCGGTCCGTGGGCCGTCGAGGTGTGGCCGGTCTTCACCGACGCGGTCCTTGCCGCGCTGTAAGCCGCCCGGACCCGGCCCCGCGTGCGCGGAGGTCAGAGCTCGGCGAGCAGGTCCGCCTTCTTGGCGGAGAACTCCTCGTCGGTGAGCAGCCCGGCCTCGTGCAGCTCACCGAGGTGCCGTATCCGTTCGGCGATGTCCGCCGGGTCGCGCCGGTCGCTCGCACCGGGGCCGGGACCTGTCGGGTTCGGCGCGGTGGCCGTGTCCAGCGCCGGGACCGGCTCCGCCTCCCGTACGGCGGCCAGCACGGCGGCCGCGAAGGGCAGCGACTCGTGGACCAGTCCGTAGCCCAGCCCGAACACCACGGCGGCCGGGTCCTGGTCCACCTCGACGCCGGGGAACGCGCGTAGCGCGGGCGAGGCGGCGCCGCGTGGGATCAGCCGCAGGTGGCCCTTGAAGACCTCGGGCGAGCGCCATTCCACGCCCTCCAGCTCGCCCACCGCGAACGTCTGGTCGCCCGCCTTCCACTTGGCCGAGGACGCCCCCGTCCAGAACCAGCGGAAGGACACCTCCTTGCCGTTGAAACGCGCCTTGCCGTCGTACGCCTTGAACGACAGCGGCGGCTCCGGTGCGGCGACCAGGTGCGCCGGGGCGGGCTCGGCCGCGTCCGGACCGAGTGCCGAACGCAGTTCGCTGACGTAGTAGTCGGCGAGCAGCTCGCGCTCCGCGGGGAGGACCAGCCGGTACGGATCGCAGGTCTCCTTGAGCTGTCCGTCCGCGGCCTCCACCAGCGGGTCGGCCCCGGCCCGCGGCACCGCGCGCATCACGATCGTGCCGCGCCGCCCGCCGGGGGCCAGCTCGATCCGGCTCAGTGCCTCGTACGGGATGCGCCGCTCTCCCAGCACGTGGAAGAGCTTCGGCGTGCGGATCCCCCGTTCGAAGCGGATGAGCACGGAGTCGGAATCGAACTCCCAGGAGGAGTGGATTCCCGCCAGAACGTCACCCATGTGGGTCATCGTATGCGGCGACCGCCCGCGCGTCCCCCCGCGCCGCGCGGTGCCCCTGGCCGAAGGTCCTCGGGGCGCGTCATCGGCGGCTCCAGTCGTCGCTCAGCGCGGGCGCCATCAGGTCGAGGTAGGTGTCCATGGTCCGGCGTGCCGCCTCGACCGTGACGTCCTCGCCCTCGCCCCACTCCCGTCCGGCCGCCCGCATCACGCCGGTGAACGACGCGACCAGCACCCGGGCGCGCCGGTCGTCGGGGGACAGGCCCTCGCGGGCGGTGAGCAGTGCGGCGAGGCGGGCCTCCGTCTCGGTGGACCGGCGCAGGTGTGCGGCGAGCAGCGACGGCGTCGTCTCGATGACCTGCCACATCCTCATGTACAGGCCGATCGGCACGATCTCGGTGATGGCCTCGCCGAAGTGGTCCCAGGTCGCGTCGAGGGCGTTGCGCAGGGCGCGGATCGGCGACTCCTGTGCCGGGCGGTCGCGCACCGCCTCGTAGAAGCCGGCCTCCGTCTCGTCCTGGAGCGCGAGCGCGACCTCCTCCTTGCTGGAGAAGTACCGGAAGAAGGTCCGCTGGGAGACGTCCACGGCGTCGGCGATCTGATCGACGGTGGTGTCGTCGTAGCCCCGGGTGACGATCAGCTCGTGCGCCACCCGGATGAGGGCCCCTCGGGTGCGCCGCTTCTTGCGCTCCCGCAGTCCGGTCACGTTCGGCCGCCTTTCCTGGACATGGGCGGCACCCTACCTGTGAGCGGAATGACAGCTGCAGACTGATGAATTGGTTTGTCAATTGTCAGACGCTGTCATTAGCCTCGCGGGCATGAGCTCGCACACCGCCACCGTCACGAAGGGGGCGCCCGAACCACCGAGCCCGCCGACAGCAGAGCCCGCCCGGCCCGGAGGGCTTCGCGGCCACCCGTGGCTCACGCTCCTCACGGTGGCGCTGGGCGTCACCATGGTCGCCCTCGACGGCACCATCGTGGCCATTGCCAACCCCGCGATCAAGCAGGATCTCGGCGCCACGCTCGCCGAGGTCCAGTGGATCACCAGCGGCTACCTCCTCGCTCTCGCCGTTTCGCTGATCACGGCAGGCAAGCTCGGCGACCGCTTCGGCCACCGGCAGGCGTTCCTCTTCGGCGTGGTCGGCTTCGCCGTCGCCTCGGCGGCCATCGGCTTCGCCCCCAGCGTCTCGCTGGTCGTCACCTTCCGTGTCTTCCAGGGCGTCTTCGGCGCCCTCCTGATGCCCGCGGCGCTCGGGCTGCTGCGCGCCTCGTTCCCCGCCGAGAAGCTCAACGCGGCCATCGGCATCTGGGGTGCCGTGATCGGCGCCTCCACCGCGGCCGGCCCGATCGTCGGCGGGCTGCTGGTCGAACACGTCAGCTGGGAATCGGTCTTCTTCATCAACGTGCCGGTCGGTGTCCTCGCCCTGGGCATGGGTCTGGCGTTCCTGCTGGACCACCGGGCGGAGAAGGCGGCGAGGTCCTTCGACCTGCCCGGCATCGTGCTCCTCTCCGGCGCGATGTTCTGCCTGATCTGGGCGCTGATCAAGGCCCCCGAGTGGGGCTGGGGCGATGCCGGCACGCTCGGCTTCCTCGCCGTCGCGCTGGTCCTCTTCGCCGTCTTCGCTCTCTGGGAGACCCGGGCACCGGAGCCGCTGCTGCCGCTGAGCATGTTCCGTTCCGTGCCGCTGTCGGCGGGCACCGTGCTGATGGTGCTCATGGCCTTCGGATTCATGGGCGGGCTGTTCTTCGTCACCTTCTACCTCCAGAACGTCCACGGCATGTCGCCGGTGGAGAGCGGCCTGCACCTGCTGCCGCTGACGGCAATGATGATCGTGTCGTCGCCGCTCGCCGGCGCTGTGATCACCAAGGTCGGGCCGCGTGGCCCCCTCGTCGCGGCCATGGTGATCACCGCGGTGGCGATGTTCGGTCTGTCGACGCTGGACGCAGGCAGCGGAACTCCGGCCACCTCTCTCTGGTTCGCCCTTCTCGGTCTCGGCCTGGCTCCGGTGATGGTCGGCGCGACCGAGGTCATCGTCGGCAACGCACCGCTCGAGCACGCCGGTGTGGCCGGCGGGCTCCAGCAGGCGGCCATGCAGGTCGGCGGGAGCCTGGGTACCGCCGTCCTCGGCGCCGTCATGGCCTCCCGTGCCGGCGGCGTGGTGGGGGAGAAGTGGGCCGAGGCCGGCCTGCCGCCCCTGAAGGCCCAGCAGGCCGAGCAGCTGGAGGACGCCGCCGCCGTCGGCTTCGCTCCGCCCGCTCCGGCGGGCACCCCGGAGAAGATCGCCGACCTCATGGCGAGCGTGGTGCACGACGCGTTCATCTCGGGCATGGGACTCGCCTTCACCTGTGCGGGAATCGTTGCGGTGCTGGCCGCGGGGGTCGCGGTCTTCACCAAGCGGGGCGCCCACGACGCGGGACCCGCCGTGCACGTGTAGCGGACTCGCACGGACGGAGCTCTCGTTCCGTTCCGCGCGATGAGGGGTGCAGGGGCACGGCCGAGGGGACCGTGCCTCTGCACCTGTCTATCCCGCCCACCTCACCGTCGCGGACCGCCCGCCGGATCTGTGGACGCACGGCATCCTGTGGACAACTCGGCCACCCCTACCGGTGACTTCCGGCGGTTGCGCTTGGCAGCGGCGGATGCGGGCCACCAGCCTTGATCACGACGCCGGGCGGATCCGCCTCCCGGCACCTTCACGGGGAGTGTGATCAGCATGTCCGCCGAGCGCCCGTCCGACCGGGACGAATCAGCCGTCCGGCACCGCGCCGCCCGCTCCGGCACGTCGGCCGCTCCGGCGGCACCACGCGGGATCGCCGTGACCGTGCGGCGGAGAGCCGCACGCGCCGCCGCGCTGCTGCCCGCTCTCGCCCTGGCGCTCGGGGCCGCGCCGGCCGCCGCCTCGGGGGACACCTCGCGACCGGTGCTCGGCGACTGCGGCGCCGGAGAGCTGTGCTTGTGGGAGAACCCGGACTTCACCGGAAGGCGGCTCGCCTTCGAGCTCGCCGGCACTCCCATCGAGAGCTGCGTCGTGCTCCCGCCCGGGCACACCGCCGACGCGTACGCCAACCGCACCGGCCGGCCCGTGACCCTCTACCAGAGCCGGGAGTGCGGCACGACAGGCGAGTTCCACACCCACCCCTCCGGCTCCTGGACGCCCCGCTCGGCCTACCAGGTCCGCGCCTTCAAGATCTGGGAACGCTGAGATGGCACGGGCATGCCGAGGGGCCCCGGCCCGCGGCCGGGGCCCCTCGACGGGGAAGTCGCGCGGTCCCGCCGGGTCAGGCGTCGCCGCCCGCGGTGCCGGGGTCGGCGGCGGACACCTCCAGCAGCTGGTACCGGTCCAGTGCCTGCTTCAGCGCGGACCGGTCGATGCGCCCTTCCCGCGCCAGCTCGGTGAGCACACCCAGCACGATCGACGGGGCGTCGATGTGGAAGAACCGCCTGGCGGCCCCGCGCGTGTCGGCGAAGCCGAAGCCGTCCGCGCCCAGCGACTGGTACGTGCCCGGCACCCAGCGTGCGATCTGGTCCGGCACGCCGCGCTCCCAGTCCGAGACGGCCAGCTTCGGACCGTCGGCCCCCTGGAGCTTCCGCGTCACGTACGGGACACGCTGTTCCTCCTCCGGGTGCAGCAGGTTGTGCCGCTCCACGTCGACCGCCTCGCGCCGCAGCTCGTTCCACGACGTCGCCGACCACACGTCGGCGCGGACGTCCCATTCCTCCGCGAGGATCTGCTGGGCCTCCAGCGCCCACGCGAGGGCCACACCCGAGGCGAGGATCTGCGCGGGCTGGGTCCCCCGCTCGCCCGCCCGGTAGCGGTAGAGGCCCTTCAGAATGCCGTCGACGTCGACGTCCTCCGGCTCCGCCGGCTGCTGGATCGGCTCGTTGTAGACGGTCAGGTAGTAGAAGACGTCCTCGCTGTCCTCGCCGTACATCCGGCGCAGACCGTCCTTGACGATGTGCGCGATCTCGAAGCCGAAGGCCGGGTCGTAGGCCACGCACGCCGGGTTCGTCGCGGCCAGCAGCATGGAGTGGCCGTCCGCGTGCTGCGTGCCCTCGCCCGTCAGCGTCGTCCGTCCGGCGGTCGCGCCCAGCACGAAGCCGCGCGCCAGCTGGTCGGCCATCTGCCAGAACTGGTCGCCGGTCCGCTGGAAGCCGAACATCGAGTAGAAGACGTAGACCGGGATCAGCGGTTCGCCATGGGTGGCGTACGCCGAGCCCGCCGCGATCAGCGAGGCCGTGCAGCCCGCCTCCGTGATGCCGTCGTGCAGCAGCTGCCCGGTCGGCGACTCCTTGTACGCCAGCAGCAGCTCGCGGTCCACCGACTCGTACGTCTGGCCCAGCGGGTTGTAGATCTTGGCCGACGGGAAGAACGAGTCCATTCCGAAGGTGCGGTACTCGTCCGGCGCGATCAGCACGAACCGTTTGCCGATCTCCTTGTCCCGCATGAGGTCCTTCAACAACCGCACGAAGGCCATCGTGGTGGCGACCTGCTGCTGCCCCGACCCCTTCCTGACCGTGGCGTAGGCCTTGTCCCCGGGCTGCGGCAGCGGCTTCGCCCGTACCACCCGGGTCGGCACGTAGCCGCCGCACTCCTTGCGGCGGTCGTGCATGTACTGGATCTCGTCCGAGTCCCTCCCCGGGTGGAAGTACGGCGGCGCGCCGGACTCCAGCTCGCTGTCGGGGATGGGCAGGTGGAGCCGGTCGCGGAAGTGCTTCAGGTCGTCGACCGTCAGCTTCTTCATCTGGTGCGTGGCGTTGCGACCCTCGAAGTTCGGCCCGAGAGTCCACCCCTTGACCGTCTGGGCCAGGATCACGGTGGGCTGGCCCTTGTGCTCCTTGGCCGCCTTGTACGCCGCGTACACCTTGCGGTGGTCGTGGCCGCCGCGGCCCAGGTGCAGGATCTGGTCGTCGGTCATGCCCTCGACCATGGCCCGCAGACGCTGGTCGCCGCCGAAGAAGTGGTCGCGGATGTAGGCACCGGACTCGGTGGCATAGGTCTGGAACTGCCCGTCCGGGGTGGTGTTCAGCTTGTTCACCAGCACGCCGTCGCGGTCGCGGGCCAGGAGCGGGTCCCAGGACCGGTCCCACACCAGCTTGATCACGTTCCAGCCGGCGCCACGGAAGGCCGACTCCAGCTCCTGGATGATCTTCCCGTTGCCCCGCACCGGCCCGTCCAGCCGCTGAAGGTTGCAGTTGACCACGAAGGTCAGGTTGTCCAGCCCCTCGCGCGCTGCGATGGACAGCTGTCCCAGGGACTCCGGCTCGTCCATCTCGCCGTCGCCCAGGAACGCCCACACGTGGGACTGCGAGGTGTCGCCGAGCCCCCGGGCCTCCATGTAGCGGTTCATCCGCGCCTGATAGATCGCACTGATCGGGCCCAGGCCCATCGAGACGGTGGGGAACTCCCAGAAGTCCGGCATCATCCGGGGGTGCGGATAGCTGGACAGGCCGTTCGGCGCCTTCGACTTCTCCTGCCGGAAGCCGTCGAGCTGCGCCTCGGTCAGCCGGTCCAGCAGGAACGCGCGGGCGTAGATGCCCGGCGACGCGTGCCCCTGGAAGAAGACCTGGTCACCGCCCCTTCCGTCGTCCTTGCCCCGGAAGAAGTGGTTGAAGCCGACGTCGTAGAGCGACGCCGAAGAGGCGAAGGTGGCGATGTGGCCGCCCACACCGATGCCGGGCCGCTGCGCTCTGGAGACCATCACGGCGGCGTTCCACCGGGTCGCGTTGAGGATCTTGCGCTCGACCTCTTCGTCGCCGGGGAAGAACGGCTCGTTCTTGGTCGCGATGGTGTTGACGTAGTCCGTGCTTCGCATCTCCGGCACGGCGACGCGCTGGGCGCGGGCCCGTTCGATGAGGCGGAGCATGAGGTAGCGGGCACGTTCCCGGCCGCGCTCGTCGACCGCCGCGTCGAGCGAGTCGAGCCACTCCTGGGTCTCTTCGGGGTCGAAGTCCGGGACCTGGCTGGGAAGGCCGCCAATGATGATCGGGGTGCGATCGGATCCGGAAGCCACGCTGTTCCTTCGCTGCTCGGTGGTGATCTTCGGCCGGGTCCGGTCGTGGGCCGGGCCGGATGATCTCTTGCTGGCTGCGCCGCCTCCATCGTGTACCGCGACCGGGCGTACGTCACCCCTACCGAGGGGTAACCGCGTGTCCGTCCTGGCGGTACGGCGCCGCGATCGTCGGGCGCGGCCGAAATCCCACCCTACGCCCGGAGAGCGCCGACCGCGGATGCTGTGGTGCGATGCGCCACGGATCGTGCATTGTGGGAGGAGACGTCGACGTTTGCGCGGGACGGAGCGCCGGGTACTTGCGCGATCCGCCCCGCCCGTGTGGACTACGCCCAAAGCCTCGCGCGAAGGGCGAGGCGCAACCCTTGTACCGGAACATGACAGGAGGCAATCCGTGAGCGCGACCGCGGACCACGCGGAGGAGCGGACCAACCCCGCCGCAAGGCTGGGTTTCCAGCCCGGGATGGTGGTCCAGGAGCTCGGCTACGACGACGACGCCGAGCAGGCACTCCGTGAGGGAATCGAGGCCATCACGGGCACCGAACTCGTCGACGAGGATCACGACGATGTCGCGGACGCCGTGGTGCTGTGGTTCCGCGAGGAGGACGGCGACCTGACGGACGCGCTGGTGGACGCCACCACCATGATCGACGAGGGCGCCCCTGTCTGGCTGCTGACGCCGAAGACCGGCCGTGACGGCTACGTCGAGGCCAGCGACATCGGCGAGGCCGCGCAGACCGCAGGCCTCGCCCAGACCGGCAACGTCAACGCCGGCAAGGACTGGACCGGCTCCCGGCTGATGACTCCCAAGGCGGCCAAGTCCGGTAAGCGCTGAGCGGTCCCCGACCCTTCTCGCGCCCCGTCCCGACGCACATCGCGGCACTCCGCCCGTCCCCGGCAGCCCAGGCTGCCGGGGACCGGCGTTCCCGGCCTGCGTAGGCTGGGCGGGTCACTCACCGCAACCGGAGGAGATCCCTGGCATGCAGCCCCTCGAGGTCGGCACCAAGGCCCCTGACATCACCCTCAAGAACCAGCACGGCGAGACCGTCACCCTCGCCGGGTTCAAGGGCGAGAAGAACGTCGTCCTGCTCTTCTACCCCTTCGCCTTCACCGGCGTGTGCACGGGTGAGCTGTGCGCCCTGCGTGACGAGCTGCCCACGTTCTCCGGGGACGGCGTGCAGCTGCTCGCGGTCTCGTGCGACTCGCCCTTCACCCTCCGGGTCTTCGCCGAGCAGGAGGGCCTGGAGTACCCCCTGCTGTCGGACTTCTGGCCCCACGGCGAGGCCGCCCGCGCGTACGGTGTGTTCGACGAGGAGAAGGGCTGTGCGGTGCGCGGCACCTTCATCATCGACAAGGAGGGCGTGATCCGTTGGACCGTCGTCAACGGCCTGCCGGACGCGCGCGACCTGGGCGACTACGTCAAGGCGCTGGAAACCCTCTGAGTGAACCGGTGGGGTGAGGGGAACCGCTCACCGGCATTCACTCGTTGACCCAGCGGCATCCGTTCAGTCCACGGGGGCACGCCGTGCTCCTCACGAACAATTCTCAGGAGGACTCGTGGGAGTCAGCCTCAGCAAGGGCGGCAACGTCTCGCTGACCAAGGAAGCCCCGAACCTGACCGCCGTGATGGTCGGTCTCGGCTGGGACGCCCGCACCACCACCGGTACCGACTTCGACCTGGACGCCAGCGCCCTGCTGGCCAACGGCGAGGGCAAGGTCGGCAACGACAAGAATTTCATCTTCTTCAACAACCTCAAGAGCCCCGACGGGTCCGTCGAGCACCTCGGCGACAACCTCACGGGTGAGGGCGAGGGCGACGACGAGGTCATCAAGGTGAATCTCGCCGGTGTGCCCGCGGACGTCGAGAAGATCGTCTTCCCCGTCTCGATCTACGAGGCCGAGACGCGCCAGCAGAGCTTCGGCCAGGTGCGTAACGCGTTCATCCGCATCGTCGACCAGGCGGACAACAACGAGCTGGCCCGCTACGACCTCAGCGAGGACGCCTCGACCGAGACGGCCATGGTCTTCGGCGAGCTGTACCGCCACGGGGCGGAGTGGAAGTTCCGTGCGGTCGGCCAGGGCTACGCCTCCGGCCTGCGCGGCATCGCGCAGGACTTCGGGGTCAACGTCTGAGCCGTACGGCGAGGACGTCCACCTGATCTCGGCAAGGCACGGCGCCGCAGGCTTCCCGGTCGGGGAAGTGTGCGGCGCCGTGTGCGTGCAGCACACTCGGGCCACACACTTCGGAGAGGAAGCAGCACATGAGCGTGACGCTCGCCAAGGGGGGAAACGTCTCCCTCTCGAAGGCCGCACCCAACCTCACACGGGTCGAGATCGGTCTCGGCTGGAAGGCCCGCTCCACCACCGGCGCCGGCTTCGACCTCGACGCCAGCGCCCTGCTGTGCGGCGCCGGCCGGGTGCTCGGTGACGAGTACTTCGTCTTCTACAACAACCTCAAGAGCCCTGAGGGCTCCGTCGAGCACACCGGTGACGAACTCGTCGGCGGTACCGGGAGCGACGACGACGAGACGGTCCTGGTGGACCTGGAGCAGGTGCCGGCGCAGGTCGACCAGATCGTGTTCCCCGTCTCCATCTACGACGCCGAGACCCGCAGACAGACCTTCGGGCAGGTCACCGACGCCTACATCCGGGTGCTCAACCAGGACGACGGCCAGGAGATCGCACGTTACGACCTCACCGAGGACGCCTCCTCCGAGACGGCGATGATCTTCGGCGAGCTGTACCGGCACGGGGTGGAGTGGAAGTTCCGTGCCGTGGGACAGGGGTACGCGTCGGGCCTCCGGGGCATCGCCCTAGACTTCGGAGTCAACGTTTCGTAAAGAGGCCCGGCCCACAGCCCCGGCAAGTTGAGAGATTGGGTAACCAGTGATCCTGAGAACCTTCGGCTGGTCCTTCGGCGTCACCGCCGCGGGTCTTGCCCTGGCCGCGTTCTTCTGGGGCTGGAAGGGCTTCGCCGTGGTGGCGATTCTCTCCATCCTGGAGATCTCGCTGTCGTTCGACAACGCGGTCGTCAACGCCGGTGTGCTGAAGAAGATGAACGCCTTCTGGCAGAAGATCTTCCTCACCATCGGCATCCTGATCGCGGTCTTCGGCATGCGGCTGCTCTTCCCCGTCGTCATCGTCGCCGTGAGTGCGGGCGTCGGCCCCATCGAGGCCGTGCAGCTCGCCGTCGACGATCCCGACCGGTACGAGCAGCTGGTCACGAACGCGCACCCGTCGATCGCCGCGTTCGGTGGCATGTTCCTGCTGATGATCTTCCTGAACTTCATGTTCGAGGAGCGGGAGCACAAGTGGTTCCCGTGGCTGGAACGACCCCTGGCGAAGCTCGGCCGGGTCGAGATGCTCTCCGTGTGCGTCGCCCTGATCACCCTGCTGATCTCGGCGATGTTCCTCGCCACACAGGCCCACCAGTACGGCGGCGAACACGCGGACAAGTCGTCCACCGTCCTCCTCGCCGGCGTCGCCGGCCTCGTCACCTACCTCCTGGTGCACGGCCTCTCCAGCCACTTCGAGAACAAGCTGGAGGAGGAGGACGAGCGCGAGGAGGAGGCCGCCGAGGCGGCCCGCAAGGCCGGCAAGGACCCGAGCGCCGTCGGTCTGGCCGGCAAGGCGGCGTTCTTCATGTTCCTCTACCTGGAGGTGCTGGACGCGTCGTTCTCGTTCGACGGAGTGATCGGCGCGTTCGCCATCACCAACCACATCTTCTGGATGGCGCTCGGCCTCGGCATCGGCGCGATGTACGTCCGTTCCCTCACGGTCTACCTGGTCCGCCAGGGCACCCTGGACGACTACGTCTACCTCGAGCACGGCGCGCACTACGCCATCGGCGTGCTCGCCGCCATCCTGCTCATCACCATCCGCTTCCAGATCTCCGAGGTGATCACCGGCCTGGCCGGCGTGGCGCTCATCGCCTGGTCGTTCTGGTCGTCGGTCCGGCGCAACCGCGCGCTGGAGAGAGAAGGAGAGGAGCCGGAGAAGACCGAGGTCACCTCCGGCGTCTGACGCTCGGCGGCCGGCGCCCCTGACTTCCCGTCAGGGGTGTCAGGTCCGTCCGATTGCGGAACGCTTCCCTCGGGGCGGCACCGAGCCCGGCTCGGTGCCGCCCCGACCGGCATGCGGCCTGGAACGAGTCTGTGGGGTGGGTACGAGATGGTCTCCCTGTGGGAGAACTGGCGGCAGGGCATGGGCAAGTGGCCGAAGTTCGACACGGTCGGCGGCCCATCGACCTACGCGGTGGAGCTCACCCGCCGCCACCCCGTGGTGTCGCTGACCAAGCAGGGCGCCGACAGCGGAAGCCTCCAGGTCAACCTCTCCTGGCAGATGCACGCCTCCGACTTCACCCGTCGCAGCAGCCTGACGAGCTCCTTACGACACCCGCTGCGGTCGCTCAAGCCCGAGGTCGTGCAGGCCCACACCCGCGGCGTGGACAAGGTCGACCTGGACCTGGCCTGCATGTACGAACTGGCCGACGGCAGCAGGGGCGTGGTGCAGCCTCTGGGCTCGCTCTTCGGCGACTTCCAGGCCGCCCCGTTCGTCAAGCTCACCGGTGACGACCGGTTCGGCGCCCCGTCCGGTGAGACGATCTACGTCAACCTCGACCACAAGGACGAGATCAAGCGCCTGCTCTTCTTCGTCTACATCTACGACAACACCCCCGCCTTCGACCGTGCGAAGGGACTCCTCACCGTCATCCTCAGCAACGGCGCCCGCATCGAGGTCGGTCTGGAGGAACGCGCCCCGCAGGCCCGCTCCTGCGCCGTGGTGCTCATGCAGCACGAGAAGGGCGAACTCGTCGTCCGCCGCGAGGTCCGGTACGTGTACGGCTTCCAGTCGGAGCTGGATCGCCTCTACGGCTGGGGCCTGCACTGGGGGCGCGGCTACAAGACCGACCGTGTCTGACCCGCCTGCAGGATCAGACCGTACGCACGCCCGCGCCCGGGTCAGCGCCGCAGGAACTGCGGCCCCTGCGGCGGCAGCGTGAACGCGGGGTCCGGCTGCTGCGGGTAGCCGTACGCGGGCTGCGGGTAGCCGTACGCCGGCTGGGTGCGCGGCGGGTGCTGCGGCGGCATCGGGTAGCCCGTACCGCCGCCCGGGCCGGGCTGCGGATAGCCGTACGGCGCCGTCGCCTGCTCGTCGGACGCGGCGAACGCGCCCACGCCCGCCGGGCGCGGCTGCGGGTCCGGCCCCGGCGGTTCGGGCATGGGTCCCGGGCCGGGCGGCACCGGTCCCGGGCCTGGCGGCTCCGGTGCGGGCCCCGGCTCGGGCTCGGGACGCGGCTCCGGGCGCGGTTCCGGCACCGGCGAGGGCTCGGGGAAGTCGGGCTCGGACGGCGGATCGGGCACCGTGCCGCCCGCAGCGGCGGATGCGGCGGCGTCCGCCTCGTCGGCCACCGTGATCCCGAACTCGGACGCCAGCCCGGTCAGCCCGGTGTCGTAGCCCTGGCCCAGCGCCCGGAACTTCCACCCCTCGCCGCGCCGGTACAGTTCGCCGCAGATCATCGCGGTCTCCGAGCCGGTCTCCGGCTCGATGTCGAAGGCCGCCAGGGCCTCGCCGTTCGCGGTGTCCAACAGGGTCAGCCGCAGCCCGGAGACCTGCGCGAACGTCCCGCCGTCGGCCGAGGCCACCAGCAGGATCCGGTGCACCTCGTCCTCCAGCGCCCAGACGTCGGCCTGCACTGCGTCGGTCGCGCCGTTCCCGTCCCGGCCCTTCCCCAGGTGCCGGATGCGGCCGGAGGGGTGCCGCGGCTGGTTGTAGAAGACGAAGTCGTCGTCCGCACGCACCCGGCTCGCGGCACCCAGCACCAGCGCGGACGCGTCCACGTCGGGCACCCCGGTGCCGGACGGCGTCCAGCGGAGCACGGCCCGCACCGCCGAGGCCGCCAGCGGAACGTTCGAGCCCTTGAGCATCGTGTGCGTCATACGTTCAATCCTGCCTTCCCGGCACACCCCCGGACAACGCGGGTGCCCCGCGGGTACCTCCGGGTAACGCGGATTACACCTCCTCGGGAACTCCGCAGCCCCTCCCGAACGTACGATGAGCGGCCGGATCCCGTCGTTCCGGGACAGGACGGCAGGGAACGCGGCACACGGGGAGGCGGTTGTTTCATGCGGCACTTCGGGCATCTCCCGACGCACCTCCGGAGCGAGCTGTTCCACCGGGAACCGGTCGCGTTCGACGTCGGCACGCCGCAACGCCTGCTCAGCACGTGCCTGGGCGCGACCCTCTACAGCCCCGCGACACGCCCGCAACTCGCCGCCGACATCGTCAAGCAGGCCGGGCGCGGGGTCGTCTCCATGGTGCTCTGCCTGGAGGACTCCATCGACGACGCCGACGTGGCGGCGGCCGAGGACAACCTCGTGCGGCAGTTCGCCGCCCTGCCTCCCGGCCGGTCGGGGGACCGGCTGCCGCTGCTGTTCGTCCGCGTGCGGACGCCCGGGCAGATCACCGACCTGATCCGCCGCCTGGGACGCGGCGCCGAGCTCCTCGCCGGGTTCGTGCTGCCGAAGTTCACCGAGGACCGCGGTGTGCCCTTCCTGGAAGCCGTCACCGAGGCCGAGGCACTCGCCGGACGGCGACTTTTCGCCATGCCCGTCCTGGAGTCGCCGGAGCTGCTCCACCTGGAGAGCCGGGCCGAGACCCTGGCGGGGATCTCGAGGGCCGTCACCAAGTACCGCGAGCGCGTGCTCGCCCTGCGTCTCGGCGTCACCGACTTCTGCTCCGCTTACGGGCTGCGGCGTACGCCTGAGATGACCGCCTACGACGTGCAGCTCGTCGCCGGCGTCATCGGCGACGTGGTCAACGTGCTGGGCCGCGCCGACGGCACCGGCTTCACCGTCACCGGCCCGGTGTGGGAGTACTTCCGTCTGCAGGAACGTATGTTCAAGCCGCAGCTGCGCAGCAGCCCGTTCCACAGCGGCCGTGCGGAGGGGCTCCGCGCCGAGCTGATCGAGCACGACATGGACGGCCTGCTGCGCGAGATCGAGCTGGACCGCGCCAACGGTCTGCTCGGCAAGACCTGCATACACCCCTCGCACGTGGCGCCGGTCCACGCGCTGTCCGTCGTCTCGCACGAGGAGTACAGCGACGCGACCGACATACTGCGCCCGGAGCGCGGGGGCGGAGGCGTGCTGCGCTCCGCGTACACGAACAAGATGAACGAGGTGAAGCCGCACCGCGCGTGGGCCGAACGTACGCTGCTGAGGGCCGAGGCCTTCGGCGTGGCGCGCGAGGGTGTGGGCTTCGTGGAACTGCTGGCGGCTGGAGTCAGGTGAGCGAGGACGTGACGGAACGGATACCGGGCCCGGACGGCGGAGTCTGGCCGGGGGAGTGGGTCGCACGCGAGCTGGGCGTCGAACTGACCGGCGGCGTGCGGGAGCTGGTCGGCCTCGCGCTGCGGCGCAACCCCAAGCGTGCGCACCTGCTGGTCTCGGACGTGCTCGGCAAGCACGTTCCGCAGCGTCCGCATCGGGTGTACGGCGCGGGTCTGGAACTCGGCCGCCGGGTGTGGGAACTCCTCGTCCCGGGCGACGACACCGCCGACGAAGCCGCGCTGCGCGGCACCGTGGTCCTCGGTTACGCCGAGACCGCCACCGGACTGGGCCACGCGGTCGCCGACGGCCTGGGCCCGGTGCCGTACCTGCACTCCACACGCCGCAGGGTCCCCGGCGCGACCCAGGCGGGAACGTTCGAGGAGAGCCACAGCCACGCCACCGGCCACCTGCTGCTCCCCGAAGACCCGGCGCTGCTGGCCGGAGACGGTCCGCTGGTGCTGGTCGACGACGAGTTCTCCACCGGCAACACCGTCCGGAACACTCTTCGCGCACTGCACGCCCGGTACCCGCGACGGCGGTACGTCGTCGTCGCCCTGGTCGACATGCGGTCGGCCGAGGACCGTGCCTCCCTGGAGAAGTTCGCCGCCGAACTGGGCTCCACCGTCGACGTCGTGGCCCTCGCCACCGGGGGTGTCCGGCTCCCCGCCGACGCCCTGGAGCGCGGCCAGGCCCTCGTCGCCCGGCACGACCCCGCCGCTCAGCGCGACCCCGCCGCCTCGGCCACCCCCGAACCGGCCACCGCCGACGCACCCGCCGCCGTCCCCGCCGCGCCCCACCGGATCGACCTCGGCTGGCCGCTCGGCGTCCCCGACGGCGGACGCCACGGCTTCCTGCCCGCCCACCGGGCCCGTCTGGAGACCGCACTGCCCGGCATGGCCGCCCGCCTCGCCGACGCGCTCGCCGCGGCGGGCGTCCCCGCCGGACCGGAGCACCTCCCGGGCCCCCCGCACCCGCCGCGCGTGCTCGTGCTGGGCTGCGAGGAGCTGATGTACGTCCCCGTCCGGCTCGCCTGCGCCCTGCAGGACCACCTCGGCGACCGCGCCGAGGTCCGCTTCTCCACCACCACCCGCTCACCCGTCCTCCCCGTCGACGACCCCGGGTACGCCATCCGCACCCGCCTCTCCTTCCCCGCACACGACGACCCGTCCGACGGCCCCGGCGAGCGCTACACCTACAACGTCGCCCCCGGAGCCGACCCGGCCCGCCGCTTCGACGTCGTCGTCGTCCTCGCCGACACGCCGGGGGACACCCCCGACCTGCACGCCCCCGGCGGCCTCCTCGCCCGCCTCGCCCCGCACACCGGCGCCGTCCTGCTCGCCGTCGTGCCCTCCCACACCCCGCTGCCGCAGCCTCTGCGCGGCCCTTCCTTCTCCTCCTACGACCCCGAGGACGTGGGCTGGCTCCTCCAGGACCTGTCCGGGGTGACCCTGGAGGCGCCCACCGAGGAACGCGAAGAGGCCATCCAGCGCGGGGGCGCGCACTACGCGGAGTCGCTGCCCGTCGAATACCAGCCCAGCGAGGAGTACCAGCGCCTCTTCCACAGCGCCCTGGACGTCTCCGCCGCCCGCATCGCCCGCGCCGTCGGCACCGTCACCGAGACCGTGCTCGCCGAACGCGGCCACGGCGCCGTCCTCGCCTCCCTCGCCCGCGCCGGCACGCCCGTCGGCGTGCTGATGCGGCGGTGGGCCCGGTACGCGCACGGCCTGGACCTGCCGCACTACACGCTGTCCATCGTCCGGGGCCGCGGCATCGACACCAACGCGCTGCGCCATCTCGCCGCCCGCCACGAGCCGTCCGGCGTCGTCTTCGTCGACGGCTGGACCGGCAAGGGCGCCATCACCCGCGAACTCGCCGCCGCCCTCGAACCGTTCCCCGGCTTCGACCCGGAGATCGCGGTGCTCGCCGACCCCGGCGGCTGCGTACGCACCTACGGCACGCGCGAGGACTTCCTCATCCCCTCCGCCTGCCTCAACTCCACCGTCTCCGGCCTCGTCTCCCGCACCGTGCTGCGTGCCGACCTGGTCGGCCCGCACGACTTCCACGGCGCGAAGTTCTACCGCGAACTGGCCGGCGCAGACCTCTCCCGCCACTTCCTCGACGCCGTCGCCGCCCGCTTCGCCGACGTGCGCGACGCGGTCGCCGACGACGTCCGCGCCCTGCTCGCCGCCGACCCGGCGGACCGCGCCCCCACCTGGGCCGGCTGGCGGGCGGTGGAGCGCATCAGCGACGCGTACGGCATCGGAGACGTCAACCTGGTCAAACCCGGTGTCGGCGAGACCACCCGGGTGCTGCTCCGCCGCGTTCCCTGGCGCATCCTGGCCCGCCGCGACGCCGGCGCCGACCTCGACCACGTACGCCTGCTCGCCGAACAGCGCGGCGTGCCGGTCGAGGAGACCGACGACCTGCCGTACACCTGCGTGGGGCTCATCCACCCCCGCTACACACGAGGTGCCACCGGCGCCGACGGAAAGGCCGTCACGACGGCCGGAGAGGCCACGCGGTGACCATGCGCACGGAGAGCCCCCGCACCGCGAGCACGCTGTTCGCCAGCGACCTGGACCGCACGCTGATCTACTCGGCCGCGGCCCTGAACCTCACCGTCGCGGACCACCGGGCCCCGCGCCTGCTGTGCGTCGAGGTCTACCAGCAGCGCCCGCTGTCCTATGTCACCGAGACCGCCGCCGCGCTGCTCCCGCAGGTCGCCGACGCCACGCTCTTCGTCCCCACCACCACCCGCACCCGCGAGCAGTATCACCGCATCCACCTGCCCGGCCCTCCCGCTCGGTACGCGGTCTGCGCCAACGGCGGGCACCTGCTCGTCGACGGCGTCTCCGACCCCGACTGGCAGACCCACGTGCGCCGGAACCTCTCCGACTGCGCGCCGCTCGCCGAGGTCCGCGACCACCTGCGCCGCACCGCCGACCCGGCGTGGCTGCTCAAGGAACGCGTCGCCGAGGACCTGTTCGCCTACCTCGTCGTCGACCGCGCCGAACTGCCCGACACCTGGGTCAAGGAACTCGCCGACTGGGCGGGTCCGCACGGCTGGACCGTCTCCCTCCAGGGACGCAAGATCTACGCCGTGCCGCGACCGCTCACCAAGAGCGCCGCCATCGCCGAGATCGCCCGCCGTACCGGCGCCACGCGGACGCTGGCCGCCGGAGACTCGCTGCTGGACGCCGACCTGCTCGACCACGCCGACGCCGGCTGGCGTCCCGGCCACGGCGAACTCGCCGACACCGGCTGGCACGCCCCGCACATCACCGCGCTGCCCGAGCGCGGAGTCGCGGCGGGCGAACGCGTCCTGCGCGAGGCGCTGCGCGCCGCGTGAACGGCCCGCGGCCTGCCGCTCGTGCACGGCGCGGGTGGCAGTCCCGTCCGGGTCAGCCGCAGCAGCCGCCTCCGCAGCAGCCACCGCCACCGCCGCCCGCCCCGGGCCCGGCAGCAGGGGCACTCGCCGTGCCGCCGACCGCGACCGTGGACAGGAGCTTCACCGTGTCCTGGTGCCCCTCCGGGCACGGCGCGGGCGCGGCGGACTGCGCCATCGGGCGCCGAAGCTCGTACGTGGCTCCGCACTCGCGGCAGCGGTACTCGTAACGTGGCATGCGACGCAGCATAGCCGCGTACGTCGTCCCAGGTCAGAGGAGAGTCCCCGAGGCGGGGTCACCGTGTCACCCGCCGGCCATCTCCCGCCGGATCTGATCCACCACCTCTTGCACGGCGTCCCGCACGGCGTCCAGCTCCGACACGAAGCGCCAGTAGTCCGGATGCCGCCCGGTCAGCCCCGCCACCGCACGATCCACCCGCTCCACCGAGCGGTCCAGCGGCTGCGCGTGCCGCGGGTCCGGAGTGCTGCGACCGGCCATCGCCAGCCGCTGCGCGTCCCGGATCGCGAACCGCGCCTTCTCCACCTCGCGGGTGTGGTCGAAACTCACCTCGTTCAGCCGCTGCAACCGGTCCCCGGCCGCCTTCACCGCCTCGTCGGTGGTGTTCAGCAGCGCCCGCACCGTCGCCAGCAGCGACGTCGCGTCCGGCCAGCGCTGCTCCTCCCGCGCCCGCTGCGCCTCCCCCAGCTTCTCCTCCGCCTGCCGCACGGCCCGCGCGGCCTCCTCCGGCACGGCCTGCAGGTCCTCCCAGCACGCCAGCGCGAAACGACGCCGCAGCTCGCTCAGCACCGGCTCGACCTTGCCCGCCCGGTTGTGCAGCGCCTGCGCCCGGGTCCGGAGCGACGCCAGCCGCTTGTCCGTCTCCGCCGCCCGCTCCGGCAGCCGGTCCGCCTCCCGCCGGATCGTCTCGGCCTCCCGCACGACCCGGTCGGCACGGTGCAGCGTCTCCGCCACCCCGTGGCGCCCGGCGCCCTCGTTCAGCCGCGTCAGCTCCGGCGACAGCGCCGCCAGGCGCGCCGCCAGGTCGTCCGCCTTCAGCCCGGACGCCCGTACGGCCTCCAGTGCCGTCGTCGCCGCGAGCAGCCCCTGCCGGGCCCGCTCCACGGCCGGCGCGAGCTGCGCCAACTGCGTCTCCGCCCGGTCCAGCAGCGACCCCAGCCCCTGCCGGAACCGCTCCAGGTCCGCCTTCGTCCGCTCCAGCTCGCCCCGCGCCTGATCCAGCTCGGCCCGCGCGCGGGCCGCCGTACCCGCGTCCAGGTCGTCCCGGTCCAGGTCGTGCGCGTCCACGGCGGCGATGTAGCGGTGACTCACCTGGTCGATCCGCGTCCCGAACTCCGCGAAGTCCGCGGCCGCCCTGCGCCCCTGCGGCGAGTCGTCCACGGCGGTGATCGTCTCGATGGAGATCCGCAGGTCGCGCTGCGCCGTGTCCAGCTCGTAGAAGGAGGCGGCTGCGGCGTCCTTCGCGGCCTGCGCGTCGGCACGCTTGTTCTCGGCCCGGCCGCCGCCCCATCCCCATCGGCGGGTGCCGCCGCCGCTCGCTGTCACCTGTGTCTCTCCCCGTCGCCGCCGCCAGTGGATCGCCCGGCCATTCTCCCACCCGCCTCCCCGGAACACACGGCCCGCGTTTGCCCCCGGTCTGCGGCGGCAGGGTACTCTGTTACCTCACCCCAGCCCGGGCGCATAGCTCAGCGGTAGAGCGCTGCCCTTACAAGGCAGATGTCACAGGTTCGATCCCTGTTGCGCCCACCAGCAAAGAGGACCCCCGACCGATCACGGCCGGGGGTCATCGACATCCAGGGCTGACGTCAACGGCGACGGTCTGTCGCGGTCGGGGCGGCACCTGAGCAGGCGATCCATGTGGCTGACCGCCTCGCGCCGGGTCTCCTGGACGACGTGCACGTACGTGTTCATGGGGCCGGCCGCCGTGAGAAGCGCGGCACAGCCATGGCCGAGCCCCGGTGACCCCGGACGAGTGAAGGCGCCCCCGCCCGCTGGGAGTCGGGCGGGGGCGTGCTGTGTCGGCGTCCCATCTCCCCGCGCTGGGACGCCGCCCCGTCCCGCGACGGAACTGTCACACGGGAGCGGAAGCGGTGCCCGCCGCCGGCGGACGACGTGGCACCGCGCAGGCCACGGGGGATCGGCAGCTCGGGCCTGCGTGATCGATGTTCCAGCGGTGACGCGATGACCGCAATCTGTAACGGCGTTGTAAAGCGGCTGATGACAGGTGTCATCGTGTGGGCTCGTGGTAGGGGCAGACGGGCTTCCAGCGGGGGCGATCCTGTCGGGTTCGTCCGGGAGCCAGGGGCCGCCGTGACCGCCGACGAACGAACCGACGGAGACGTTCTCGCCCGGAGGACCAACCCCTGGCGGGTCTTCGCGCTTCGTCGGCCCTCTCGCCGGATCCGCCCGTGTTTCCTATGCTTCGGAGAGCGAGACGGGGGAGGTCACGTGAAGGTGCGAAGAGTCGCCGCCGAGGCCGAGGCGGGTGGAGCGAGAGATCGGGTCGGGTGGCGGAGGGCCGGGGCGTACGGCATCGCCGCGGTGACGCATCTGCTTACGGCGGGCCTGCTCGCGGGTGGACTGTCGTTGGTCGTCCTCGGCTGGGAGACGGTCGTGCAGCCGCTGATCGGCCTGCTGCTGCTCGGGTTCGCCGCCCTTCTGCGTCCGCGGGTGAGCCGGCTCGACCCCGGTCTGCCCACGCTGCGACGGGCGGACGCGCCGGCCCTCTTCGCCCTGCTGGACGACATCGCGGACACGGCCGGTGCGGGGCGGCTGCACGTCGTGCAGGTGAGCCCGGATTTCGCCGTACGGGCCTTCGCCTACGGCATCCGGCGCAGGCGGGGGCTGGAGATCGGCCTGCCCTTCTGGCTCACCCTTGCACCGCAGGAGCGGGTCGCGGCAGTCGCCCACGAAGTGGGGCACTTCGTATCGGGTGACGACCGCCGTGGCTTCGTGGTGAGCAGCGCGCTCGGTGCGTTGTCGGAGAGCACCGAGCGTGAGGCGGGTCGACTCTCCTCGGTGGAGCCGCTGTTCACCGCGAGGTCCCCGCTGTCCCGGCACGCGGACAAGATGGCCGAGGCGGCGCGACGCTACGACGTGGGCAGCCGGGTGGCGGACGGGATGCTGTGGCTGCCCAAGTGGGTGGGGCGGAGTGCGGCGCGTCTGCTGGTGCGGCTCACGCTGCCGGGTGCGCGACGTGCGGAGTTCCGAGCCGACGCCGTGGCGGCCCGGGTGGCTTCCACCGAAGCGGCCGTCTCGGCCCTTCGCCGACGGGAGTTGGCCGGGCCCGTGACTGCCGAGGTGCAGCGGAAGGCGGTCGCCCTGCGTACTTTCCGCGAGCCTGGTGTGGCGGGTCGCGCGGACGAACGGTTCTGGGCCGAAGTAGCCACGGCCGCAGTGGAGTTGCGTGATGGTGCCGCGCAGTGCGATGACCGGCGCGACGGGGCCGGGCAGGAGGGCTCCGGGCTGCCGTCGTCCGATGCGCGCGTCGCGCGGATGACGCTCGGGGCGGCACGGTCGGCCGCGGTCACACTCGACGACGCCAAGGCCGAGGCCATCGAGGCCGAGCTGGGTGAGCCGAAGTCGTCGCTGGCCCGCACGGTCGTACAGGACTGCGTTCACGCCTGAGATATGCCGCCCGGCGGGCCTTGCCGGGACGGAACGGTGACGCGTGCGGTACCGGCTGAGCATTGCCCGGCTCACGCTGCCGTTTCTAGGCTTGCCCCGTGCGTCCGACGACGGGGGGAGCCGGGATGGACGAGGTGCGCGCGGCGGGACGGTCCGGCAGGGGCAAGGGGGCGGTACGGCTCGGTGTGGGAGCGCTGTTGCTGATGGCCGGCGGCGGAGTGATCGCCGTCGGGACCGGAGCGCCGGGCCTGGAGACGCAGACGTTCACCCGGATCAGCTGTCACGAGACGCGCGTGGAGAAGGGCGGCACCGTCTGGCACTGCTTCGGCATGAGCCGCGCACAGATCGAGACGGCCGGGGAGATCCAGCGTCAGGCCCGGCAGGACGCGCTGATCGCCCATCGTCCCGGGGGCCCACCCCGGCGGCCGGAACCGCCCTCGCTGCGTACCCGGCTCACTTTCGTCGACCACGACGGCCGGGAAGACCCTGTCGAGGTGACCGCCACCCGGGTCGGTTCGCGGTGGATCACCCACGCACCGAATGTAATGGGTACGGGCGTGGCGCTGCTGTTGGCCGGTACCGGCGTGACCGTCTCCGGGGCCCTGCGCGTGCGTGCCGCCCGGCGTGCCTCCACGAGAGGAAGGGCGGCCTGACTGCTGCCGCATCAGCGCAAGGTGAATTCCCAGGCGGGTCGCCGGCGGAAGGGAGCGGGGACGAGGTCGGTCAGGCGGGCACCGTTCAGGAGGACTTCGAGGGAGTCGTACGGGCACAGGTCGGAACGCCTCTCGCGCGGGTGCCGAGGCGCGGCGGGCCCGTCGTTCCGGTACGCCGGGGAAGTCCGGTGCACCGGGGGCGGACGGGCCCGCCGCGCCTCGTCGTGATGGCCGTACCGCCGCGCCGGACGTGGGTCGGTGGACGGATCGCGGGTGCGTCCGAACTCGCGCCCCGGCGCGCGCGTCTAGAAGAAGTGCTTGCGGCCGCCGACCGCGCGGCCGGTGGAGCCGAGGATCCACAGGACCGCGCCGACGACGATGAGGACGCCGCCGACCGTCGTCAGAAGGCCGATTCCGGCCAACATGCCGACGAGGAGGAGGATGAGACCGAGAATGATCATGCGCTGTTCCCCTCTTGAGGACCTTTGCGGTGTGCGGCCCCGTGTCTCGTCGACGGGGCCGGTACCGCGTCTCCTGCACGTTCCGCGTGCGGGAGCGGGTGGGAACCACGGGGTTGAGGGCCCCGGGTTCGTGTTGCCTGCCGACCGAGTGCCCCTTCCGGCGCATCGAATGCGTGTGCAGGCGCGTGTTTCTCCGGCGGGCGGTCCAGCCGTGGTGGCAGGCCCTCCGGCTGACGCCGGGTCAGGGAGGGTGCGGGGGAGACCCGAGCCGCTTGCCGGTGGGGCGGGACGGGCTCGCCCCGAGGCGCGGGCGTCAGGAGCCCGGTGCGTCGGGGGCGCGGAGGTGGGCGAGGACGACGGGGTCGATCCTGCCGGGAACGAGGCGGTTCTCGAGGTTCTCGACGCCGGCCCAGGTCTCCAGGGTGGTGTGGCCGCGGATGGCGACGAGGCGGCGGACCTCTTCGGCGAGGTCGCCGGTGAGGTCGAGGAGGGTGTCGGGGTCGGGAGTGCCGAAGAGCAGGGTGTGGATGTCGAGCAGGCGGTGCAGCTCGGCGACGGGGTCCGGGTGGTCGTCGACGCGGAGGTCGCAGGCGGTGTCGTTCATGCCGCCGTAGCCGGCGCCGGGGGCGACGACGTGGAGGGCGGCGCTCTGGCGGCCGCGCCGGTCGCCGCCCGCGGCGTCGCCCGCCGCGAGGGCGGCGAGCAGCCGCCGGTCGAGGTTGGCGTCGGCGGCCTCGAGCCAGGCGGCCTCCATGGCGTCGATCACTTCGGGGCCGGTGAGGATGTTGCCCTGGATCGCGTAGCCGTCGCCGGAGGTGCCGCCGGCCCAGTCGAGGCAACTCTCGCCGGTGTACGTCGCGCCGTCGCCGTGCGGCCCGACGACGCCGAGCTGGCGGTGGGCGTGCTCGCCGTCGGTGGCGACGAGGCCGGCGACGACGTCGGCAGGCCGGACTCCGGTACGCAGCAGGGTGAGCCCCTGCGGGCGGTACCGGAGGTTCGCCGTGGCCTGGGTGGCGAGCGCGCCCGCCCCCGCGTCGGCGGCGGGCACCACCGCGCCGACGGAGAGGAACTTGCTGGCCACCGCTATACCGAAGGCCGCGCCGGACCGCGCCACGATCGAGAACGTCATGCACCAGGACGGTAGGCGGCGGCGCGGCGCGGCACCAGAGGGTGTGCGCGGCCGTCAGAGGCGCTGGACGTACGGGTGGCGCCACTGCGGGGAGGGGTCGGCGCCCGGCTCCGTCCAGTACTCGCGGCCCGCGGTGACGAGGCCGTCCCGAACGGTCCAGAAGGAGGCGGCGCGGAACAGGCCCATCTCCTCGTGCGGGACCTCGACTTCGGAGACGACCTGGTCGCCGTCGGCGACGATGCGCAGGACGCGGATCGACCAGCCCTCCGGGTACTCGGACTGGACGCGGAGGAAGTTGTCCCGGCCGACGATGCGTTCGGCGCTGACGGGCCACTCCACCACGACGTCCTCGGCGAGCAGGGCGCCGGCGCCGGGCCAGTCACGGTCCTGGATACGCTGCCAGAGGGCTTCGACGGTCTTCGCGGGTTCCATGCGCCGAAGCGTCTCAGGCGGCACTGACAACGGCGGTCCCCAGGACGCACTGCGCGGACGGCCAGGGCACGGAGACGTCGGGGAAGGCGAAGCGGTCGACCGTGCCGAGGGAGAAGCCGGCCGCGGTGATCGCGGCCAGGGTGTCGCGGCCGGTGTGGCAGCCGCCGCAGAGCAGCGGCCACACGGTGGCGTCCAGGGCGCGCTGGACGCGCCGCATGCGCGGCGAGTCGGCGCGTACGTGCTCCCAGAAGCGCAGTTCACCGCCCGGACGCAGCACGCGGCGGATCTCGCCGAGGGCACGGCCCTGGTCGGCGACCGAACACAGGGTCAGGCAGGCGACGGCCGCGTCGAAGGAGGCGTCCGGTGCGGGGATCCGTTCGGCGACGCCGTCCACCACCTCCACCGGTACGGGAGCGGTCCGGGCAGCCGCCTCGGCGTCGGCGCGCAGGCGGGGCTCGGGTTCGAGGGCGACGAGGCGGGTGACGCCGGGAGGGTGGTGCGGGAGGTTCAGGCCGTTGCCCGCACCGACCTCCAGGACCTCGCCGTGCAGGCCCGCCAGCAGCCGGCGGCGGTGCCTGTTCCCGCCGGCCCGCTCCATGGCGGGGCCGGACGAGCGGATGTAGAGCCGCGAGAACACGGGCCGGCGCATGTCCTGCGGCATCGGCGGTCGCCACCCTTCGGGGTCGGCCCCGTCCGCGGGCCGGACGGGGGCGGGCTCAGCCGACGGTAGCCGAGGGGGACGAGGGGTGGGGCGGATTCGCGGAGGCGACCGGGGCGGCACCGGGGGCGCGTGAAGCACCGGCGACCGGCGGGGCGTCGCCGGCGGTCTCACGCCGGGCCGCGCCGACGGCGTCGTGCAGGACCGCGACCAGACGCCGTTCGGCGTCCGGGGCCCGCAGGAGTACGCGCAGCGCGTGTTCGAGGTGGTGCCGGCCCGGGCCGCGCCACCAGACGGTGTCACGCGCCGCGGCGGTCCGTCCGCCGGGAGACGCCGACACCCGGCGCGCGCGGGCGCGGCAGCGCGCCTCGCGCGCGGCGAGCCCCCGCGCGGCGGGGACCGCCTCCCGGGCGGCGTGCAGCACGTCGGCGATCAGGCGGGGGGCGAAGCCGCGGTCGGCGGGGCGGGCGTCGGCCAGGTCCGCGGCGAGCGGCCGCAGGGCCCGGCGCGCCCGGTCGCCGACGGAGTCGTTGACGGAGCGGGCGAGGGCGGCCAGGGCGGGGTCGGTGCCGCGAGGGCTGTCGGTGAAGGGCCCGGCGCCCAGCAGGGATGCCGTCTCCATCAGGCAGGCGCCGTCCTCGGGGCCGAGATGCCCGTACGGACGCGGCTCCGGCATGCCGTCCGGGACCGGAGGCGCGGCGGGGGGCCGGGGCGTCCCGGACCGTTCCGGCGGGGGCGCCGCGCCGGGGCTCCCGGAGGGGGCCGTACGGGCGGGGGAGTCGTCGCGGGGCGGCGGGTGGTGCAGGAAGCGCATGGCGCCCTCCGCAGGTCAGATCCCGGTCGCCAGATGCAGGATCCAGAACGATGCAGCGCCGACGAGCGCCGCGCCGGGGAGGGTGAGCACCCAGGCGACCAGGATGGTCCGGGCCATTCCCCAGCGTACGGCGGCGAGGCCGCGTGTGGCGCCCGCGCCCATGATCGCGGAGGTGATCGTCTGCGTGGTGGAGATCGGCGCGTGGAACAGGAACGCCGTGGTGTACAGCACCGACGAGGCGACGGACTCCGCGGCGAAGCCGCGCGGCGGGTCCAGGTGGACGATGCGCCGTCCGAGTGTGGTGATGATGCGGCGCCCGCCGCTGTAGGTGCCGAGCGCCATGGCGAGGGCGACCGCGGCGATCACCCAGAGCGGGACGTCGAAGGACTCCTGCCAGCCGGCGGTGACCAGAGCGAGAACGATCACGCCCATCGTCTTCTGCGCGTCCTGGAGGCCGTGGCCCAGCCCCATGGCGGCGGCGGAGACGGTCTGAGCCATACGGAAGCGGCGGGTCGCCTTCCGCGGGTTGGCGCGGCGGAAGACCCAGAGAAGGCCCGCGTGCAGCAGGTAGGCCAGGGTCATGCCGACCATCGGCGAGAGGATCATCGGCAGCACGACGTCGTCGACCACTCCCATCCAGTGCACGGTGCCCGCGGCGGCCAGCGCGGAGCCGACCAGGCCCCCGATCAGGGCGTGCGAGGAAGACGTGGGCAGGCCGAGCCACCAGGTGAGGATGTTCCAGGCGATGGCGCCGACGAGCGCGCCGAGGACGATCAGCAGGCCGTCCACGCCGGTCGGTGCGCCGATGATTCCGCTTCCCACCGTCTTGGCCACCTCGGTACCCAGGAAGGCGCCGGCGAAGTTGGTCACCGCCGCCAGCGCGAGCGCGATGCGCGGGGTGAGGGCGCGGGTGGAGATCGAGGTGGCGATGGCGTTCGCCGCGTCGTGGAAGCCGTTGGTGAAGTCGAAGGTCAGACCCACCGCGATGATCACCAGGACCAGGGCGAGCTCCATCGCGGTCCTCCCGCTCGGTCGGGGTCGTGCTACGACGAGCCGGCCGGTTCCCGGCTCGTCGTCCGAATGCTCCGGGGCCGCTGACGCCACCGTTCCCGGGCCCGTCCCGCCGTTCCGGTTCGCCAGCAGCCTAGGCGGCCCGGCGGTGAATCGCGGCCCCGACACGGCGTCGGCGTGCCGTCCGGCGGCCCGGTTGGAGACTCCCTGGCAGGTCGGTACGCCGCGCGCGCCGCAGGCCGTGTCGCGCCATCCTGGAGGAGAGGCGGCGACATGCGCCACCGGAGCCTCTGGCCGGAGGAGGTAGACGATGTCCCACACCGTGACGGCGGGACTGGACGGCTCGCGTGAGAGCCGGGCGGCACTCGACTGGGCGGCCGCGGAGGCGGTCCGCCGGAGCGCGACGCTGGAGATCGTGCAGGTCCACGAGACCGGGGTGTACCCGTTCTCGCAGCTCCAGGACGACCAGGTGGAGATCGACCACGCCGAGCGCGTCGTGCAGGAGGCCTCCGCCGCCGTCGGCAGCCGGCATCCGGGGCTGCGGCTCACCTCGCAGGTCGTCGCTGGCCGCCCCGCGAACGTCCTCGACGAGATCGCGTCGCGCTCCGACCTGCTGGTCCTCGGCACCCGCGGCCTGGGCGGACTGCGCGGGTTCTTCGTGGGCTCGGCGGCGCTTCCCGCGGTGGCCCACGCCCGCTGCCCGGTGGTTCTCGTCCGCGCGCCGAAGGGCGAGGACGCGGTGGACCGCAAGGGCGACGTGGTGGTCGGTCTCAAGCCCGACAAGGCGCCGCGGGAGATCCTGGACTTCGCCTTCGACGCGGCCGCACGCCGTTCCGCGCGGCTGCGCGTCCGGTACGGCCTGGAGGCGCCCCCGACCCACCGGTTCCGGCACCGGCGGGAGGCGCCTGCGGCGGACGCCCGCATGATCGAGGAGCAGACCGAACGGCTCCGCTCCCACCTGCGCCCCTGGCAGGAGCGTCACCCGACGGTGGAGGCCGACTGCCGCACGCTCGTCGGACCTCCGGCGGCCGAGCTGGTGGAGGAGGCCGCCGACGCGGCGTTGCTGGTGGTCGGCCGCCGACCGCACACGCACCGGGTCGGCACGTACATCGGTCCGGTCACGCACGCGGTCATGCACCACGCCGTGGTGCCGGTGGCCGTCATCCCGCACGACTGATCCGGTGTGGTGACCACCGGCGCCCGCCCGCGCACGCGCCGGGCACGCCGGCGGGCGGAACCGTGCTCCGAAGCCGCGCGCCCGCGCGCCCGGGAGTTCCGGTCGCCCGCGCCTCGGACGGGGCCGAGGGGCGCGTCAGTGAGGAGTGACACACACCCTCCGACCTCCTTCGGAGCCCCCGGCCGCCCGGTGCTGCGCGGAACCGGGGCCCGGCGCACGTACCCTGCCAGGGGGAGACCGAGGGAGGTGCGATGTCCGAGAAGAGCAGGCGGCTCAATCTGACGCTGCTCGTCGCGACCGACGGGTGCGCGCTGCTGCGCGCGGCCGGGGAACTCGACGTGCACACGGAGCAGCGGTTCCTCGCGGACGCGGGGGAGCTGGTCGACAGCGGGCACCTCTACCTGGTGCTGGACCTGACGGCCCTGACGTTCTGCGACTCGCGCGGTCTCAACTGCCTGCTCGCGCTCGACTGGCTCTGCCGCCGTCTCGACGGCCGGCTCATCCTGGCGTCGGTCGGCAACCGGCTGCTCCAGCTCCTGGACCAGACGAAGGTGCGCGACCGCTTCCTGGTCGTGCCGACGGTGGGTGCCGCTCTCGACAGGGTGCCCGACGAGCACCGCCCGGTGTGGCCGCCGGTCGACGTCGCCCCCGAGTCGGACGGTTCGCCCGGGAAGGGCGTCCGGCCGCCGTCCGCCCGGCGTGGCCCCGACGCCGTCCCGGGCCGCCGCACTCGCTGACCCGTGCACCGGGTCCCGGCGGACCCGCCGCGTACGCGTGCGGCGCGCCGCCGGTGGCCGCACGTGAGCTCGCGGCTACATTCCGTGCATGATCCGCGTGCCGCGTCGCCGTGCCCTGCTCCGTGCGTCCGCCCTCCTCACGTTGCTGCTGCTCCCGACGGTCCTCCCCGCCACGGCGCCGCCCGCCGACGCGACCGACGGGACGGCAGCCGCCGCACCGGCCCGTACACCCGGCCGGCCCGGTCCCGTCTCCCCGTACCTGTCGCTCGGCTGGGGCACCCCGCCCGATCCCGTGGAGGTCATGGAGGCGACCGGGGTGCGGTGGTTCACCCTGGCGTTCGTGCTGAGCAGCGGCACCTGCACGCCCCGCTGGGACGGCGTGCGGCCGCTCACCGGAGGCCGGGACGAACGGGTGATCGAGGCCGTCCGTGCGGCGGGCGGCGACGTCGTCGCCTCCTTCGGCGGCGGGCTGGGCCACAAGCTGGAGCGGTCCTGCCCCTCGGCGCGCGCGCTCGCCGAGGCCTACCAGGAGGTCATCGACGCGTACGGCCTCTCCGCGATCGACGTGGACATCGAGACGGGGGCCTACCGCGATCCGCAGGTCCGCGCCCGCACCGTCGCTGCGCTGCGCCGCGTCGTGGCCGCCAACCCCGGCCTGACGCTCTACGTCACCCTCCCGTCGGGTCCGGAGGGCCCGGACGCGCGGCTGATCGGCCGGGCGGCGGAGGAGGGACTGGAACCGGACGTGTGGACGATCATGCCGTTCGCCTTCGGCGAGGCCGGCTGGGGCCGCGACATGGGCGACCTCACCGTGCGGGCCGCCGAAGGGCTGCGCGCCCGCCTCCAGCGGTCCTACGGGTACGGCCGGGCCGAGGCGTATCGGCACGTGGGCGTGTCGACCATGGCCGGAATCACCGGTCACGGCGAGGTGGTGACGGTCCGGGACTTCCGCAGGCTCGTGGAGTACGCGGAGCGCACCGGGCTGGGACGGCTGTCGTTCTGGTCCGTCAACCGCGACCGCAAGTGCCCGGACGACCGGTACCCCTCCGACGACACCTGCTCGGGCGTCGGCCAGCGCGACTGGGCGTACACCGGCATCCTCGCCGGCTACCGCGGCCCCGCAGCGCCGGGCCGGTGACCGGCCGTCAGCCCCGGCGCGTCGGTGCGGCAGGCCCGGCCGCACCCGTGGGCGCGCCCGCGTGGGTGCGCGCGGGACGGGACTCGACGGCCGCCGGTCCCGCGGGGGCCGGTACGGTCGTGCCGGTCGTGCCGGTCGTCGGGGCGGCGGCCGGCGAACGGCGTATCACGTACGCCGCCAGCGACCCGGCCGCGAAAAGGGCGAGCACCGAGACCGCCGCGCCCATCCAGGTCGCCCCCAGCCACTGGCTGCCGAACCAGCCGAGGCCGACGCTGTACGCCGCCCAGGCCAGCCCCGCCAGGGCCGACCACGGCACGAACTCCTTCGCCCGCCGGTGTGCCGCGCCCGCCGTCAGGCTGACCACGGACCGCCCGGCCGGGGCGAACCGGGCGAGCACCACCAGCGCTCCGCCGCCACGCACGAGCGCCTGACCGAGCCGTTCCTGGGCGACCGTCAGGCGGCGCGACCGCGCCACGGCCCGCTCGAACCACGAGCCGCTGCGCCAGGCAAGGCGGTACACCAGCAGGTCGCCCAGGACGGACGCGGTCGCCGCGCAGAGTACGAGGGCCAGCATCTCCGGGAGGTGCGTCGCCGCCTCCGCGGCGCGTGCGGCTCCGGCCGCTCCCGCGGTGCCGGCGACCTCCGCCGCCTCCGCCGCCGTGGTGCCCGCCACCGCCGTGGCCGCGGCGATGACCAGCACGCCGCTGGGCAGGACGGGGAGCCAGATGTCCAGGAGGACGGACAGCGTGATCAGCGCGTAGACCCACGGCGTACCCAGCAGGGCATCCACGTTCTCCTGCACAGTCCTGCCCCCGTTCGACTGCCGTCGGCTCCCCGATTACCTGGGGGACAGCCTACGCGCGCACGGGGCCGCGGGGACGGGTGGGGCGCACGGGGTGTGCCCGTGTCGGCGCGTCAGCCCTCCCCGGGCGGGGACAGTTCGCGCTCCAGCACCCGGGACAGGAGTGCCCCGGGCTGCGGCCCGGCATCCGGGGCGGGAGCCGTCGAATCCGCGCGGTCCAGGGCCAGGCGGGCCGAGCGGCCGTGCAGCGCGAGCGTCATCAGATGGTTGCCGAACCAGGGGCCCCCGGTACGGTCCCAGCTCAGCGCGGGCTTCGGCAGCCGGGCGTGACGGGCGATCAGCCTGCCCAGCCGGCGGCCCGCGCGGCTCCAGCCGAAGCGGAAGCCCCAGTGCATGTACTTCGGGATGCTGTTGTGCACCGGTGAGCAGGTGAGCTGCACCACGCGGGAGTCCGGCGGCCGGGCGAAACGGGGCTCGGCGAAGTGCGGTTCGGCCAGGTAGGCGTGGTGCACGTCGCCGGACAGCACGCACACGGTCGCCGGGGCGTCGGGGCCCCCGCCCACCTCCGCCACGAGGTCGGCCAGCTGCAGGAACGACTCCGGGAACGCGGCCCAGTGCTCGAGGTCGCCGGCCCGGCGCAGCTTCTCTCCGCGGCGCGCCCACGCCTCGCCGCGCGCCCCGGCGCACAGCGCCGCGTTCCACGCCTCGGTGTCGTGAATGGCGGGCGGCAGCAGCCACGGCAACGACGAACCGATCAGCAGATGATCGCAGCCCGGCTCCAGGGCCTGCGCGCGCAGCCACGCCCACTCGCTCTCGTCGAGCATCGCCCGGTTCTGCTCGTCCAGCACGCGGGCGGCCCGGCTGTCGGCCATCAGCAGCCGTACGCGTCCGAAGTCCCTGCGGTAGCTCCAGCGGAACGACGCCGGGTCCGCGTCGGCCTCGGCCGCGAACTTGCGCAGCACCTCCGCACCGTCCTCCGCCCCGCGGACGGCGGTGAACAACGGGTCCTCGGCCAGCTCGCCCGGGCTGAGGTTGCCCAGATGCTGGTAGACCCAGTACGAGGTGAGGCCGCCGAGGATGCGTTCCCGCCACCAGGGGTGCTCCGCGATGTCGCGCCGCCAGGCGGCGCTGGTGTTCCAGTCGTCGATGACGTCGTGGTCGTCGAAGATCATGCAGGTGGGCACGGTCGACAACAGCCAGCGCACCTCCGGCGTGAGCCACGATTCGTAGTACAGCTCGGTGTACTCCTCGTAGTCCGCAACCTGCCCCCAGGGCGGCTCGTCCAGGTCGCGGCGCTCCGCCAGCCGCGCCCGCATCCCCGCCGACGTCTCGTCGGCGTACACCTGGTCTCCCAGGAGCAGCAGCACGTCCGGCGTCTCGCCGTCCGCGCGTATCTGCCGGGCCAGCGCCTCCAGCGCGTCCGGGCCGACCGAGTGGTGGGAACTGTCCGCGGGGCGCGCCGCCCAGCGGCACGAGCCGAACGCCACCCGCAGCGGATCCGCGCCGTCCGGGGCGCGCGTACGGATGAGGCTGGGCGGCATCGCGGCATCGGGAAGCGGCCAGACCTGTTCGCCGTCCAGCAGCACCTGGTAGGGCGTCCGCGTGCCGGGCTCCAGGCCGACGACGGTCACCAGCGCGTAGTGGTGCCCGGACACCTGCCAGGTGCGGGCGCCGCCGCCCGCGGGGGTGCCCCCGTCCACCGTCCGGCTCCGGCCTCCCGCGGCCTCCGGGCCGGGGACGCAGCGCACCTCCACCTCGCAGGCCCGGTCGGTCTCCACCCACACGGTGGCGGTGTCCTCGTCCACATACCGCAGCAGTGGACCCAGGCGCAGCTCGGGCATCCCGGCCTCCCTTCAGACGCTCGACACCGTACGGAACGACCGGGCCGCCCGGTAGTTCCCCGAGCGCGCGGGCGGCCCCGGCGCCGTAGGCTACGCGCGTGCTCGCCGCCGACGCCCTGCTGCCCGTGAACAGCACGCTCGGCGTCGTCCTGGCGGTCCTGCTGCTCGCCGCGATGGGCGTCGGCGCCGCCGCGCACCTCGTACACGCCGACGGACGCCGCCACGCGCGGGCCGTCGCGCTGGCCGGAGTGCGGGCAACCGTGCAGCTGGGGGCGGTGTCGCTGCTCATCGGGTGGGTGATCGGCGCGGTGCCGACCCTGCTCGCCTTCGTGTTCCTGATGTACGCCGTCGCGGTGCGCACCGCGGGCCGCCGGATCACCGGCAACCGCACCTGGTGGTGGGCGGCGGCGCCGGTCGGTGCGGGTGTCGGGCCGGTGCTGGTCGTCGTACTCCTCACCGGGCTCGTGCCGCTGCGGGGCATCACGCTGGTGCCCGTCGCGGGCATCCTCATCGGCGGGACGATGACCGCCACCGCGCTGGCGGGCCGGCACGCCCTGGACGAGCTGCGGACACGCCGCGGGGAGGTGGAGGCCGCACTGTCCCTGGGCCTGCCGGCCCGTGAGGCACGGCTGGAGATCGCCCGCCCGGCGGCGGTCGGGGCCCTGGTCCCCGGCCTCGACCAGACCCGGACGGTGGGGCTCGTCACACTCCCCGGCGCCTTCGTCGGCATGCTGCTGGGCGGTGCCTCCCCGCTGATGGCGGGGGCGGTGCAGCTCTTCGTCCTCGTCGCGCTGATGCTGGCGCAGACGGTGGCGGTGGCCGCCGTCCTGGAGCTGATCGCGCGCGGGCGGATGTATCGCGTACCCTGGCACGCGATCGAAGGGGAGTAGCTCTTCGCCGGACCGTCGACACACTGGGCGGCTCGCGGACGTGTTCCGCGTCCCACCGCCCCGGCGCCCGGAGCGCGCGCGGCCCGCCGTACCTGCGGGGCCCGTACGCGCCAGCGAGACCTTCGGCCGCAGCGTGAGCCATGTCTGCACGACCGCATGACCGCACGCTGCCGGGCCGAAGTGTGCGCGTCTCGCGGTCACCGACGGCTCCGGCAGCCCGACCGATCGAGGAACCCGCCCCCGTGTTCAGTCCCACCACCGCCGCCGTGACCTTCGGCGTCGTCTTCCTGGCCGAACTGCCCGACAAGACCGCTCTGGCCGGGCTGGTGCTCGGCACCCGCTACCGCGCGTCGTACGTCTTCGCCGGGGTCGCCGCCGCCTTCACGGTGCACGTCGCGCTGGCCCTCGCGGCCGGAAGCGTCCTCACCCTGCTGCCCATCCGCCTGGTGGACGCCTTCGTCGGCCTGCTCTTCCTCGCGGGGGCGGCGTTCCTGCTGCTGAAGAAGGACGAGGGCGGGGACGAGGAACAGGCCAGGAAGCCCGCCGACCAGACCTTCTGGAAGGTGGCCGGCAGCGGCTTCTCGCTGATCCTCGTCGCCGAGTTCGGCGACCTGACGCAGATCATGACGGCCAATCTCGCCGCGCGCTACGACGACTGGCTGTCGGTCGGTGTCGGCGCGTTGCTGGCTCTGTGGACGGTGGCGGCGCTCGGCATCGTCGGCGGCCGCACGCTGATGAAGTACGTGCCGCTGGGGCTGATCACCAAGGTGGCTGCGGTGGTGATGGCCGCCCTCGGCGCGTACAGCCTCTACGAGGCCGTCTCCGCCTGACGGCGCGCCGGTGCGGTGCTCCCCGGCCGGTGGCTCTCCCGGTCCCGTCTTCGTCGGGCGGAGTCTTGCCGGAGACCGGACTGGCGTGACGGGGACGTTGTTTGTATCGTGTAGAAACAAAGTGGTTCCGCCCCGTGTCCCTGACCCGGAGGGGCGGGACCATCTTTTTCGCCGTACGGCGTGTGCGCCCCCGTGCGTACGCCGTACGCGCCGCACCGTTCGCCCACCCGCCGACGGGAGTACCGCCGCATGCCCCTCACCACGCCGACGTTCCGCGCGCTGCTGCTCGACATGGACGGGACACTCGTCGACTCGGACGCCGTCGTGGAGCGCGTCTGGCGCGGCTGGGCCCGCGACCACGGTCTGGACGAGGCGCACGTGCTGTCCGTCGTACACGGCCGTCAGGGCTACACCACCATGGCCGCGCTGTTGCCGGACCGCCCGATGGAGCGCAACCATGCGGAGAACCGCGAGCTGCTCGCCGCCGAGACCGCCGACATGGACGGGGTCGTTCCGGTCGGCGGCGCCGGGGACTTCCTCGCCGCCCTCCGTGCCGCCGCCGTGCCGCACGCGCTGGTCACGTCCGCCGACGCGCCGCTGTCCACCGCCCGGATGCGGACGGCCGCGCTGCCGCTGCCGGAGACCCGCGTCACCGCCGAGTCGGTGAGCGCGAGCAAGCCCGACCCCGAAGGCTTCCTCAAGGGCGCCGCAGAACTCGGTCACGCCCCGGAGGACTGCCTCGCGTTCGAGGACTCCGGCGCCGGGATCGCCGCGGCGAAGGCCGCCGGGATGCGCGTCGTCGGCGTCGGTCCGCGCGCCGCCGAACACGGCCCCGACCTGGTCGTGCCGGACCTCACCGGTCTGCGGGTCGCCGCCACCGGGGACGGCGTCTTCACCCTCCGCCTTCCCGCCTGACCCGCCCGCTGGCGGGCCCGCCTGCCCGCCGCCGGCGTCGCCGCACGGCTCAGGACCGGCCTTCCGGTGTTCGCGGGAATTCCTCGTCCGAACCGCTCAGCTCCTGGCCGAGTTCGCGTACCAGCTCGCTCAGTTCGTGCGGGCGGTCCGCCGTCCACCAGTCGCCGAGCAGCTCGGCGAGCGAGGCCTCGCGCGCGGCGGCGAGCCGTTCGGCCACGTCGTACCCGGCCGCGGTGAGGACCAGCGGGACACCCTCCCGCAGCGCCAGCCCCCGCTCCTCCAGCTCCCGTGCCGCCTCCGCGACCACGGCCCGGGGCAACCCGGCGCGGTGGGCCGGCAGCGCCGGTTCCACCGAGCCGTAGCGCCTGATCCGCAGCGCCATCCAGCACGCGGCGGGGCGCAGTTCCACCCCCGAACGGTCGGCGATCCGCGCGTACAGGTCGCGGCGCCCCTCCCGGGTGCCCAGGACGGACAGCGCGCGGCGCACCTCGTCGGCGGAGGACCGTTCCACCGGGTGGGTGACCAGCGTCTCGCTGGCCTCGGGGGTGCGGACACTGCCGCGCAGCGGGTCCTCCCGCAGCAGCAGCGAGAGCACGAACGCCACCAGGACCACCGGCGCGGCGAAGAGGAAGACGTCGGTGATGGCGGTGGAGTACGCCTCCAGCACCGCGCTCCGGGCCTGCGCGGGCAGTGCGGCGACGCCGCGGGGGTCCTCCTGGAGACCGTCCACGGAGACGCCCGGCGGCAGTGCCCGGCCGCGCAGCGCGGCGGACAGTTCGTCGCCGAGCCGCCCGGCGAAGAGCGTGCCGAACACGGCGACGCCGAACGCCGCGCCCACCGAGCGGAAGAAGCTGGCGCCGGACGTGGCGACGCCCAGGTCCTCGTAGCCGACGGCGTTCTGCACGGCCAGCACCAGCACCTGCATGACCAGGCCGAGGCCGAGGCCGAAGACGGTGAAGTAGACGCTCGCCTCCCAGGTGGAGACGGCCGGATCCAGGCGGTGCAGCAGGAGCAGGCCCACGCCGGTCACCGCCGTGCCGAGCACGGGGAAGACCTTCCACCGGCCGGTGCGGCTGACGAGCTGTCCGGACAGGGTCGAGGAGAGCAGCATCCCCGCGACCATCGGCAGCATGTGCACCCCCGACATCGTGGGGGACACGCCCTGCACGACCTGGAGGAACGTCGGCAGGTAGGTCAGCGCGCCGAACATCGCGAAGCCGACGACGAAGCCGATCGCCGAGCACAGCGTGAACGTCCGCACCCGGAACAGCGTCAGCGGGACGACCGGCTCGACGGCCCGCCGCTCCACGCGGACGAACACCACCAGCAGCAGCGCCGCCGTCACCACCAGCGCGGCGGTCTGCCAGGACAGCCACGGCCAGGTGGTGCCGCCCAGCGAGGCCGTCAGCACCAGGCAGGTGGCGACCGAGGCGACCAGGAGGGTGCCGAGGTAGTCGATGCGGTGCCGGTGCGGGCGGGACGGCAGGTGCAGCGCGGTCGCCGCGACGACCAGCGTCAGCGCGCCGAACGGCAGGTTGATGTAGAAGACCCAGCGCCAGTCCAGGTGCTGGGTGAAGAAGCCGCCCAGCAGTGGCCCCAGCACGCTGGTGGTGCCGAAGACCGCGCCGAACAGGCCCTGGTAGCGGCCGCGTTCGCGAGGCGGGACGAGGTCGCCGACGATCGCCATGGACAGCGTCATCAGGCCGCCGCCGCCGAGCCCCTGGAGGGCGCGGAAGCCGATGAGCTGGCCCATGTCCTGCGCCACCCCGCACAGCGCGGAACCCGCCAGGAAGAGCACGATCGCGGTCTGGAAGAGCTTCTTCCGCCCGTACTGGTCGCCCAGCTTGCCCCAGAGCGGCGTCGCGGCGGTGGCGGCCAGCAGATACGCGGTGACCACCCAGGACAGGTGGTCCAGGCCGCCCAGCTCGCTGACGATCGTCGGCAGTGCCGTCGCGACGATCGTCTGGTCCAGTGCCGCCAGCAGCATGCCGAGCAGCAGCGCCCCCAGGGCCGGCCAGAACGACCGCCCCGGGCGGGAGGCGTCACCGGGCCCGGCGGCTTCGGCGTCAGACGGCCCGGTCGGGGAGGCCATGGCGTCACCTCACTCCCGTCTGCGGCACGCACGGCTTCCCCACATGGTCGCCGCTCCGGGCCGCCCCGTCGCGGGGACGCCGTCCTCCCCGGCCCGGTCCCGGCGCGCTGGAGCCTCAGTCCGTCTTCGGGGCGGCCTGCTGGGCGACCTCGAAGGACCACACCTCGGAGCCGGTGGCGGCCGGGCGCGCCCGCTCACCGCTGCCCCCGCCCTGGTGCGCGGCCTTCATCGGGCCCTCCATCCAGGCCCGGAAGGCGTCCTCGTCCCTCCAACGGGTGTAGACGAGGTACTGGTCGGTCCCCTCCACCGGCCGCAGCAGTTCGAACCACTCGAAGCCGTCCGCGGCCTCCACGAGCCCGGCCCGGGCGCCGAACCGCTGCTCCAGCGCCTCGCGCTGCTCCGCGGGCACCGTCAGGACGTTGATCTTCACGACGCTCATGCCCTCCATCCTGCCGCAGCCGCCGCAGCCGCCGCAGCCGCCGCAGCCGCCGCAGCCGCCGCAGCCGCCGCAGCCGCCGCGGTCGCCCGCGCCCGGCACCCCGGCCACCCCTGCCGACCGGCCACGCCGGGCCGCGCGCGGCCGGGAACAGCCCCGCCGGCCGGGTCGTTCGGGCCACCGTCAGGTGACCGCGGGGTGGCCTGCGTCCTGCCGGAGGGCACAGGATGGGCGACGACATCGGGACGAGGGGAGACGGCGGGGCGTGACGGATACGTCAGGAGAGCGAGCCGGCAGCAGAACGGCGAGTGGATTCCGGCCGGTCACGGCCTTCGGACGGCTCGGCGCACGACGGGGGGCGGCGCTGGTCGCGCTGTGGCTGCTGGCGGCGGCGCTCGCCGTGCGCGAGGTCGCGGGTGCTCTGAGCACGCGATCCGGAACCTGGGAGTCCGGTCTCTTCCCGTGGACGGCTCCGGACGCCGGTCCCGGGGCCGGCGGATCGTCCTACGCCGACGACGCGTTCACCGGCACGCCGTTCGCCGGCCTGGTCCTGACGCCGCTGCGGCGCGCCGCCGACGGAGGCATGGGGGCGGGGTGGACGGCCGTCTCGATGCTGCTGGTCGCCGCCGTGGCCGTGCTGGCCGTGCGGGGGCTGCCGGACCGCTTCGGCCGGCGCACCGAACTGCTCGTGGTGCCCGCGGCGTTGAGCGTGCTCCTGGTCTCCACCCCCGTGCGTTCCACGTTCGGGCTCGGCCAGAGCGGCGCCCTGCCCGTCCTGCTGGTGCTGCTCGGCTGGCTCACCCTGGGCGCGGGGGAGCGCACGGCCGCCGACCGGCGCGCCGCCGGCGTCCTCATCGGCCTGGCCGCCGCACTCCAGCCCGCCGTGCTGCTGTTCGTGCCCCTGCTGTGGATGACCGGCCGGCGCGCCGCGGCCGGGGCGACCGCGGGCACGTTCGCCGCCTGCACGGTGCTTGCCTGGAGCCTGATGCCCGCGGACTCCCGCACCTACTGGCTGCACCACGTCGGCGGGACGGGCCTCGCCGACCCCTCCGACGCGCTCGGCAACCAGTCCCTGCACGGCGCGCTGCTGCGGCTCGGCCTGCACGGGCCGCTGGAGATCGTGCTGTTCGCCGCGCTCGCCGCCGGTGTCGCCTGGCTGGCCGTGCGCCGTGCCGCGCTCTACGTCCGGGACGGTCAGCCGCTGCTCGCCGCCGCGGTCACCGGCTGCGCGACGGTCGCCGTGTCGCCCGCGGCCTGGCAGCACGAGCAGCTCTGGATCCTGCTCGCCGTGGCCGGCCGGATCGGCCGGCGCAGCGGCGACCGGGTGATGTGGCCCGTGTTGGTCGTCGCGGTGATGACACTGGACGGCAGCGCCCTGCTGCCGCACGTCCCGCCGCTGATGGCGGTCGGGGACCACGCGCCGCTGATCGTCGCCCTGCTGACCGCCGGCGCGGTTCCCTTCCTCACCCGTGACTCGCCCTCCTGGAACGACCCGGTGCGCACCGGGCCGTTGAGCCGCCCGAGCCTGCTGCTGGAGCTGCTGCTCATCCGCGTCGGGTACTGGGTCTACTCCGTCATCCGCGGCCACGCCCCCGACACCCGCGGCACGGCCGAGGGCCACGGGCTGGAGATCCTCGACGTCGAAGGAGTGCTCCTCCTCGACTGGGAGCACGCCCTCAACCGCTTCGCCGTCGCCCATCCGTGGCTCGAGACCCTCTGCAACGTCTACTACCAGTCGCTGCACTACGCGGTGCCCGTCACCCTGCTGGTGATCCTCTACCTGCGCCGGCCGGGGGAGTACCGAAGACACCGCACGGCCCTCAGCTTCGCCACGCTCCTCGGCCTGGTCGGCTTCTGGCTCTACCCGCTCGCCCCGCCGCGGCTGATGCCCGGGCTCGGCTACGTGGACACCGCGCACGGCCCGCAGGACCTCTCCGACCCCGACTTCGGCGCGCTCACGGCGCTGTCCAACCAGTACGCGGCCATGCCCTCGCTGCACGTCGGCTGGTCGCTGTGGTGCGGGGTGGTCCTCGTGTCCATGACCCGCAACCGGCTGCTGCGGGCGCTCGGCGTCGCCTACCCGCTGCTCACCACCTACGTGGTGATGGCCACCGCCAACCACTACCTGCTGGACGCCTTCGGCGGAGCGGTCGTCGTCGCCGCCGGATACGGGCTGCAGCGCGTGCTCTTCCGGCTCCGCGGTCTGCCCGCCGGACGCCTTCTCGACGACCCGGACGCCACGCCCCCGACCGCTTCCGCGTCCTCCACCGCTCCGGTCCCCGCACCGGCGCCCGGGGCGGAAGGGCTACGGCTGACCGGTCCCCGTACGGTCGGCGCGGCTCGCGTACCGGTCGGCGGCCCAGGCCAGCGGCACGGTCGCGGCCCAGCTCCACAGGGCGGCGAGGGGCGAGACGACCGCGATGCCCACGGAGACCAGGAACACCACCGCCTGAGCCGGGAGCGGGACGCTGCGCAGGCTCGCGACACCTGTGGAACGGTGGATGTGCGCCTCCATCGCGTACAGCAGCAGCGCCGCGAGCCCGACGACCGTCCCGTACAGGCCGGGCCCGACGGTCCGGTCCGAGTAGTCCTCCAGGACCGAGGTGGGGAAGGGGATCAGCGAGACCAGCACCAGGAACGCGATGTTCAGCCAGAACAGAGCTGAGTCGATCCGTACCGCGCGGCGCATCGAGACGTGGTGCGCCCGCCAGAACACGGCGATCACCACCGCGCTCAGCAGGAACGTCGCGATCTGCGACCACACGTCGTCCAGCGCGGCGTCCAGTTCGCGCCCGCTCAGCCCCTTGGGCACCCGGATGTCGAGGACGAGCAGAGTCAGGGCGATGGCCACCACCCCGTCGGTCAGGGTGATCAGCCGCTCCCGCGGCACCTCCGCCGCAGGATCGGCGCCGCCGGTCCGGCTCCCGGCTCTCCGCGTGCCGTCGTCCATCGGCCCATCCTCACACCGCGCCGGCCGCCCGGCGGCGAGCCCACGCCCCGCCTCCGCCGAACGGGGCGTCCCGGACCGCGTCGGCGGTCACGGGCGGCGGGCGGCGGTCACGGGCGGCGGGCGACGGTGACGATCTCGCGGCTCTCCGCGGTGACCGGGCCGCGGTCCCAGTCGCCGTACACCGCCTCGACGGTGAAGCCCGCCGCGCGCAGAAGGGCGTCGAGCGCGGCCGGTTCGAGGAAGCGCAGCGCGGTGGTCGCGCGGCGCAGCACCCGCCCGCCGGGCGTGGCCGTCGTCTCGGTGAAGGTGACGACTCCGTCGCCGACCGAGAGCGTCTCGTGCCACACCCGCAGCCGGCGGCCGAGGGCGTCCACCACTTCCGTCGCGTGCTCCGGACTCCATCGCTCCCACGCGCGGGCCTGCGGGTGGCGGGTCTCGAAGGCGAAGCGCCCGCCCGGCCGCAGGGCGGTGCGCACCGCCGCGAGCGAGGCGCGCAACTCGTCGTCGGACACCAGGCACTGGAACGCGTGGCCGGTCATGACGGCCAGCGCGAACTCGGCGTCCCACGCGGCCTCGGCGGCGGTGCCGCGCACCCACTCCACGTCCGTGCGGCGCCGGGCCCGCTCGAGTGACGCGCGGTCCGGGTCGAGGCCGGTCAGGCGGCCGGTGTGGTCGTGCCGCCGGGCGGCGTGCAGCATGGCGCCCGTGCCGCAGCCCACGTCCAGGACCGCGTCGGCGGCCAGGACGAGCGGTTCGTAGAAGGCGTCGCCCGGCCACCGCCGGGCGTCCCACGGGCACAGCACGTCGTAGAGAGCGGCGGCGTCGGCGTCGGTGAACCCGGAGGCGGAGCGCGGGTCGTCGGTGGGCATCGCGGCAGTATCCACCCGGGGCGCACGTCCGTGCCTCCGGTTACCGGCCGCGGGGGGTCGCGGGTGCCTCGAACGCGGCCGCGGCGTCGAAGGCGGCGCGGCGGGTGGCGCGGCGCAGCGCCTTGAGCAGCGGCGCGCCCAGCACGAGGGTCAGCACGGCGGACAGCAGCGCGCGGGGCAGGTCCCAGCCGAGCGAGGTGGCCAGCACGAACGCCGTGAAGTGAGCCAGGTTCTCCTGTACCGGCGCCCCCGGCTCGAAGGCCAGGCCGGGGGGCAGGCCGGTGTTGTAGATCGCCCAGCCCTGGAGGTTCATCAGGGTGCCGTAGAGGACGGCGCTGACCGCGCCGTACCCCGCCAGCATCCACAGCTCCCGCCGTCCGCGCAGGGTGTCCGGTCCCGGAAGCAGGCCGGCGCCCATCGCCACCCAGCCCATGCAGAGCATCTGGTACGGCATCCACGGCCCGACGCCGCCGGTCAGCAGCGCGGACGCGAACATCGACACGGCGCCCAGCACGAACCCGAACCCGGGTCCGAGGACCCGGCCGGAGAGCACCATCAGGAAGAACATCGGCTCCAGTCCCGCCGTGCCCGCCCCCAGGGGACGCAGCGCGGCGCCCACGGCCGCCAGGACGCCCAGCATGGCGACGGCCTTCGCGTCGAGCCCGGAGTCGGCGACGGTCGCGACGGCCACGGCGAGCAGCAGCGGCAGCAGCGCGGCGAACAGCCAGGGCGCGTCGGCGGCGGCGCGGACCAGGTCCGACCGCGCGTCGGCGAGCAGCGGCCATCCGATCGCGGCCAGGCCGATCGCGGAGACGAGCACCAGCGCGGCCACCGCACGCGGCCCCAGCCGCACGGGCCGGACCTGTGCGTCCTTCCGCGCCGGTACGTCCTTCCGGGCCCGCCCGCCCTTCCGCGCCGGTACGTCCTGACGTCCCCGTGCACCGGCGCGGGTCATACGGCACCTCCGCCGGACCGGGCGAGCGCGTCACGGACCTGCCGCAGCGTCAGCCACCGCTGCGGCGCCAGCACCTTGGCCAGCTGCGGGGCGAACGCGGGGGAGGCGGTGACCACGTCGGCGGCCGGGCCGTCCGCGACCAGGTCCCCGTCGGCCAGGATCACCACGCGGTGGGCGATCTCGGCGGCCAGTTCGACGTCGTGGGTGGCCAGTACGACGGCGTGGCCCGCGCCGGCCAACTCGCACAGCACCCCCACCAGCCGGGCCTTGGCCGCGTAGTCCAGGCCGCGGGTGGGCTCGTCGAGCAGCACCAGCGGGGGCGCGGCGGTGAGGACCACCGCGAGCGCGAGGGCCAGCCGCTGCCCCTCGGACAGGTCGCGGGGGTGGGTGTCCCCGGGAACGCCGGGCAGCAGCCGTTCGACCAGGTTCCGGCAGGTGCCGTCGGCCGCGCGGGCGTCGTGGTCGGCGGTGGCGCACTCCGCGGCGACGGTGTCCGCGTAGAGCAGGTCACGGGGGTCCTGTGGGACCAGCCCGACGTGGTGCAGCAGTGCCGAGGGGCGCGTGCGGTGCGGGACGGCGCCGCCGACGTGCAGCGCGCCGGCGGCCGGTTCGTGCATGCCGACCAGGGTGCGCAGCAGGGTGGACTTGCCGGCTCCGTTGCGGCCCATCAGCGCCACGGTCTCCCCGGCGCGCACGGTGAGGTCGAGCCGGCGCAGCACTTCGGCCCGCCCGCGTCGCACGGTGATCCCGACGGCCTGGGCGGCCGCTCCGTCTCCGGGGCGTGGGCCTTTGTGAGCCGACGGCGGTCCGGGAAGGGCGCCGCGTCGGCGGCGGAACGACAGGAACCGTGCCGGGCCCCGGGGTGAGACGGCCGCGGGGACCGGCGACTCCGTGCCGCCCGCCCCTGCGGGTGCCGGGCCCTCGCCCGGCTCCCGGGACACGGCCCCGTCCGGCGTGCTGGAGCCCGGCGTGGCGGGTTCGGGCGTGCGGGAGTCCGGCGTGGGGGCGTACGCCGCCAGTCGTTCCCGGAGCGGGGCGGCACGGCGGCGCGCGTCGCGGACGGAGAGGGGAAGCGGGGACCAGCCCGCCAGCCGGCCCAGGTCCACCACGGGAGGGCGCACGGGCGAGTCGGCCATCAGCGCCGCCGGGGTGCCGAGCAGGGGCGTCGCCCCGCGTTCGGGCAGCAGCAGGACCTGGTCGGCGTACTGCACCACCCGCTCCAGGCGGTGTTCGGCCAGCAGCACCGTCGTGCCCAGGTCGTGCACCAGGCGCTGCAGCACGGCCAGCACCTCCTCCGCCGCGCCCGGGTCGAGCGCGGAGGTCGGCTCGTCGAGCACCAGCACCCGGGGGTGCGGGGTGAGGACGGAGCCGATCGCCACCCGCTGCTGCTGGCCCCCGGACAGCGAGGTCAGCGGCCGTTCGCGCAGTGCCGCGATGCCCAGCAGGTCCAGGGTCTCCTCGACGCGCCGCCGCATCACCTCCGGCGCGAGGCCCAGCGACTCCATGCCGTAGGCGAGTTCGTCCTCGACGGTGTCGGTGACGAAGTGGGCCAGGGGGTCCTGGCCCACCGTGCCGACCACGTCGGCCAGTTCACGGGGCTTGTGCGTGCGGGTGTCGCGTCCGTCGACCGTGACCCGGCCGTGCAGCGTGCCGCCGGTGAAGTGCGGGACGAGTCCGGACACGGTGCCCAGCAGAGTCGACTTGCCGACACCCGAAGGGCCGACCAGCAGGCACAGTTCTCCCTCGGGGACGGTGAGGTCCACACCCTGCAGCGCGGGCCGCGACGCGTCCTGGTAGGTGACGCCGACCTGCTCGAAGCGGATCACTGGGAAGGCTCCTCGGGGTACGGGGCCGGCTCGCGGGCCGCGCGTCGCGTCGCGTCCGCGCGGGTGCCGGGGCGTGGGCGTGACGGGCGCAGTCGGCCGGCGGTCTCCGCCGCCCCGGTCTCCGGTGCGGCCTCCTCTCCGGCGCCGCGCGCCCCGGTGCCCGGGCCGTTCCTCCCGGCGGGCAGCGGCGCGACGAACGCCGGGAGCAGGCCGAGCAGGACGGAGGCCGCGGGCCACAGCGGCAGCGGCGGTACGGTCGGCGGCACCACCGGCGGGTGCATCGCCGCGGGCAGTTCGGCGCCCGCCCAGACGGTGAGTGCTGCCACCGCCGCGCCGGAGCCCGCCACCAGCCACGCGCGCAGCCCCCACACGTCGGGCCGGTACCGGCTGCGCAGACTGCGGCGCCCGCCCAGCCGCAAGCCGACGACCGCGATCAGCAGCCCTCCGGCCAGCAGCGGGGTGCCGTACACCGCACCGGTCGCGGACAGCAGCGCGTAGCTGCCCGCGCAGACGCCGAGCAGGCCGCCGAGGGTCAGGGCGGCGGTGAGGCGTCGTACCCCGGGCGGCACCTGCGCCGTGCGGCCGTAACCGCGGGCGTCCATGGTGGCGGCCAGCGCCACCGAGCGCTCCAACGCGCCCTCCAGCACGGGCAGTCCGACCTGGAGCAGTGCCCGCGCGCCCCGGTCGTCCCGGCCGCGCAGCCGTCGCGCGGCGCGCATCCGCAGCACGTCCGCCACCAGGTTCGGCGCGAACGTCATCGCCACGACGACGGCGACGCCCACCTCGTACAGCGCGCCCGGCAGGGACTTCAGCAGTCGCGCCGGGTTCGCCAGCGCGTTGGCCGCACCCAGGCACACCAGCAGGGTGGCCAGCTTGAGGCCCTCGTACAGCGCGAAGAGCATGCCCTCCGCCGTCACCCTCCCGCCGATGCGTACGCCCTGCGCCCAGTCGGGCAGCGGCACCTCGGGCAGGGTGACCAGAACGTGGGTGCCGCCCACGGCCGAACCGAGCACGAACGCGAACAGCAGCCGGATCGTCAGAACCAGGAGCCCCAGCTTGAGGAAGGCGCCGTACGAGCGGGCCCACGGCGAGTCGGTGCGCCGGGCGGCCACGACGTAGCCGGCCACGGCGACCAGCAGCAGCAGGAGCAGCGGGTTCGTCGTCCGCGACGCGGCCACGGCCAGCCCCAGCGCCCACAGCCACCACGCCCCGGCGTGCAGGGCGTTGCTCCGCGACGCCCGCGGCGCGCGCAGCGCCGTGCCCCACGCCGTGCCCCACGCCGCGCCCCACGCCGCGCCGCGACGCGGGGTCGGGCGCGGGCCGGGAGACCGGTCGGCGGGGGAGGGCACGGGAGGCACGTCCTCAGTCGCGGCGGCGTCGGGTCTGCCAGAACGCGCCCGCCGCCAGAGCGACGACCACGCCCACGCCGACACCCACGCCGACGGCCGTCCCGCCGTCGTCGCCGTCCCGCGCGTCGGCGTCCGCCGCGCCGGAGCCCGGCTCCGGCTGCGACTCCGGGGCGCCGTCCGCGGACACCTCCTCGCCGCAGCCGCGCCCGGGGTAGCCGTCGATGGCGCACAGCAGCGCGGACGAGCCGTAGCGCAGCGGCTTCATCGTGGCGGCGAGCGCGTCGGCGGCCGTGGCGTCCTCCGCGACCCGCGCGCAGGCCGTCCGGCTCTCCGGCGGCCGTTCGCCGCTCGGGGCGTCCTCGGCGGTGCCGAAGTCGACGGAGAGGGCGATCCGCTTGGTGCCGTCCTCGGCCGCCGTGCCGCCGCAGATCTCCTGGAAGCCGGCGGGGCCGCGCGGCTTCGCCGCGTCCCCGGAGTTCTCGCTGACGGAGAAGCGGAAGCCGAGCACGTCGCCGTCGGCCGGCCGGAGCGCGGCCGGGCCCTGACGCGCGTACGTCCAGGCGCTGTCCGTGCGTTCCCAGAACGACCAGTACCGGTACCCGGCGGCCTGCGCCGGTACGGCCGCCGACACCAGCATCCCGGCCCCGAGCACCGCCGCGACCAGCGCCCGCAGCGGAGCCCGCCGCCGTGGGCCGCTTCCCCCGCCGGCCCGGCGGGGCAGCAGACCGCTCACTGCTTCCGCTTCCCGCGTCCGCTCAGCAGGATGCCGATGCCGATGCCGGCCACCAGGAACGCGGCCACCGTGGAGACGAGCGTGACGGTGTCGCCGTCGTCCTCCTTCTCCTCCTCGGCCTGGGACTTCGGCTCCTCCACCGCCGCCGGCTCCGGGCCGGTCGCGTTGAGCCGCTTCACCAGGTCGGTGCCGCCGAAGTCGCGCGGGTCGGTGCCGGTGGCGTGCGCGGCGAGGACCAGTTGACCGAGTGCGGCGGGCGACGAGGCGTGCTCGTCCCAGTCGCCGTGGTGCTTCTCCAGCCAGCCGACCGTGGAACGCGCGGCGTCGCCGTGGCCGCCGGCGGCCAGCGCGAGCACCGCGTCGGCCGTGTTGCCGTAGTCCGGCTGGTCCTCCGAGCCGGGGAGGGCCGACATCAGGTGCCAGTCGTTCTTCTTCAGCACGCCCGTGAGGTACGCGGCGCCCGCCTCCGCGGCGTCCTCCGGGTCCTTGCGGTCGCCGCCGCCTCCGCCGCAGGCGAGCGCCTCGACGGCCTCGTTCTCGTCCTGCTCCAGCGGCTCGACGACGAATCCGTCACCCTCGCCGGCCAGTGTGGCGGCCGCCGTCGCGTCGGTGTTGGGCGCGAGTGCGCCCTTCTTGTCGGGCTGGTAGGCGAACGCCCCGCGCTCGCCCGCCTTCGCGTCGCAGCCGAGCCGGAGGCCGAGCAGGGCGTCGTAGGGGGTGGCGTCCTTCTTCCCGGCGGTCGTCCGCTCCGGGTCCTGTCCGGCCTGTTCCAGCGCGCCGATCACCACGGACACCGAGTTGGCGTCGGACGGGGAACCGGGGTTGTAGCCCCAGCCGCCGTCGTCGTTCTGCACCGACTTCAGCCAGTCCACGGCCTTGCCCACGGCGTCGCCGTGACCGCCGAGCACCGACAGCGCCTGCACTGCTGCCGCGGTGGCGTTCGTGTCGGCGACGGTCTTCTTCCCGCACGGCGCGCCGGGGTCGGCCCGGTAGGAGGCGAACGAGCCGTCGTCGCACTGCTGCGCGGCGAGCCAGCCCACGGACTTCTTCGCCGGTGTGACCCCGGCGGTGTCCTGGGCGAGCAGCGCGAGGGACTGCCGCCACACACCGTCGTACGTCGGGTCGGCCTCGCCGTGCAGGCCGGCGTCGCCCTTGCCGGCGGCCGCCGGTGCGCCGCCCGGCGCGGTGACGGGGGACGCGGCCGCCAGGGGGGCTGCGACCGCACAGAGCACGGTGGTGGCGGCGAGGGCCGCTGCGCTGCGGCGCAGGAACATGACGGTGCCTTTCGGTGAGCCTTCACACGGTGGGTGGTCCACGCAGCCGCGCGCCCCGCACCTGTCCGCGCGTCTCGCGACGTGTGACGGCACACCGGGCTCAGCTCCGCATACCTCGACGGTGCCGGGGCCGCCCGCCGCGCCGGGCGCCCTGGGGTGCCGGCGCCGCGCCGTGCGGCTCCGGGAGCCTCGCCTGCGACCGGGCGCTCCGGCTCAGGGGCCCGGCGTCACGTCCTCCGCCCCCACCGGGGACGTACGCACGTGCACACGGGCACCTTCACGGTTGCGGGTCAGCGCCGGAATCGCACCGGCTTCCCCCGATCGAAGGCGTTCACTTCCGCGTCCACTCTAACCGGGCCCCCCGGAGGCGCCCCCGGCGCTGTCGGTGCCGTCCGCGGCGAGCAGCGTGCACACGGTCTCGACGTCCTCCGTGACCTGGGCGATCGAGGCGCGGCCGGAGAGCCAGGAGACCAGCGCCGAGTGCCAGGTGTGACCCACGACGCGGACTGCCGAGAGCCGACGCGGCGACGGCTCGCCGGTCGTACCCATCGCGTCCAGGACGATCGCCGTGGTCAGCTCCGACACGGCGTCGACCTCGCCGCACACCGAGCGGTCGCCGAAGTTCAGGGCGCGCACCATCGCGTCGGCGAGCAGCGGCTCCCGTTGCAGCTGCCGGAAGGCGCGCATCAGGGTCTCCGCGACCCGTGCCGGCGGGTCCTGGGCGGCGGGCGGGTGCCGGTGCAGGGCGGTGTGCAGTTGTTCCAGCTGGGCGTGCATGGTCGCGACGAGCAGGTGGACCTTGGAGGGGAAGTAGCGGTACAGCGTGCCGAGCGCGACCTCCGACAGCTCCGCCACCTCGCGCATCTGCACCGCGTCGAACCCGCCCCGGCGGGCCAGCCGTTCGGTGGCCTCCAGGATGCGCCGCCGCCGCTCCTCCTGCCGCGCGGTGCGCGCCGCCGCGGGCGGCTTCGCCCGTGCCGTCATGCCGTCCCCCTGGTGGCTCTCGTGCTCTCGCGACTCTCGTGACCTCGTGGTGCGTATCACCCGCTGTGGCCGCCCCGGGAAAGTGACCGGCCGGTAGATTCTGGGAACGTGCCCGGCGGCGAGCGCCGCGGGCGGAGGCGGGCGGAACAAACCTGAAACTTGTTCCACCCTAGCGCGAGCGGTTACGCTCCGGCGAGAGCGCAGTGACGAAGGGGGTCGTGAATGACCGCAGAGGCCGTGCACGACACCGCTGTTCGCGCTCACGGACCCACCGGAGGGCCGCTTGCCGAGGACGGCGGACGGCCGCTCAGAATCGCGCTGCTGTCCTACAAGGGGAACCCGTTCTGCGGCGGCCAGGGCGTGTATGTACGCCACCTCTCGCGGGAACTCGTCCGGCTCGGGCACCACGTCGAAGTGATCGGCGCGCAGCCGTATCCGGTACTCGACGAGGGCGTCACGCTCACCGAGCTGCCCAGCTTGGACCTGTACCGGCAGCCCGACCCGTTCCGCACGCCGCGCCGCGAGGAGTTCCGCGACTGGATCGACCTGCTGGAGGTCGCCACCATGTGGACCGGCGGTTTCCCCGAGCCGCTCACCTTCTCCCTCCGCGCCCGCCGCCATCTCGCCGCGCGCCACGGCGCGTTCGACGTTGTGCACGACAACCAGACGCTCGGCTACGGCCTGCTGGGTCTGGAACGGCTCGGCCTGCCCCTGGTCACCACGGTCCACCACCCCATCACCGTCGACCGGCGCCTCGAGCTGGACGCCGCTCCCACGCGGCGCCGCCGGGCGTCCGTACGGCGCTGGTACGGATTCACGCGGATGCAGGGCCGGGTGGCCCGCCGGCTGCCGTCCGTGCTGACCGTCTCCGGCTCCTCGCGCCGCGAGATCACCGACCACCTGGGCGTGCGCGACGACCGCGTCCACGTCGTGCACATCGGCGCCGACACCCGGCTCTTCGCCCCCGACCCCGCGGTGCCCGAAGTGCCCGGCCGCATCGTCACCACCTCCAGTGCCGACGTGCCGCTGAAGGGCCTGGTCCACCTGGTCGAGGCGCTCGCCGAGGTGCGCGCCGGGAATCCGGACGCGCACCTGGTCGTCGTCGGCCGCCGCCCCGAGAAGGGCCCCGTCGCCCGGGCCCTGGCGGAGCACGGGCTCCAGGACGCCGTCCGGTTCGTCAAGGGCATCAGCGACGCCGAGCTCGCCGACCTCGTACGCGGCGCCCAGGTCGCCTGCGTCCCGTCGCTGTACGAGGGCTTCTCGCTGCCCGCCGCCGAGGCCATGGCGACCGGCACGCCGCTCGTCGCCACCACCGGCGGCGCGCTGCCGGAGGTCGCCGGCCCGGACGGCGAGACCTGCCTGGCGGTGGCGCCCGGCGACTCCGGCGCCCTCGCCGCCGCGCTCGGCCGCCTGCTGCGCGATCCCGGGCTCCGCGCCCGGATCGGGGCCGCCGGACGGGCCCGCGTGCTGGAACGCTTCACCTGGGAGCAGGCCGCGCGCGGCACCGTCGCGCACTACCGTGCCGCGCTCGCCCGAGGAGTCCCCGCGCACACGGGCGGGCGGGCCGCGACCGCCGCGCCGGTCGCGCCTGCCGCCGCGCCGGTCGCCGCGAGCGCCGGTGCCGGGTCGCCCGTCACCCGGGACGGGGGCCGCTGACCGAGGCGTCCCGGCCCCTGCAGTCGCGCGCCCCTCCCGACCCTCCCGCCGAACCGTTCCCCCCGCACCGTGCCACTCCACCGCCGTACCGTCCCGCCACCGCCGCGAGGGCGGCGCCCGCACCGCCGAAAGAAGAGGCAGACCACCGTGCTGACCGTCGACTTCTCCCGCTTCCCGCTCGCCCCCGGGGACCGTGTGCTCGACCTCGGATGCGGCGCCGGACGGCACGCCTTCGAGTGCTACCGCCGCGGGGCACGCGTGGTGGCGCTGGACCGGAACGCCGAGGAGATCCGCGAGGTCGCCACGTGGTTCGCCGCCATGGCGGAGGCGGGCGAGGCACCGGCCGGTGCGACCGCGACCGCGATGGAGGGCGACGCCCTCGCCCTGCCGTTCCCCGACGACCGTTTCGACGTCGTGATCATCTCCGAGGTCATGGAGCACATCCACGACGACAAGGGCGTGCTCGCCGAGATGGTGCGGGTGCTGCGCCCCGGCGGACGCATCGCCGTGACCGTGCCCCGCTACGGCCCGGAGAAGGTGTGCTGGGCGCTCAGCGACGCCTACCACGAGGTCGAGGGCGGCCACATCCGCATCTACCGCGCCACCGAACTCCTCGCGCGCATGAGGGAAGCCGGGCTCCGCCCGTACGGCACCCACCACGCGCACGGCCTGCACGCGCCGTACTGGTGGCTCAAGTGCGCGTTCGGAGTGCACCGCGACGGCGACGACGCTCCGCTTCCGGTCCGCGCCTACCACAAGCTGCTGGTCTGGGACATCATGAAGCGCCCGCCGGTCACCCGCCTCGCCGAGCGCGCCCTGGACCCCCTCATCGGCAAGAGCTTCGTCGCCTACGCCACCAAGCCGCACCTGCCGGTCGCCGCCGCCGGTGGCGAGGAGGCGGGCGCGTGACGAGCCCCGGACGCACCGAACGGCTCGTCCTCCCCGGTGTCCTGACCGCCGAGCAGGCCGCCGCGACCGTCCGCGGCATCGCCGCCGTGCAGCGCGAGGACGGCGCCGTTCCCTGGTTCCGCGGGCACCACCTCGACCCCTGGGACCACGTCGAGGCCGCGATGGCGCTCGACGCCGCGGGCGAGCACCTCCGGGCCGAGGCCGCGTACCGCTGGCTCGCCGACCACCAACTCCCCGACGGCTCCTGGTACGCCGCCTACCACGACGGCGACGCCGCCCGCCCCACCGACCGGGCCAGGGAGACCAACTTCTGCGCCTACGTCGCGGTCGGCGTCTGGCACCACTACCTGGCCACCGGTGACGACGCCTTCGCCGACCGCATGTGGCCGGTCGTCGCCCGGGCCGTCGAGTTCGTCCTCGCCCTCCAGCAGCCCGGCGGCCAGATCGGCTGGAAACGCGAGCCCGACGGCACGCCCGTCGCCGACGCGCTGCTCACCGGCTGCTCGTCCGTGCACCACGCGCTGCGCTGCGCGCTCGCGCTGGCCGACCACCGCGAGGAGCCGCAGCCCGACTGGGAACTCGCCGCCGGCTGGCTCGGCCACGCCGTCCGCCACCACCCGGAGCGGTTCCTCGACAAGGACCGCTACTCCATGGACTGGTACTACCCCGTCCTCGGCGGAGCCGTGCGCGGCACGGCCGCGAAGCAGCGCATCGAGGACGGCTGGGACCGCTTCGTCGTCCCCGGCCTGGGTGTGCGCTGCGTGGTCCCCAACCCCTGGGTCACCGGCGGGGAGAGCGCCGAACTGGCCCTCGCCCTGTGGGCCGTCGGCGAGTCCGACCGTGCGCTGGACGTGCTGCGCTGGATGCAGCACCTGCGCGCCGACAACGGCATGTACTGGACGGGCTACGTCTTCGAGGACGACGCGGTCTGGCCCCGGGAGCAGACCGCGTGGACGGCCGGCTCCGTCCTCCTCGCCGTCGCCGCTCTCGGCGGCGACCCCGCCACCACCGCCGTCTTCGGAGCCGACGACCTCCCCACGGGCCTCACCCCGAACTGCTGCTGAACGTGCGCCCCGCAGCACGGCCGCTCCGGCCTCCCCGGGGAGGCCGGAGCGGCCGTGCTGCGGGCGGGGGATTCCGGGCGAACACCTGAGGTCTGCGGGGCACGATGGGACGTCGAGGCGCGGCCCCCGCTTCCGCGCAGATCCGGCGAACGAGGAGTGCCCATGCCGTCGCAGCCGTCGCAGCCGTCCACCGTCCTGCCGCCCGCACACCTGACGATGGTGCTGGCCCACCGCGCGATGGTCCACGACCTGGACCGCCTCGCCACCGTCGCCGACGAGCTGGCGCAGACGCCGGACGCCTCCCGCACCGCCGCGCTGCGGCGTTACGTCGAGCGGGTGTTCCACATCATCGAGCACCACCACGGGGGCGAGGACGCCCACCTGTGGCCGCTGCTGCGCGAGCGGGGCGGCGACCCCGAGGCGCTCGCCCTGCTCGACGCCGAACACGAGGAGCTGGCGAAGGCGCTGCACGTCTGGCACGAGGCCGTCCACCGTCTCGACGCCGACCCGGCGACCGCCGTCGACCTGGCCGCCCGGACCCGTGAGGTGCACGAACGGCTCGCCGCGCACGCCGCCGACGAGGAGCGGGAGCTGACCGGGCGCCTCGCGCCCGTGCTGGACGCCGCCGCGTGGAAGGGCTTCGCGACCCACATGCGCCGCACCGCCCCCGGCTGGACGCTGCGGTTCATGCCCGCGTGGCTGGCCGCCGTCGCCGAGCCGCACGAACGCGCCGGCATCCCGGCCCGGCCCCTGGCACGCCTCTTCGGGCCGTCCCTGGCCCGTGCCCAGCGGACGGTCTTCGCACCGCACGGCTGAACGCCGCGGCGGCGGAAGCGGAATCGGGGGGGGAGAGGCAGCCTCCGTCCACGAGGGCGCGGAGCCCCGACCGGGCGTGCCCCGGCCACCCGGCGGAGGAGACACGAAGGCGACCGCCGGGTCGCGGTGGGGGGTGGGAGGCGCGGCCCGGCGGTCGGTGTGGGGGTGCTGCCCGTGGGGGGGTGGGAGCGAGAGGGCTCAGGCCCGGCGGAGGCGGGAGGCGAGCCCGTGACCGATCAACAGGTAGGCGGCTGCGGCGATGCCGTAGTTGACCAGCACGTTCAGCCAGTCGGTCTCGATCGGGAAGAGGTCGTAGGACCAGCCGGCGAGCCAGCGTGCGGCGTCGTGCAGGCCGTCGACCAGTTCGTTCGACGGGTTGGCCTCGAGCAGGTACAGCGCGATCCAGAGGGCGATGATCCCGGCGAGGATGTCGGCGATGATCTGCAGGGCGACCCCTGCCGTGCTGGCTCCGGAACGTCTCGTCACGGTTGACATAACGAGCGGATAACCGGAATCGGCGCCGCCAAACGCACTGTTGTGCGCATGCCGACGACGACGGCCCCCCACCCGGACGGGTGAGGGGCCGTTTCGGCAGGTCAACGGTGTTGACCGGACCGGGAATCGAGATGCCGGTGCGGCTCCCGGAATCAGCCGCGCTGGATGCCGGAGGTGTCCTGCAGGACCCCGCGGCGGCCGTCCTGCGTCTGCGCGACGAGCGCCTGGCCGCGCTGCTCGACCGCCAGGTACCAGGTGCCCGGCGCCAGTTCGGCGACCGGGTTCGGCGAACCGTCCTCCGGGAACAGCGGCCGGTTCACGGGCACGGCGAACCAGAACGGCTGGAAGTCGGCAGCGGGAGCCGGGCCGGCCGGCTGCGGCTGAGCCGTCTGCTGCGCGGCCTGCGGCTGCGGCTGGCCGCCGAGCGACTGGCCCTGGCCGGGGACCGGCTGGGGCTGGCCGGGCTGACCCGGCTGCGGGACGCCGTGCTGCTGCGGGGCGCCCGGCTGGGGCTGGCCCTGCTGGCCGGGGTAGCCGTAGCCGCCGGGCTGCGGCTGCTGACCGTACGGCGCCTGCTGGCCCGGGTAGCCGTAACCACCCGGCGGCTGCTGGCCGTACGGGCCGGCCGGCTGCGGTCCGGCGGCGGGGATCAGCGACGCCTTGAGCGCGGGAACCTGCTCGGTGAGCACCGCCGCGGCGGCGAGCACCAGCGTGGCGAGCAGACCGAGGATGGCCCCGATGCCCATCGTCACCTGCTCCGGGCCGACGATGAGCGACCACAGCGAGCTCCACAGCGACGCGACCGCGAGGGGAACGCCCCACTGGGAGAGGGTCAGGCCGCCGACCTTGACCTGGGGCACGAACCGGCCCACGACGATCAGGGCCGCTGCCAGGATGCCGACGAGGAACAGCGTCGGCAGGACCAGCCCGAGCCGCTCCGTGTCCCAGGCGCTCGGCATCTCGACGCCGTCACAGAATTTGCCTTCGCAGTCGGCTGCGTAGAAGTCGAGGAAGGAGGCGATGAACAGCAGCAGTGCTGCTCCGATCACCGCGCCGTCGCCTCGGGTGAGCGAGCGGATGTTCAACGTGGGGTCCTTAGTCGGTCTGTGTGGTCTTCGGTGGCATGTGACGCCTGTGCCGGGGGTGAGCCCCCATCGTACGGGCGGCACCGCGATCCGTTGTGCGCGGCCGTCCCCCGGGGTGACGACGCGTCGTCCCACGGGCCCCGGCGTTCCTCACCGGGTCACGGCCGTTCCCCGGTGAGGAACGCCGCGACGCCCTGCGCGACCCCCCGCGCGGCGCGTGCGCGCCAGGCCGGATCGGTCAGCAGCGCCGCGTCCCGCGGGTCGCGCATGTTGCCGCACTCGAGGAAGACCTTCGGCGTCCTGCTGAGGTTGAGCCCGCCGAGGTCGTCGCGCTTCACCAGGCCGTCCCCGCCGCCCGCGTACGTGGACACCCGGGTGCCGGTCGCCTCACCGAAGGCCGCCACCAGTGCGCGTCCGAGGCGTTCGGACGGTTGCGCCACGCCCCTGGTGTCGGCCTTCCCCTCGTGCACCGGCCGCGGGGCGATGACGTGGAAGCCCCGGTCCCCCTCGCCGGCGCCGTCGGCGTGGACGGACACCGCCGCGTCGGCGTGCGCCTCGTTGCCGATCGTGGCGCGTTCGTCGATGCACGGCCCCCACGGGCGGTCGCCGTCCTGCGTCAGCCGCACGGTCGCCCCGAGACGCTCGAGTGCGGTGCGGGCCCGCCGGGACACGTCCAGGGTGAACGCCGCCTCGGCATACCCCTCGTTCGTCGCGGTGCCGGTGGTGTCGCAGTCCTTCTTCCCGGTGCCGATGTCCACCTGCTGGGTCATCTTCTCCGGGTGCCGGTGGTTGGCCGGGTTGTGTCCGGGGTCGATCACGACGGTCCGCCCCGCGAGCGGCTTGCGCGCGGTGGCACCCGGGCTCGGGCTCCGCGCGCCGGGGCCGGGCGAGGCGCCGGTCCGTCCGGGACCGGGCTCCGACGGGTCGCCCGCCCCGTTCCCGGCGTCCCGGGCGAGCCACACCAGCCCGCCCACCAGGCACAACGGCACCAGCAGCGCGAGCACCACGAGCGGCGTACGGCGGCGGGGCGGCGGAGCCGTCACAGGCCCGGGCCCGTCCGGCGCAGGACGCGCAGCGAGCCGGTCGCCGCGACCTCCGCGAACGCACCCGATTCCCGGGCCCGCCGGTAGATCCGGTACGGCGCCTGCCCGCCGTCCGCGGGATCGGGGAACACGTCGTGGATCACCAGCAGTCCGCGCTCGGCCAGGTGCGGGGCCCAGCCCTCGTAGTCGGCGGCGGCGTGCGCGTCGGTGTGACCCCCGTCCACGAAGACCAGGCCCAGGCTGCCGCCCCACACCGCGGCGACCTGCGGCGAACGGCCGACCAGCGCGACGACGTGGTCCTCCAGCCCGGCGGCGTGCAGCGTGCGCCGGAACGTCGGCAGCGTCTCCATCCGCCCCACCTCCGGGTCGACCAGCGACGCGTCGTGGTAATCCCAGCCGGGCTGCTGCTCCTCGCTGCCCCGGTGGTGGTCGACGGTCAGCACGGTGACCCCCGCCGCACGCGCGGCGTCCGCGAGCAGCAGGGTGGACCGCCCGCAGTAGGTGCCCACCTCCAGCAACGGCAGCCCCATCCGTGCCGCTTCGGAGGCGGCGCCGTACAGGGCCAGACCCTCGTCGGCGGGCATGAAGCCCTTGGCCGCTTCGAAGGCGGCCATGACCTCCGGGCCGGGCCGGGGCGCGGGATTCCGCGCGGCTGCGGTGTGCATGGGCCTCATGCTGCCGTACGGAACGCGCGCCCGGCACGCGGGGCGGGTGCGCGGACGCGGTGCGGCCGAAACCCGGTGCGCTCCGGCCGGTGCCCGCGAGACACTGCCCGACGTGACACAGACACCCCCCGCCCCGCTGCCGCCCGCCGTCGACTCCATGACCCTGCTGGTCGGGGCGGTGATCGTGCACGACAGGGCGCGCGACCGGGTGCTCCTGCTCCAGCGCGGTCCGCGGGCCAAGTTCGCGCGCGGCCTGTGGGACCTGCCGGTCGGCAAGGCCGACCCGGGCGAGGCCGTCACCGCCACCGCCGTCCGCGAACTCCGGGAGGAGACCGGTCTCGTCGTCGCGCCGGAGGACCTGCGGGTCGCCCACATCGTGCACGGCAGGAGCGGTGTCGAGTCGCCGAACGGCTTCCTCACCGTCGTCTTCGCCGCCGAACGCTGGACGGGCGCACCGGAGAACCGCGAGCCGCACAAGCACGCCGCGCTGCGCTGGTGGCCGGCCGGCGCGCTGCCGCAGCCGGCGGAGGCCGTCCCCAGCATGCGGACGGCGGTCACCCGTTACCTGACCGGTGGTGTGGAGGTCTCCACGCGCGGCTGGGACTGAGCCTCCCGGCGATCGCCGCGCACGAGCGGACCGGGGCCGAGCGGTCGTTTCTCCGCCTGCGGTCGGGGCAGACGGCGCTCGGGAGGGATGAGATGAACGCATCTTCGACCGCGCGACGCAGCAGACGCTCCGCTCGGCGTTCCGCGCGGCAGGCCAAGAACAGCACCGCGATGAAGGGTGCCGCCCGCTGGGGCTTCGCCGCACGCGGCCTGATCTACCTCCTCGTCGGCGTGCTCGCCCTGCAGATCGCCTTCGGCGACTCCGGGGAGCAGGCCGACCGGGGTGGAGCTCTGCAGGCCATCGCACAGCGGCCGTTCGGCTCCGCGGTGATCTGGGCACTGGGTATCGGGCTGGCCGGCATGGCCCTGTGGCGACTCTCCGAGGCCGTCGTCGGGGCCACCGGCAAGGACGGCATGAAGACGTCCAAGCGACTCCAGTCCGCCGCCCGTTTCCTCCTTTACGCGGCGATATCCACCTCCGTTCTCGCCTACGCGGCGGGGGACCGCAGCGGCAGCCAGTCCAGCGACAAGCAGTCCCAGGACGTCACCGCCCGCGTGATGGAGATGCCCGCCGGCCCCTGGCTCGTGGGCCTCGTCGGCGCGGGGCTGGTCGGCGCCGGACTCTGGATCGGCCTGCGCGCGGTGCAGCGCAAGTACCGCGAGCACCTGAGGGTGTCCGGCATGTCGCGGCGCACCCGCAACGTGGTCGACGTGCTCGGTGTCGTCGGAGGCGTCTGCCGGGGCGCCGTCTTCGCCGTCGCGGGCGGCTTCCTCGTCAAGGCGGCGTTCAGCTTCGACCCGGACGAGGCGAAGGGCGTCGACGACACGCTGCGCACCTTCGCCGAGACCCCGGCCGGTCCGTGGCTGCTCGTCGCGGTCGCCGCCGGCCTGGTGCTCTTCGGCCTCTTCTCCTTCGCGATGGCGCGCTGGCGCAAGGTCTGAACCGGGTCGCCCGCCCGCCCCCGGAGAGGTCCTAGGACCGCGGTCCGGGGGCGGGCGGGCGGATGTCCCGATGCCGGATCCCGGACCGCAGTGCGACGATGGCACGCATGGTCCCGACCCGTTCCACCACCTCCGCCGCTGGCCGGAGCCGCCGCGAGCAGCGTCCACCGCACGTGTGGGCCGTCGTACTCGCGGCGTGTGCAGGCCAGTTCCTGGTGGTGCTGGACGTGTCCGTGGTGAACGTCGCACTGCCGTCGATGCGCAGCGACCTGGGCATGAGCGCGACCGGCCTGCAGTGGGTGCTCAACGCCTACACGCTCACCTTCGCCGGGTTCATGCTCCTCGGCGGCCGGGCCGGCGACCTCTTCGGGCGGAAGAGGATGTTCCTCCTCGGTCTCGGGGTCTTCGTCGCCGCCAGCCTCGCCGGGGGCCTCGCTCAGGACGGCTGGCAGCTCGTCGCCGCCCGCGCGGCCCAGGGCGTCGGCGCGGCCGTGCTCGCCCCGTCGACGCTCACCATCCTCACCACTTCCTTCCCGGAGGGCCCCGCCCGCACCCGGGCGATCGGGACCTGGACGGCCGTCGGCGCGGGCGGCGGCGCGGCGGGCGGCCTGGTGGGCGGGGTGCTCACGGACGCGCTGTCCTGGCGCTGGGTGCTGCTGATCAACGTGCCGGTCGGTGCGCTGGTGCTCGTCGCGGCCGCCCTCTGGGTGACCGAGAGCAGGCTGGGTGGCCGGCGACGCCTCGACCTCCCGGGCGCTCTGCTGGTCACCAGCGGTCTGGGAGCGGTCGCGTACGGCATCGTGCAGACGGAGACGACCGGTTGGTCGTCCGGGCAGGCCCTGGGGCCGCTGTTCGGGGGCGTGGCCGTGCTCGGCGTCTTCGTCGCCGTCGAGGCCCGCACCCGCGCGCCGCTGGTGCCGCTGAAGCTCTTCCGGCTGCGTTCGGTCTCGGCCGCCAACCTGGCGATGTTCGTCAACGGCGCGGCGATGTTCTGCATGTGGTACTTCATGTCGCTGTACATGCAGAACGCGCTCGGGTACACGCCGCTCCAGGCCGGCCTGGGATTCATCCCCCAGTCGCTCAGCATCGTCCTGGGTTCCAAGCTCGCCCCCGTGCTGATGCAGCGGATCGAGGCCCGCACGCTCGCCGTGGCCGGGACGCTCACCGCCGCGTCCGGCTACCTCTGGCAGACCGGGATGCACGCCGGCGGCGACTACCTCACGACCGTGCTCGGCCCCGGGGTGCTCATGGCCCTCGGCGCCGGTCTGTCCGCCACCCCGCTGGCCGCCGTCGCCACGGCGGGGGCCGAGCCGCGCGACGCGGGCCTGGTGTCCGGACTCGTCAACACCTCGCGGACGATGGGCGGCGCGCTGGGCCTGGCGGCGCTGTCCACGGTCGCGGCCACCCGCATCGACGGCTCCGACGCGGAGAGCGAGGCGGCCGGGTACGCGCTCGCGTTCGGCACCGGCGCCTGGATACTGCTGGGAAGCGCGGTGCTGATGATCACCACCCTGCCCCGTGCCGACCGCGGCCCCGCCCCGCCAGCCGCAGCCGCCACCCCCGGTGCACCGGCCGACGCCGTCACCGAAGCCGCGTCCGACGCCGTCACCGAAGCCGCAGCGGACGAAGCCGCCGCGACGGAGACCGGGACCGGCGCCGGCGGCCGTACCGTCCGGAAGTCCTGACGACGTCCCGAAAACCCGAGGAGCCGAACACGTGCCCGTCCCGCCCGAGCCGTTTCCCGCCACCGGCCGGCGCGTGCTGGTCACCGGCGCCGCCCGCGGCCTGGGCCGCGCCCTCGCCCGCACCTTCGCCGAGAACGGCGACCGGATCGCCGTGCACTACGGAACGCGGCGTGCCGACGCCGAGGAGACGTTGCGCGCGCTGCCCGGCGACGGGCACGCGCTGCTCGCCGCCGACCTGTCCGGCCCCGAGGGCGCGCGGCGACTCGTCACCGAGGCCGCCGGTGCGCTGGGCGGCGTGGACGTTCTGGTGAACAACGCGGCGGTCAACACCCCGCACCCGCCCGCCGGGACGCCGTTCGAGGAATGGACGGACGCCTGGCGCCGCCACACCGACGTGAACCTGCTCGGCACCGCTCATGTCTCCCACCAGGCGGCGCAGCACATGATCGCGGCCGGGCGGGGAGGCCGCATCGTCAACATCGGTTCGCGCGGCGCCTTCCGCGGCGAACCCGACCACCCCGCCTACGCGGCCACCAAGGCGGCCGTCCACGCACTCGGCCAGTCGCTGGCCGTCGCGCTCGCTCCGCACGGCATCGCGGTGGCCTCCGTGGCCCCCGGGTTCTTCGCCACCGAACGCGTCGCCCACCGGCTCACCGGCGAGGAGGGCGACGCCATCCGTGCGCAGAGCCCGTACGGCCGGGTGGCCGCGCCGGAGGAGATCGCGGCGGCCGTGCGGTGGCTGGCCTCCCCGGAGGCCGCATGGAGTTCCGGTACCGTCCTCGACCTCAACGGCGCCTCCTACCTGCGCACCTGACCGCCCGCCCCCGGGGCCTTCGGTTCCCGGCCCCGCCCGCCCCGTCGCCGAAGGAGCCGCCGGACATGCCGATCGACGTCCCCCGCGCCCTGTCCGCAGGGCCCCGCAGCACCCGGCTGACCTGGGACCACCGGGACGTGCGGCTCTACCACCTTGGGGTCGGCGCCGGGATCCCCGCCACCGACCCCGCCGAACTCCGCTACACCCTGGAGAGCCGGCTGCACGTGCTGCCCGGCTTCGCCACCGTGGCGGGCGGCGCCATGGACTGGGCGGACGCCGTCTCCGCGCCCGGTGTGGACGTCGATCTGGCCGCCGTGCTGCACGGCGGCCAGGACCTCACGCTCCACCGCCCCCTGCCGGTGAGCGGCGACGTCGTCCGGACGTCCACGCTGACCGCCGTGCACGACAAGGGCGGCGCCGCGGTCCTCGTGGTCCGGGCCGAAGCGGCGGACGCGGAGGGCCCGTTGTGGACCAGCGAGGCGCAGGTCTTCGTCCGCGGTGAGGGAGGCTTCGGCGGTGCCCGGGGCCCGTCCGGCCGCCCGCCCGCGCCCGAAGGAGACCCGGACCGGGTGGTGGAACGCCCGCTCCGCGAGGACCAGGCACTCCTCTACCGCCTGAGCGGCGACGGCAACCCGCTGCACGCCGATCCCGACTTCGCCCGCCGCGCCGGCTTCGCGCGCCCGGTCCTGCACGGCCTGTGCAGCTACGGCGTCGTCCTGAAGGCCGCCGTCGACACCGAGTGCGCGGGTGACGTGACTCGCGTGCGGCGTTGCACCGCCCGCTTCACCGGTGTCGCCTACCCGGGCGAGACCCTGCGGGTCGCCTTCCGTCGCCCGGCGCCGGGCGTACTCCGCGCGGAGGTCACCGCCGCCGAGCGCGACGACGCCCCGGTGCTGGGCGCGCTCATCGAACTCCTCGGCCCGGGTGCCCGGAGCGGAGCAGGGGCGCACGGGGTGCCCGGGGCCTGAGAAGTCCAGTGCCCCGGAGGGCGGTGCCCGGGCGGACGGGACCCGGGAAGCGTCAGCCTTCGCCCGGTGTGCGGCGGTGGCGGCCCGGACCGGGTGCCGTGGGCTGAGGTTCCTCCGCCTCGGCGGCCGGCCCCCGGTGTCTGCCGTGTCCCGAGGAGGTGGAGTCGGCGGCCGGTTCGGCGTGTGCGGGCTTCTCCCGTGCGACGTCGGACATGAGGATGGCGCTCCGTGCTCTGGTGTTCGCTGTCTGGGCTCGCGCCCGGTCAGCCCCGCTACCCGGTCCGCCCGTCGGTATGCGCCTCGCCGGTCGTGGCGTGCCCCGTGGTTGCGCGATCGTCACCTGCCGTCCCCCGGGCCGGGGGCGACGACCCGCCCCGCACGTCCCGGGCCCCCTCCCGGGTCATCCCCGCGCCATCGGCGCCTGCTGGAGCGGCACGGGCCGGGGCGCCGCCGGGGGAGCGGGCGGGGCGGGGGAGTGCCGGTCCGCCGCAGGGGCCCGCACCGGGACCGGCCCGGCCGCGACGGTCGCGACCCCGCACGCCGTGCCGGGGGTCGAGAAGGGCAGGCGCAGCTCGCCGTCCGCCGTCCACACCCCGCTCCCGGCGAGCCAGCCGTGCGGCGCGGCCACGTGCCGCAACGTCCGCTGCGCGGGCCGCCACACCGCCGCCCACGTGCCGTTCGGCCCGTCCACCCGCAGTGCCACCGCGCAGCTCTCCGGCAGCAGCACCTGACCCGGCTGCACGGCGAAGGGGGTGAGCCGCACGCCTTCGGGGCGCAGCGCCTCGGGGAACCGCACCGGCAGGCTGCTGCCCAGCACGCCCCAGCCGAGGCGCTCCTCGCCGGGAGCGTCGGACCGCAGCAGGAGCAGGCCGCTGTCCGGGTCGGCCAGCAGCAGCCGGTCGTCGCTCTCCTCGGTGATCTGGAGGAGCGGCGACACCGCGCCGGAACACCCCAGGTCGACGACGACCGTCTTGGTGCGGGCGCCGCCGGGCTCGGTGCGGTCCAGGGCGAGCAGCCGCGCCTCGCGGTCCAGCCACACCCCGCCGGAGCACCGCCCGTCCACCTCGGCGACCTGCCGGGGCCCGTCCGCGCCGCCCCCCGCGACCAGCCAGACCTGCGTCCGGTCCGGTCCGGCCACCAGCCCGTACGCGAGGTGTCCGGCCGGCGTGGGCGGGAGCAGCGTGAGCCACTCGGAGTCGACGGTGCCCAGGGCGAGTTCGCCGGTGGCGGGCCCGCTGGGGTAGAGCAGGGCGAGCCGGTGCGCGCCGGTCTCGCGGCGGGCGACCAGCACCCGCCCGTCGGCGAGCGGCAGCAGCTGGGTGCCGGGCTCCTCCGGCCCCGTGCCGGGCAGGGCCACGGCGTACGGTTCCGGACCGTCCAGCGTCCAGCGCTCCGGGTACCAGCCGCCCTCCCCGCCGGCCCGCCGGGTGAGCCGCGCACCGTAGCCACCGTCGGCCGCGATCACGAAGCCGGTGTGCCCGGTCGTACCGCCGTCTCCCGCGGTCGCCTCCACGGCACAAGCAGTCATGGTTCGGTCACCTCCTGCGACGAAGTTATGCCTCGCACTTCCGGCCGAACAACGCGAGTTGAGCGCCTTCACGCATAAGGGTGGAGGTGAACCGATTCTGCTGAAACGGGGCGCCCGGTGTGCAAGCACCCGCCCCCGCAGCCCGTCCACCCGCCCCGGAGCCCGTCCACGCGCCCACGGGCGCCGCCGCGCACGCCCCCACTCACGCCCCCGCGCACGGCCTCCGGTACGCGGCCGGGCGAAGGCCCGGAGGTGGAAGGTAGCCTTTCACCCGTGCCCGTACTTTCCGACGTCATCGCCGCGCTCGACGGACTGTGGCCCCGTGAGCGCGCCGAGCAGTGGGACGCCGTCGGCCCGGTCTGCGGCGACCCGGACACCGAGGTGACCCGGGTCCTCTTCGCCGTCGACCCGGTGCAGGAGATCGCCGACGAGGCCGTCGCGCTCGGCGCCGAGTTGCTCGTCACCCACCACCCCCTGTACCTGCGCGGCACCACCACCGTCGCCGCCGACACCTTCAAGGGCCGCGTCGTCCACACCCTGATCCGGAACGGCGTCGCGCTCCACGTCGCGCACACCAACGCCGACCGCGCCGACCCCGGCGTCTCCGACGCCCTCGCGGGCGCTCTCGGCCTCCGCGTACTGCGCCCCCTGGTGCCTGACCCCGAGGACCCCGCCGGACGGCGCGGCCTCGGCCGCATCTGCGAACTCGAGACGCCGCTGCCGCTGCGCGAGTTCGCCGCGCTGGCCGCGGCCCGGCTGCCCGCCACCGCCCAGGGCGTACGTGCCGCAGGCGCCCGCGACCGCCCCGTGCGCACCGTCGCGGTGTGCGGCGGCTCCGGCGACAGCCTCTTCGACCAGGTGCGCGCCGCCGGTGTGGACGCCTACCTCACCGCCGACCTGCGCCACCACCCCGCGTCCGAGGCCCGTGAGCACTCGCCGCTCGCCCTCGTCGACGCCGCCCACTTCGCCACCGAGTGGCCCTGGTGCGAGCAGGCCGCCGCCGAGCTCGACGCCGTCTCCGACCGCAACCGCTGGGGCCTGCGCACGCACGTCTCCCGCACGGTCACCGACCCCTGGACCGCCCACGCGGCGTCCTCCGCAACCGCCGCGACGGCCCCCCAGGCGGGGTTCGCCGTCGCACCGACGAACACTGGAGCCCCCAACTGAACGCCGCGCCCGCCGACCAGATCCGACTCCTCGACGTCCAGGACCTCGACACGCGCCTCGCGCAGCTCGCACACCGGCGCCGTGCACTGCCCGAGCACGAGGAGATCCAGACCCTGGAGGCCGACCTCACCCAGCTCCGCGACCTCCTCGTCGCCGCCCGCACCGAGGAGAGCGACACCGCCCGCGAGCAGACGAAGGCGGAGCAGGACGTCGACCAGGTGCGCCGGCGCGCCGCACGCGACCAGCAGCGCCTCGACTCCGGCATGGTCACCAACCCGAAGGACCTGGAGAGCCTGCAGAGCGAGATCGCCTCACTCGCCAAGCGTCAGGGCGACCTCGAGGACGTCGTCCTGGAGGTCATGGAGCGCCGCGAGTCCGCGCAGGAGCGCGCCACCGAACTCGCCGACCGCGTCGCCGCCGTCGAGGCCAAGGCGGGCGACGCCACCTCCCGCCGCGACGCCGCCGTCCGGGACCTCGACGCCGACGCCGGTTCCGTGCGTAAGGAGCGCGAGGTCGTCGCCGGGTCCGTGCCCGCCGACCTGATGAAGCTGTACGAGAAGATCCGCGAGCAGCAGGGCGGCGTCGGCGCCGCCAAGCTCTACCAGCGGCGCTGCGAGGGATGCCGCCTGGAGCTCAACATCACCGAACTCAACGAGGTGCGGGATGCCGCCGAGGACGCCGTCGTGCGGTGCGAGAACTGCCGCCGCATCCTCGTCCGCACGCCCGAGTCCGGTCTCTGATGGCCCCCGCCCACAGCGGCCGCACGTTCGTCGTCGAGGCGGACGGCGGCTCGCGCGGCAACCCCGGCCCGGCCGGGTACGGCGCCGTGGTCCGTGACGCCGCCACCGGCGAAACGCTGCGTGAGGCCGCCGAGTTCATCGGCCGCGCCACCAACAACGTCGCCGAGTACCGCGGCCTGGTGGCCGGGCTGCGCGCGGCCCGCGAACTGGACCCGTCGGCGGCGGTGCGCGTGCGGATGGACTCCAAGCTGGTCGTGGAGCAGATGTCCGGCCGCTGGAAGATCAAGCACGCGGACATGCGCGCCCTGGCGGGCGAGGCGCGCGACGTCTACCCGCCCGGTGCCGTCTCCTACGAGTGGATCCCGCGCGCCGAGAACAAGCACGCCGACCGGCTCGCCAACGAGGCGATGGACGCCGGCAAGCGCGGGCAGCAGTGGTCGCCCTCCGGTTCGACCGCCGACCTCGACACCCGCGCCGACCGCGCCGCCCCCCGTGCCGCAGCGGCGACCGCCCCCGCCACGGCAGCGGACACCGCCCCCGCCACGGCAGCGGACACCGCCCCCGCCACGGCCGCGGACACCGCCCCCGCCACGGCCGCGGAGGCCGAAGCCGTCCCGGAGACCCGCCCGTCCGCGCCCGCCGCCCCACCCCCCGGCTGGGGCCCGGACCTCGGCCCGCCCACCACCTTCGTGCTCCTCCGGCACGGCGAGACCGAACTGACCCCGCAGAAGCGCTTCTCGGGCTCCGGCGGCAGCGACCCCGGCCTCTCCGGCACCGGCCGACGGCAGGCCGAGGCGGCCGCCACCGCGCTGGCCGCCCGCGGCACCGTGCAGGCCGTCGTCACCTCGCCGCTGCGCCGCTGCCGCGAAACCGCCGACGTCGTCGCCGCCCGCCTCGGACGCGACGTCCGCGTCGAAGACGGCCTCCGCGAGGCGGACTTCGGCGACTGGGAGGGCCTGACCTTCTCCGAGGTGCGCACCCGCCACCCGCACGACCTGGAGAAGTGGCTCGCCTCCCCGGACGCCGAACCCACCGGCGGCGGCGAGAGCTTCGCCACCGTCGCCCGGCGCGTCGCCGTGGCCCGCGACAAGCTCCTCGCCCGCTACCCGGGGAAGACGGTCCTCCTCGTCACCCACGTCACCCCGGTCAAGACCCTGGCCCGTCTGGCGCTGGGCGCACCCCCGGAGTCGCTGTTCCGCATGGAACTCGCCGCGGCCTCCCTCACCGCCGTCGCCTACTACGCCGACGGCAACGCCTCCCTCCGCCTCCTCAACGACACCTCCCACCTCCGCTGACTTCCGGCCCCGCCGCTTCGCATCGTGCGGCGGGGGTCCGGGTATGCCGTACGGAGCGCACCACGCCCCGTCCGTCCTCCCCGTCTCACGAGGTCCCCGCCGATGTCCGACACCTTCGTCCACCGCCTGCCGACGCCCGAGGAGACGCTGCCCGGGCGGGCCGAGCGCGCCTTCCCGCTGCCGGAGAAGCACGCCGAGCTCGGCACCCCGCTGCTCGGCCCGTACCCGGAGGGCAGCGAGATCGCGGACTTCGCCCTCGGCTGCTTCTGGGGCGCCGAGCGCCGGTTCTGGCGTACGCCCGGGGTGTGGACGACCCTCGTCGGCTTCCAGGGCGGCCGCACCCCGCACCCCGTCTCCGACGAGGTCGCCTCCGGGCGCACCGGCCACGCGGAGACGGTCCGTGTCGTCTTCGACCCCCGACGGGTGACGTACGCGCAGCTGCTCCGGGTCTTCTGGGAGGGCCACGATCCGACCCAGGGCATGCGGCAGGGCAACGACATCGGCACGCACTGCCGTTCGGCGCTCTTCGTGCACGCGCCGCAGCAGGAGGAGGCGGCGGAGGCGAGCCGGGAGGCCTACCAGCGGGCTCTGTCCGACGCCGGTCACGGCGGCATCACCACGGAGATCCTGTCCGCCGAAACCTTCCCCTTCTACCCGGGGGAGACCCGCCACCAGCAGTACCTCCACCACACCCCCCTCGGCTACTGCGGCTTCGGCGGAACCGGCGTCGCCTGCCCGACGGGGACGTCCTGAACGACGCGCTTCAGCCCGGGATGCGGAGCGTGACCGCCTCACGGGCGAGCCGGGTGACGCGGGACCAGTCGCGGGCGGCGAGGGCGTCGTCGGGAAGCATCCAGGAGCCGCCGACGCAGGCGACGTTGGGCAGTGCCAGGTAGTCCGCCGCGGTGGACGCGGAGATGCCGCCCGTGGGGCAGAAGCGGGCGCGGGGAAGAGGCGAGGAGAGCGCCCGCAGGTACGCCGCGCCGCCCGCCGCCTCGGCGGGGAAGAACTTCATGTCGGTGACGCCCTGTTCGAGCAGCGCGAGCACCTCGGACGCCGTGGACGCCCCCGGCAGGAACGGCAGCGCGGACTCGCGCAGCGAGCGCAGCAGCAGGTCCGTGCAGCCGGGGCTGACCAGGAAGCGCGCCCCGGCGTCGACGGCGGCGCGGACGTGATCGGGGGCCAGCACGGTGCCCGCGCCCACCACCGCCTCCGGTACCTCCGCCGCGATGCGGGCGATCACCTCGGGCGCGGCCCGCGTGCGGAGGGTGACCTCGATCGCGGGCAGGCCGCCCTCGACCAGCGCCCGGGCCAGCGGCACCGCGTCGACGGCGTCATCGAGGACGACGACCGGCACGACGGGAGCGAGGTCCAGCACGGGCGACGGCGCTGCGGGCGGTGTGGCGGTCATGCCGGCCATGGTCGCAGACCTGCCCCGGTGGCCTCGTCCCCACCGCTGCGTCAACGCGGGGGCAGCACGGCGAGGGCCTGCACGCGCGACGCGGCGAAGCCGCTGCCGCACCGCGGGCAGCCGCCGACCAGCCGGTGCGCGGCGAGATGGGGACCGAACAGCGGCAGCCCCGCCTCGGGATACAGCGCCGCCACGCGCGCGGAGCAGACCCGGCACGACAGCGTGCGTGCCTGGCCGAGCGCGACGCCCCGCAGATCGTCCGGCTGCGGGACGTCCTGCGGAGGGCCCGGCCGGTCCGGCGGCCAGACCGCGACGTAGGCGCCCTCGCCGCCGCGGGCGAAGCGGAGCAGCGCCGGGCGGAAGCGGTCCTCGAGCCGTGCGGCGAGATCGGCGGCGGGACGCAGTACGGGCGGCACGGAGTCCCGGGCGAAGACGTCCAGTTCCGCCCAGGGCAGGGTGAAGCGCCACGCCGGAGGGTGTGCGTCCCCGGGCACGTCTCAGATCTCGGTGACGATCACGTCGAGCTGCCAGGACCGGCCCGGCCCGGCCGGTGCGTCGGCCTCCACCGTGTGGCCCAGTTCCCTTAGCGTGGCCGCCAGTTCGGCAGGTGTGCGCGGCGCCGCGCCGGACTCCAGCAGGGCGCGCACGATGCGGCCCTTCGTCGCCTTGTTGAAGTGCGACACGACGGTCCGCTTCTCCCGGCCGTCCACGAGGGTGGAGTGCAGCACGCGGACGGTCGCCGTGCGCTCCGCGAGAGCCCCCTTCGGCTTCCACATCGCGGCGTAGGCGGAGGATCGCAGGTCCAGCACCAGCCCGTCCCCGGCCGCCTCCGGCAGCGCCTCGGCGAGCGGGCCGCGCCAGTGCGCGGCGAGCGGGCCCAGGCCGGGGAGCTTCACGCCGCCCGAGCAGCGGTATGCCGGAATGCGGTCCTTGACCCCGACCGCACCCCACAGGGCGGAGAAGACCAGCAGCGAACGGGAGGCGCGCCGTTTGGCCGCTGGGCTCAGGGACGCCAGGCCGAGGGCGTCGTACAGCACGCCGGTGTAGATCTCCCCGGCCGGGCGTGTGGGCGCGGTGCGCAGACCCGCGTTCTTCGCGACCTCGCCGCGCAGCCCTTCGCTGAGGCCCAGTACCTCGCGCGCCTTCTCCTCATCGCCGGAGCAGAGCTCGACCAGTTCGTCGAGCACCGCCTCCCGCGCGGCCGTCAGGCCCGGCAGCGACAGCCCGCCCGGAGCGAGGGCGGCCCCCCGGCTCACGGTGGCCTTCCCCTCCGACGGCGGCAGCAGCACCAGCACGTGTCGTTCCTCCCGGCTTCCTCGCCCGACGTCGCGTCCCGCCCGCAGCCTACGCGGCGCGTACGTACGCCCTCCGTGTGGGAGAGGCGCAGGTGTGCCACGATCGAGTGAGCAAGGTCGATTTCCTGAGCGTCGTTCCCCTCGGCGCCTCGATCATGGTCGCGACCAAGGAAAGGGTGTGACATGGCCGTCATGACACACGAGCCGCTTTCGCAAGAAGAGATCTTGCAGGAAGGCTTCCTCGCCCTGGGCGTTCCCGACGGCTTCCGGGCCGAACTGATCGAGGGGGAGATCGTCGTGACGCCGCCGCCGAACGGCCACCACGAGAGTTGCATCAACCGGATCGTGAAGCAGACCCTGCGGCTGGCGGCCGCCGACCTGGACTTCTCCGGACACCGGGGCATCGAGATCGTTCCGCCCACCGGGCCGGTGCACAAATTGATCCCTGACGGCACATGGGCGCTGAGCGAGGACGACGTCTTTCCCAGCGACGAGCCCTGGATGCCGGTGCACCTCCTCGTCATGGTGGCGGAGGTCACGTCGAAGCGTGCTGACCGTGACAGAGCTGCCAAACGTCGTTGCTACGCCCAAGGCGCCATCCCGCTCTCCCTGTTGGTCGATCGGGAGCGGAGCCAGGTCACTCTGCATGCCGAGCCGAAGGGAGGGGACTATCGCGAAGCTCTGACGTATCCCTTCGGCAAGCCCGTCCCTCTACCCGCACCCCTTTCTTTCGACCTGGACACGTCCGGACTGACCTGATCACACGGGTACCATGGCCGTACGGCAGACGAGTCGTGCGGGCGGTCGCGTCGGGGCCTTCGGGCTCCGCCGAGGAACGTCCGGGCTCCACAGGGCAGGGTGGTAGGTAACGCCTACCTGGGGCGACCCACGGGACAGTGCCACAGAAAACAGACCGCCGGGGCCGCGAGGCACCCGGTAAGGGTGAAACGGTGGTGTAAGAGACCACCAGCGGCCGGGGTGACCCGGCCGGCTCGGTAAACCCCACCCGGAGCAAGGTCAAGAGGCGCCGCCTCCCACGTGGAAACGTGGACGCGGCGCTGCGCGGATGTTCGAGGGCGGCCCGCCCGAGTCCGCGGGTAGACCGCTGGAGGTCGTCGGTGACGGCGACCCTAGATGGATGACCGCCTCCGGGCGGACCGCGAGGTCCGCCCGAGACAGGACCCGGCGTACAGCACGGCTCGTCTGCCGCCTCATCGCGAAAGCCGGCGCTCGCTCCCGGGACGACATGAGCCGTGACCGGCTGGGTTCCCTGGATGCGCAGGTGTGCCTCTATGACCTGGGCCCGTCTGCTCCCGAATGACGCCCAATCAGGCGGTCGGGTCATAGACTTCGGCTGTGCACGCCGACGCCGCCTGACCGTCGCGTGCTTCGTGGGGGGGAGATCGCATGCAGGATTCTTCGGACTCGACGAAGATCGCCGAGCCTGAGGAGAACGGCGAGAGCCATCCCGCCGACTCCCATGTCATCGACGATCAGACACCCCACCCTGAGACCGACTCGACGACGGCGTCGACGGTCCTCGTGGAGGTGCTCCCCGGGGTCGCTCTCGTCACAGGTGAGATCCCGCCGGAGCTGAAGCCTGATCTGATCGACTTCGGGATCGTGCCGGCTGCCGACCGCAAGCAGATCTCAGCGATCCTCGCCTCGATCGGGAACGCGGCGACCGTGGCGGGCAACTTGGGAAACGCCTTCGCCGGCGTGCAAGGGCTCTACAGGCTCGGCGACACGGCACAGGCCCTGCTGAGGAGCGGCGCGACGCTCGCCGCCAAGGACGGCGGGAACCTCGGAGCAGTGATGGTTCGGGGCCGCATCGTGCATCAGGCCCGTATCCACCCCGTGCAGGCGGTGAGCAAGGCGCAGACCGCGGCCTCGATCGGGCCGGCGCTGGCGATGGTCGCCCTTCAGATGATGCTGAGTGAGGTCTCGGGCCTCGTCAGGACCAACCTCGCGGTGACGAGTCAGGTTCTCACCGCCATCCGCAAGGATCAGTGGGCCGAACTGACGGGGCTCGTCGCCACCATCGATCGCGCGGTCGACCAGGCTCGAGAGATCGAAGCGGTCCCGATGTCCTTGTGGGAGGACGTCGCGGGCAATGGAGCGCTGCTGCAGAAGCAACTCGAGCTCTACCAGGGAAACGTCCGCGAGCATGTCCGTCAGATCGGTCGGACCGGCGCAGGCAACCACCGTGAGTATCTGCAGACGACTGCCGAGGCGATCGCCTTCGACGCACATGCACTCCTGTCCTCTCTCAAGGCATGGACCGGGTATCACGCGCTCCGCGCCGCCAGGGCGAGAGCTGCTGGACGCGAAGACGCCGCCGAGGCGCAGTACGCCGAGGTCATCGCGCGCGACACCCGCGTGGAGTTCGACTCCACTCTCGTCGAGGCGACGACCCTCGTCGACGCGTTGACGAGGGAACTGCGGATCATCGCCGCGCTCCCCGGGCGCGACACGCTGTCACTGCCGGGGAAGCGAAAGGAGTCGAAGGCGGCCCGCCACACCTCGGCTCGCCTTCTGGACGCGATCGAGCCTCTTGCCGATGCCCTCCATCCGCCGGCTCCACCGCTCGCAGCTCCGGATGTCCGCTGCGCACCCGAATCGCTGGACCTCGAGCCGTACCTCCGCATTCTGCGATGGTTTCTCGAGGACGGCGAGGAACTACGTGTCCTCGGCTTCCCCGACCAGCTCGACGCCGTCGGTCCGCTCTCTGCGCTCCTCAGCGGAGCGAAGGAGATGTTTGTGGCAGCGCGGGACAAGACTGCGGCAACGTCGATGGTCGCCGTCACGGATCGCCGTGTCATCACGGCCAAGACGTATGCCTTTCTCGAACGAGGCGAGATCCGGCAGGACATCCCGATCGACCACGTGCGGTACGTCCGAGCAGCGACCGCGGAGGACAGCAGCACGCGTCCGGCCATCGACCTCATCACGCGCGACGAAAGCATCCGGTGGCTCTTCCGCGCCGACATCGACCACACTCATGTGGACGGGCTGGCAGCCGTGCTTGCCGAGTCGATGACCATCCCGGACTCGGAACGACAGGCGCTTCAGCAGCGCCGCCACGCTTCCATCGAGGCGGGCACGAAGAGTGAGAGCACGGGCACGAGGTCTCCGGCACCGAGTGGGTCCGAGGCTACGACCGGCGATGCGCACTGACACCTACTCTCTGCCGCCGTCCGAGCGATGCGTGTCCGCTCTGTCGGTCGGTTGCCCTGGCGCGTAGCCGCCGCGGAGGGAGGAGAGGACGAGCCGGCCGTAGCGGGTGGTGAGGACGGCGGCTGCGAGGGCGAAGGACATGACGAGGGCGATCAGTAGATGGCTCAGGGACTTGTCGTCGAGGACCTGGAGAATGCCGATCGCCGTGCCCAGAGGCAGACCCAGGATGGTGAGCACGCCCAGCGCCCCGCTGATCTGCTGGCTCTCCTGCGTCTGGACGAGTCGGCTGTAGTCGGCCGCCTCGGCGAGGATCTCGTCGAAGCGGGTCGACAGGCGGTGTTGGTTCTGAAAGGCGCGGAGAAGGTCGTTCGCCGCTCCGTGCGCGGTGAGGTGTTGCCGCCAGTAGGTGCTGCGGAAGACCGCGATGTTTCGCTCGAGCCCGGCGACCCTGGCGGCGAGGCGTGGTCCGTTGAAGACCTCGGACAGTGCGTTGGTCAGTTCGTCGATGTGATCGCGTTGCAGCGATCCGAGTAGCAGAGCGTCGAGATAGATGGTGCGGGCGTGCAGGGCCCCGAAGTCGTAGAAGTCGCCCTCACCCGTGTCGGGGCGATGCCCGAGGAAGGCTGCGCCGTGCCGAAGCACGAGCGCACTCCAGTCGGCGGAGATGCGGACCGCTTGGTTGAGCTGCTCGTCGGCGGTCTCGGGTGCGAGGGGGAAGTCCGCCGGTGTCGAACGGGAAGCGAGCTGCCACAGCCAACGGTCCGCCTCGTCATGGAGTACGTTGCTCATCCCGCTGCGCAGAGCGCGGTCGTGCGGAGGCTCCGGCGTCAGGAAGGCGATCGTGTAAGGGCGTTCGATCGCGAAGGTGCCTTCGCTGTCGCGCACTTCGGCCACTTCGCGAAGCAGGGCGCTCGGTGCGAGTGGGCCGGTCAGCGGGTCGGGGTCCGCCGTCCTTCGGTGACCGACGGCCCGCAGTACCGGAAGGAGCGGAGTGTTGACGGTGCAGTGCAGGACTGCCAGTGCGTGGTCGGGGCCGCGCGCGGTCGCCGTCCGCAGCAGCTCCATCGCACGTACACGGATGCCCTCATGCTCGATGGACACGGTCCGGTGCCAGCGGCACGGGCGCCCAGGGGTGCCGTAGAGCGCTCTTGCGGAGGCCGGAGCGAAGTAGGTCGACCGGGTGGCCGTGTCCGTTCTGCGGGTGCCCAGTTCGAACGGGTACGGGCCTTCGTCCCACGCGGGGGTGCTGAGAAGCCTGACGGGGAGGACGACGGTGAGTTCCTGGCGCGCGCCGGTGACGCTTTCGAGGTCGTCGGTCACCGGTAGAACTCCGCAGGGTCGGGCTGGTCGAGACGGATGACGAACTCCGCGCGGCCGGGGTTGTCTGCGGAGGCGTGGAAGCGCACGTGCTCACCGGTGCGGATCGTGCGGAAGCCTTCCGTCACGATGTCGGTGTAGTCGAAGCTGTAGTGGTGCCCGTTCGCTTCGTCGCGAACGATGTACGCGCCGACCGATCCGGTGAGGCCGCCTCCGCTGGGCCGGCGGTCGACGATGACGCCCTCGTGTGCTGGGCTCATGTGCCGACCGCCTCCGTTGCGGACTCGTCGTGGGAGAGGTCTTCGACGCAGCGGAAGCCGACGGCGTTGCTGCCGCCGCGCTTGCGGTAGATGCCCTTGCTGCTCGCCTGCACGGCGCGGAGCGGATTGTCGTAGCTGCCACCACAGATGACGGCTTCACCGGCGTCGTCGAGGCTGGTCGCCGTCCACTCCCAGACATTGCCGGACATGCCGACGACGCCGAACGGCGACTGGTTCGCGGGGTGCGCGTCCACTGGCGTGACCCAGGCTCGGCGAACGGCGTCCTGGGCGAACTCCTGCCGCCAGGCCTGGAAGGTCACCACCGGGTGACCGACCCACGCGTCCGCACAGTTGATCGGAGCCTCCCCCGAGTCGTCGCCCCAGGGGAAGAGGCGCCCGTCGGTTCCCCGCGCCGCGGCTTCCCACTCCAGGGCGGTGGGCAGCCGCTTTCCCTCGAACGCAGCGAAGGCGTATGCGCTCCACCAGTTCACGCACGTCGCCGGGTACGCGTCGTACGCGGGGTCGGAGTAGTAATCGGCGACGCGGAGTCTGTCGGTCCACGGCAGGTGCGTGACGTGGGACGGCTGGTCGGGGTGGTCCCACGGGGACGTGCCGTCGGGGCGGAGCGTTTCGAGAAAGCGGCGATAGCGCCGGACGGTGACCGGGTGACGGTCGAAGCGGACCGACCGCCTCACGCTGCGCAGGAGGAGACGTTCGGCCGGGCCGACGAGGTAGAGACCTGGGGGCAGCACACAGTCCTCCGTCGCGGAGGTGGGCTGCGGTATGCGTGCAAGGAACGCCCGCGTCTGCTCGGTGAGGAACGCCTCGCCTGGCAGCTCGGCCGCCGCCTCCAGGCCGGGTGAGGTGGCGAGGAAGCGCGAGGCGAGCAGTTCCTGGTAGGCGCTGTGGACGAACGCCACACTGTCCTGTCCTGCCGGTCGGAGTACCGGCGAGAGGACGCAGGCGGTGAAATCGATCTGCCCGCCGGTGAACGCCTCCGGCCCCAGCTCGCGGTGCAGGTCGAGGAGCGAGAACGTGGTCCGGTCCGCAAGGAACGCCGCACCGAAGACGGCTGGGAGTCGTTCTTCCAGCTCCCGGCACCCGGCGTCGTCCAGCACCTGGCTCAGGTGGGCGGCAAGTAGCGCGTCGAACGCCTGCGGCCCGGTGCGGCCGAGTGTGCTCGCAAGTCGCCTTTCCAGCGGTGTCGTCTCCGGCTCGGTAAGGCGCACGACGTGGAAGTGCGGTACGCGGGCCGGGTCGACGCCGTTGGCGTACATCTGCTCGACGAGCTGCTCGGAGCGTGCTGCTCCGCTGTCGAGCAATTGTCGTACCTGCGGGGAGTCGGCGAGGAAAGAGACGCGGGAGCTCATCACGACCGCCGACTCGGCTGACAGCACCGGGGCGAGGTCCGCGAATAGGTCCAGGAATCCTGCTGGGCTGGCCTCGCGGACTCCCTCGTCGACGGCGTCCAGCAGGCAGAGCGCGGAGCCGGACCGGATGAGGTAGAGGAACAGCTCGTAGGCGCGCGAACGGTCGGCTCGCATGCAGGGAGCCAGGAGGCGGGCCGCGTACTCGGCGAACGGCTCGCCCTTCGGTTTGAGTCCGAGGTCGAAGTAGAAGCGGAACTTCCGTGTCGTGTCGTTCGCGGCCAGCGAGCGGAGCAGCGTGCTCTTCCCGCAGCCGGGCCGGCCGACCAGCAGGACGTTCGCGCGCACCTCTGTCAGTTGCGCGAGCAGAGCGGCGGCGTCCTGGGAGTCCTGGAGGCGGTGCTCGCCGGTGCGAGGGTCGGTGGACAGGGCCGCCGCCCGTACCGGGAGATGCGGCGACGCTCGGCTTGTGTCGACTTCAGCGGCCGCGAGGTGTGAGTCGAGGTCCACGAGGGTGCCGACGAACGTGTCGAAGCCGATGATGCGGTAGTCCCGTCCGAGGACGTCCGCGAGCCGGTCGCCTCCGTCGCCTTCCTGGTCGAGGACGACGAAGCGGGTGAGTTTCGGCAGCCGGGTCTGCAGCAACTCGCCTCCTTTGGAGGTGAGCACGGCCCGTAGGTCGCCGGCGTCCTGGGAGAGCATGAGTTCCACGTACTCCAGGCGCATGCCGGACTCGCGACAGAACAGCTGGTAGACAGTGTCGGGGGTGAGCACGAAGCGCTTCGCCTGGCGATAGCCCAGCGTCACGTACAGTCCGGCGAGGAACTCGCAGCGACGGGCCACCTCGGGAGCCGTGCGCGGCTCACCGCCGAGCAGAGCGGGGCTGCCGGTGTGGGTGAACCATACGAGCACGTCCACGAGCCGCCGCACGGCCAGGAGGCCGTCTTCCTCGGAGATGTCGTATCCGTCATGTGTCGAGCGGTTGCGGAGCCGTCGAATGTCTTCGAGCGCGTCCAGCACGGTGCTGCTGCGGATGTGCGGCTTGCACCGCTTGACCAGGTCGTTCAGCGCTCGGCTGGACGGGTCGCCCTCGATGCCGTGGTGGCGCCACAGCTCCTTGAGTAGCTTCTCGGCCAGCTTGCCGATCAGCGCGACGGCGTTCTCGGGGTAGCCGTCGTCGAGGCTCCGTAACGGTCGCTCGAGGTCCAGCCCGAGATGGTCGGCGATGCGTGAGTGGTCGTCCAGCTCGGTGCGCAACCTCTCCAGGCGGTCGTCCACCCTGCTGCTCACTGCCGGCCCTCTGCCTTCACACCCAGCACGAACGCGAACCGGTCCGGGAAGACGAGCACCGGCTTCGGATGCGCGGCACGCATCTCCTCGATGCCCGCTTCGATCTCGCTGTCACTGAAGGTCGAGAGCAGCGACATGTACCTCGCCCGCACCATGTCGATGTACTTCTCGCGGTCGAGCCGCAGCTCGTGCTCGACGTGGAACAACCGGGCGTCGAGGCCGGCTGCCCGAAGATGGCCCGTGATGTGGTCCGGGTCCGGTTGCAGTTCCTCGAACCGGTCCAGGGCGGCGCGGAAGAGTGGATACTCGATGGTGGACGGCAGCATCGCCACCAGCACCCGGCCGCCGGGAGCAAGCAGCTCGGCCAGCCCTGTCAGGGTGGGGGCGGGGTCAGCGATGTGGTGCACCGATTCCTTGAGCCACATCGCGTCGAGTTGCTCGTAGGGAAGCTGGACGCGGCCGGAGGCGATGTCCTCGGCTGATGCGGTAAGGGGTGCGAGCCGTGACGCCGCATCGGCGCCTACCTGGCGCAGCATCGGCTCCGAGGGGTCGGCGCACACGATGGGTTGCTCGGGGTGGATCAGCTGCTCGACCTCACGGGCGAAGAGGCCCGTCCCGCAACCGATGTCGGCGATGCGGTCGGTCGACGACAGGCTCAGGGCCCCTGCGATGCGCGCCGACATCCAGGGCACGTAGCCCGGCCCGTACACCCAGTTCTCGTCGTACTTGGCAGCGAGCTCCTCGTAGTGCCCCCGCACGTCACGCCGCTCCACGTTCCCCCTCGCACTGGTTCGCCAGTCTCACCCCGGCCAGGCTACCGGCTGCCGTACACGGGTGACATGGGGTGATTTCCAGCCACGGGCGGGCTGTTGCTGATGCCGCCGCTCCCCGAGCCGGTAGGCGCGACGGCCGGCGCGGAAGCTCGGGTAGGTGGTCCCGGGCCGGGCTCGTCGACGTCCTCGTGGTGGCGGCCTTTCGGTGAACCCGCCGGTCGGGTCGACACCTGGATTTCCGGGGCCCGGTGGGGGAGGCCGGGACCCGGAGAACCGGGGCCCGGCCGACCGCCCCGCGCCCGGGGTCGACGCCTGGCTCGCCTCGGGCGTCCGTCCCGCGCGCATCACCGGCACTCTCACCGCCGACCTGCCGGCGAGCTTCCGCTCCCGCCCCGCAGCCATCCTGGCCTGGCGCCTGGCCGAACTCCGCCACGGGCACCCGCAGTCGGACGCCGTCGAAGCGGGCTGACGACCGGTCGCCCGGAAGAGAATCCACACCCTTGGTGTCAAGGAGCTCTACGAACCCGCCAAGACGGAGGGACAACGAACGACCGGCTGGGCTTGTGGGTCGGCGCCCGCTCACGCCCAGTCCGGCTGAAGGCTCGGGCGAGGGCCAGGGGGCGGAGGGCGCGTGCTCGGTGGCTGCCAGGGCCCGGACGACGGGCCGCTTCCCGGCGCCGGTCAGGTCTCGCCGAAGTCCGGCAGCACGAGCGCCCCGTCGTCCCGGAGGGCGAACCCGGGGTTGTGGGCGATCTCCCAGACGTGCCCGTCCGGGTCGCGGAAGACCCCGGCGTATCCGCCGTACGCGGTCGCCGCAGGCTGCCGGGTGACGGTGGCCCCGGCCCGTCCTGCCGCGGCGACCAGCTCGTCCACCTCGGCGCTGGAGCGGACGTTGTGCGCCACGGCGACACCGCCGAAGCGGGCGCCGTCGTCGGTGACGCCGCAGTCCTCGGCCAGCTTGTCGCGTCCCCACAACACCAGGGCCAGGCACCCGGCCTGGAAGAAGACGGTCTCCTCGACCTCCTGGCCACGCCACCCCAGTGCCTCGTAGAAGGCGCGGGCGCGCGGCAGGTCCTCGACGCCGAGGGTGAGCAGGCTGATGCGCTGTTCCATGCGGGAGAGGGCATCACGCCCGCAGCCGGAGGACGCGAAACGACACGTGAGGATTCGGGGCGGAACGGTGCCGGACGTGTTGACGGTGGCGACGGAAGCCGGGTGATGTTGACGCTGTCCAGTCAAGCCTCCGACGGAAGGCAGGCGTCCCCCACATGCCTGGCATCACCCCGCTTCGCCGCCCCCGGTACGCCGGCCGGCTGCTCACCGCCGCGCTGGCGGCCGGAGCCCTCACGTTCGGCGCGACCGCGCACTCCGCACCGGGACCCGCCGCGGACTCCGACCGCGCACGCCCCGCGGCCGGGGCCACCTCACCCTTCACCGGACTGCCGGCCGAGCCGGCCCCCGTGCTCGCCGTGAAGGTCGACAACCACCGCGGCGCCCGGCCGCACACCGGCCTGGACCGCGCGGACATCGTCGTCGTCGAACAGGTCGAGGGCGGACTGGGCCGGCTGATCGGCGTGTACGCGAGCGACGTGCCCGACGCAGTCGGCCCGGTGCGCAGCGCCCGCGACTACAACGTCGAGCAGCTCCGCATGTTCGACCGTCCGGCCCTCGCCTACTCCGGCGCGGCGGAGGGCGTCGAAGAGGTCATCCGCAACTCGCCGCTGTACGCGCTGTCGCACGACACCTTCCCCGCCGCCTACTACCGCGATGCGGAGGGCGAGGCGCCGCACAACCTCTACGTGCGTCCCGCCGATGTCCTCGCGGAGGCGCCGGACGCGAGCCTGAGCGACGACATCGGCTTCCGCTTCGCCGACGACGCACCGGAGGAGGGCGCACCCACCACGACCGCCGGTGTCGAATACCCCGCCTTCCGCGCGGACTTCACCTGGTCCGCGGAGGAGGAGAGGTGGCTCGCCTCCTTCGACGGCGCGCCTGCCGAGACCGCGGACGGCGGCCGCCTCGGCGGCCGCACCGTGGTGATACAGGAGGTCGAGATGCGGCCCTCGGACGTCAACCCCGCCACGCCGTACATCGAGACCGTGGGGGAGGGGAGCGCCACCGTCCTGCGCGACGGCCGGGCTTACGAGACGACGTGGCAGCGCCCCGACGCGACGTCGGGCACCGCGTTCGTCCGCCCGGACGGCGAGCGGATGCGGTTCGACCGCGGCCAGGTGTGGATCGTCTACAAGGAGGCGTGACCCGGGCACGGATCGCGGCGCGGTTCCCCGGGCCGGCCGCCGACCCGGCCGCCGACCGGCCCTCCCGGCGGCGGCCGGCCTGGTTCACGCGGCGCCTTTCAGGCGCCGTCGTTCACGCGGTGTCGTCCTCCAACAGCAGGAACGTGCTGCGGGCTTCGGTGCCGTCCGGACGGTGCCAGGGGGCGGAGACACGGGCGCGGGTGCCGGCCGGGTCGGCGGCGGGTTCGCCGGCGGGCAGGACGCGGGCCACGGTCAGCGTGCGGCGCGGCTGCTCCTGCGCGTCCTCGGCGCCGGTGCGCAGGACCACGCCGGTGCCGTGCGGCGGACGCTCGGCGACGCCCGCCGCCTCCAGCCCGGCCGGCAGACCGTCCGCCGGCCCGTGCACGGTGACGGCGGGGTCCGGAGTGCCGGACTCGCTCTGGGCCTGCGGTTCGGCGCGGCCCCGGAGGAGGGCCAGTACCTGGGCGACCAGCACCGGGTCGTGGACGCCGTCGTAGATCCAGCGTCGCCCCAGCACGCCGTGCTCGGAGGTGCCCAGCAGGGCGTGCTCGGCGCCGTCGAGCGGCGCACCGCGGTAGCTCAGCGGAAGGTGGTACGCCACCGTCCGCTCACCGGAGGCGTCTGTGACCACCATGAACTCGATGCCCACCTCGCCGGCCGGGTCGTCGAGCCGGAATCCGCCCGCCTTGGCGAGTTCCGGCTGCCGGCCGCTCCCGGCGCCCGCGTACCAGGGGCGGCCGGGCAGCCACGCGGCGACGAGCTCGAGCTTCGTGGGCGTCATCGTGGTCCTGTGAATGACAGACATGCCTGCTGAACCCCCGGCGTGCCGAGGGTGTTCCCGGCGTACGGCGGCGGGGCAAGCCGGGGCGGGCCGGTCGGGTGGACCGGTGTGGCGCCGGGGCGTTCTCCGGCGTGCCGGGGGGACGGAACGGTTGAACGGGGCACTTCTTCCAGCGCTTTGCCGGGGCCGCGCTCACACCCCGTGAGGGCGGACCTCAGACGCCACTCTCCTGATGGAGGAAACGTGATCAAGCGCACCCCCCACACCGCCGCATCCGGGAAGCGCCGCCTGCTGGCGCGCGGCTCCGCCCTCGCGGCGGCCGCCGCGCTGGCGCTGCCGGCCGCGGCGAGCGCGGACGCCCCCACCCCGCCGACCGTCGCCGAGTTCGCCCGTGCGAGCGAGGCGATCCTGCAGGCGGACGTCGCCGGCACGGCCTGGCACGTCGACGACCGGGCCGGCACCCTGGTGGTCACCGCGGACCGCACGGTGTCCGACAAGGAGATCGCCTCGCTCAAGGACGCCGTCGGCGCACCGATGAGCGACTCGATGCGGGTCGAGCGCACGGAGGGAGAGTTCCGGCCGTACGCCTCCGGCGGTGACGCCGTCCACTCCGGACGGGCGCGCTGCTCGCTGGGCTTCAACGTGCGGAAGGGCGGCGAGTACTACTTCCTCACCGCCGGCCACTGCACCGAGTCGGCCACGCAGTGGGAGGACGGCTCCGGGAACGTGCTCGGCCGCACGACCGGCTCCAGTTTCCCGAGTGACGACTACGGCATCGTCCGGTACGACGACTCGGCCACCGAGCCGCCCGGCACGGTGGGCTCGCAGGAGATCGACCGGGCCGGCACGGCGACGGTCGGCCTGCAGGTCGAGCGCCGCGGCAGCACGACCGGCACCCACAGCGGCCGGGTCACCGCCCTGGACGCCACCGTCAACTACGGCAACGGCGACGTCGTGCGCGGCCTGATCCGTACGACCGTGTGCGCCGAGCCGGGTGACAGCGGCGGGCCGCTGTACGACGGGACCACGGCGCTCGGCCTGACCTCGGGAGGCAGCGGCGACTGCTCCGGCGGCAGCGCGACGACCTTCTTCCAGCCGGTGAACGAACCGCTCCAGCGGTACGGCGTGGAGGTCTACTGACACGTCCGGCCCGGTCGGTCCGCGCCCGTCCGCCGCCCGCTCGCCTCGTCCGCCGGGGCGAGCGGTCGGCGGCCGGGCGGTCGGCGGCGGTCGTGCGGGCCGGATACGCTGCACGCACGACGGCCGCCCGCCCGCCGCCCGCCCTTCCCCGACGGAGGTAGCGCGCATGACGACCCGGCGACACGTGCTGACCTGGGAGGTCCCGGCCGGCGACGCCACCGGCTGGGAGACCGCCTGGGTGGAGTCCTCCGGCAGCGCCCTGCATGCCCACGGGCGTGCCTTCGGCCTGCGCCCCGACCCGTACTGGCTCACCTACGAGCTGGAGACCGGCCCGGAGTGGGTGACCCGTACGATGCGCGTCACCGTGGAGGCCGAACACGCGGTGCGGCGCCTGGAGTTGACCCGTGACGAGGACGGGGTGTGGAGCGCCGACGGCGAGCCGCTGACCGGGCTCGGCGAGGCGCTGGACTGCGATCTGGGGCTGTGTCCGCTGACCAACACCATGCCGGTGCTGCGCCACCGGCTGCACGAACGGCCTGGGGACCGGTCGCTGGTGACGGCCTGGATCTCGGTGCCGGACCTGGTCGTGCGGGCGTCGCGGCAGCACTACACGCACCTGGGGGAGTGGCCGGGGCGGTCGCGGGTGCGGTTCGCGTCCGGCACCTTCCGCAGCGACGTGACGTTCGACCGGGACGGCTTCGTCGTCGACTACCCGCAACTCGCCCGCCGCGTGTCGGCCGCCTGAACGGAACGGCGAGGCCGCGGGCACACACCGCCGCCCCACGGTGTCGAGGAGTGCGGCGCACCGTCCGGTCCGGGGGCGACCACGCGAGCGGAGGCGGGCGGCGGGCGGCGCCTCGACGGAAGCGCCGCCCGCCGCACCGCGCCCGTCAGCCGGACAGCGGCAGCGGCCTGCGCCCGGTGAGGTCCGGCAGGGCGCCCGCCACCGGCCGCCCGGTCGTCTCGTCGACGACCGTCACCCGCACCGCCGGCACCGGCGTGCCGTCGACCGTGGCCCGCGCGTCCAGGGCGAACAGCACGGACACCGGCCGTGCGTCACGTGCGCCGGTGTCGTGCGCGCCGGTGTAGTGCAGGAAGCGCCAGCCGTCGTCGTCCCAGTGGTCGGCCAGCCCGGACCGTACGATCCCGGAAGCCGACTCCCAGGCCAGCGAGCGCTCCAGGAGTTCCACGGTCGCCTCCACCGGCACGTGCGCCGGGTCCCCGTCGCCGCCGAGCGGGTGGCCGAGGAGCCGCAGCCGCAGCCGTCGCAGCGGCAGCAGGTAGCGGTCGGGAGGGGTGAACAGGCCCGCCGCGACCAGCCCGTACGCCGCCAGCACGCCCGCGGCCGCGAACGGGTGCCCGGCGAGCGCGTCCCACCAGGGCTGCCACCGGAACGCCGGGCCGGCGACCACGGCCGCACCGCCCGCGACCACCAGCCCGGCCCGCAGGAAGGCGCGCGGGCCGACGGGGACGTCCTCGCGCGCCGTGCAGCCGCACGAGGACTCGGGGGCTGTGACCTTCGCCCAGGTGAGGTAGCCGGTGAAGCCCGCACCGAGGCAGAACGCCGCCGGGCCGGTGACGGCCGCTCCGGGAGCCGCCAGCAGGGCGGCGGCGACGGCGAGTTCTGCCGCCCCCACCGCCCGCAGGGCGCGGACCGCGCCGCGCAGGTCGCCGAACGCCCGCTCCAGCGCGGTGCCCGCCGCCTGCCGTTCGGGTGAACGGCCGAACAGTTTCCCCGCGCCGCTCCACCCCAGCAGGGCCCCCAGTGCGAGCGGCACCAGGGACAGGAACGGCACGGCCGTGGTCGTCGCGTTCATCGGGTGTCCGCCTCCCGCCTCAGTGGCCGACGGTGACGCGGACGACGTCGATGGAGTCGTCGCGCGGCCGCCAGGCGCCCAGGACCTGCGCGTACTGGCCGATGCGCAGCCGGGACAGGTCGGAGGTCAGGGCGCCGCCCGCGTACGAGGCGGCGGTGGTGTCCTTCACCAGCCGTCCGACGATCTCGTGGTCGTCGTGGGACAGGTGCAGGCGGTCCTTGGCGATGCCGCGGATGGTGCAGGCGAGATTGACGATGTTCACCCACACCGCGTCGGCGGCGATGCTGCCGTCCGGCATCCTCACGCCCCGGGCGTAGAGGCCGTCGCCGGGCTCGATCGCGTCGGCGGTGGTCGGGTGGACCTTCCAGATGCTGGTGGCGTTGGTGAGCTGGATGCGGTGGCTCTCGCCGTGCGAGCCGGCGACCTCCAGCATGCTGCCGTTGCGGCCCATGACCCGGCCCTCGGCGAACGAGGTCTCCTTGACGGCGGGGTCGAGCGGCTCGGTGGGGGCGGCGAACGCGGCGTCCGCGTCGAGCGCGCCGAGTGCGGAGGCGCCGACGACGGTGGCGCCGCCGAGGGCCGCGGTGGTGAGGAAGCGGCGCCGGTCGACGCCCTGCCGGGTGGTGTGCTCGGTCATCTCGGTCGTCCCCTCTCTCACTCGTAGATCCAGACGGGCAGCTTGCCGGAGCTGAGGCTGCCGATGGCGGAGTAGGCGGCCGGGGTCAGGTCGAGGATGCGGTTGACCCGGCACTGCCCGCCGCAGCAGGCCTGTTCGCCGCAGAAGCTCTTGGTGCGGGGGCCGCAGTCGGTGATGGTGATGCAGACCTGCGCGCCCGTGCACTGGTGCTTGACGTTCATCACGCTGCCGCAGCCTCTTCGCGGGATGTTGCCCTCGCCGCAGAGGTCGGGGCGGGTGATGTCGTAGCAGGCCTGCGAGGCGTAGGGCCAGGCGCCGTGGTTGGCGGCGGAGCGGCAGTTGCCGCAGGCGCCGCCCCCCGCGGAGCCGCAGGGGCCCCAGGCGTTGCCGCAGCAGAACCAGGTGGCCTCGCCGCGCCAGAGATAGGTGGATCCGCATGCCATGGGTGGTGCTCCTTCCGTCGTGTCCGCTGTCCGGCCGCGACCCGCCAGAGAGTGGCGTGAGCATGACAAAACAGCGCGCTGAAGCTGCGCCGGTGCAGGACACTCCGCAGGAGACGGACCGGGCGGTGGCCGTGTGCGCAGAGGGTGCGGGGTTGCGACGGCGAACCGCGAGGTGGGGGTTGCGCCGCGTGGGGCGGGCAGTGCGGTCGAGCAACGCCATGATGCCGCGCGGCACGCGGCGCCGGAAGGGGGCGCGCACACCTGGAGCCGTTGCACTTCGGTCGACCTGGTCGTGGCGCCCCCGGAACACGCAGGTCAGCCGAAGTGCAACGCGTCCGGACCGAGTTCGGCGGGCGAGCGGTGCCCGGACAGGCCCAGGGTCAGGTCCAGGTCCGCGAGCAGGCAGCGCAGCACGTGCCGTACGCCCTCCTCGCCGCCGTGCGCCAGCCCGTACGCGTAGGTGCGGCCCACCAGCACCGCCCGCGCGCCGAGGGCGAGCGCCTTGAGCACGTCCGCGCCCGTCCGCACGCCCGAGTCGAACAGCACCTCCAGCCGGTCCCCGGCCGCGGCGACGACGGCGGGGAGCACGTCCAGCGAGGCCACGGCGCCGTCCACCTGCCGCCCGCCGTGGTTGGACACCACCACGCCGTCCATTCCCGCGTCGGCCGCCCGCCGCGCGTCGTCCGGGTGCTGCACGCCCTTGAGGACGATCGGGCCGTCCCAGTGCTCGCGGAGAAACGGCAGCCGGTCCCAGGTCTTGTCCGTGCCCGTGAACATCGGCACCCAGCGCAGCACCGCCGCGATCACGTCCTCCTCCGGCGTCGTGGCCAGCCCGGCGCGGAAGGCCGGGTCGGAGAACGGGATCGCCGTGCCCACCCCGCGGATGAACGGCAGGTACGACCGGTCCAGGTCGTTCGGACGCCAGGCCAGCGTCCAGGTGTCGAGCGTGACGACGAGCGTGGAGTAGCCGTGCGCGCGGGCACGTTCGAGGATGCTGACGCACACGTCGTCGTCGTTCGGCCAGTAGAGCTGGAACCAGCGCGGTCCCTCGCCGCTGGCCTCGGCGACCTCCTCCAGCGTGTGCGAGGAGGCGGTGGACAGCACCATCGGCACGCCCAGCCCGGCGGCGGCGCGGGCGGTGGCGAGTTCGCCGTCCGGGTGCACGATCGACTGCACGCCCACGGGCGCGAGCAGCACCGGCGCCGGGAGCCGCTGCCCGAGCACGGTCGTGCCCAGGTCGCGTGCGGTCGCGCCGGTCAGCATCCGCGGCACCAGGCGCTGCCGGTCGAACGCCTCCCGGTTCGCCCGCGCGGTCGCGCCGGAGCCCGCCGCCCCGGCGACGTACCAGAAGGGCCCGTCCTCCAGCCGCTCCCGCGCGGAGGACTCCAGCGCGGTCAGGTCGGTGGTGAAGGGCGGCAGCCGGTCCTCGAGCCCGTGCAGGTAGATCTCGTTCTGGTAGTCGCCGAAGCGGGGTGCGCTCACGTCGGGTCTCCCTCCACGCGCCGCCCCTCCGGGGCCCGGGCGCGTCCCGGTCGGTCGATGCGGGCCGCCGCACCGGACACGTGCACCCGCGCGTCGCCGTCCCGCAGGTCGACGGTGAGTACGCCCGGCCGGCCCATGTCCTCACCCTGATGGAGAGTGAGGGTACTCCCCGCCGGTACGAGGCCCAGCTCCCGCGCGTAGCCGCCGAACGCCGCCGCCGCGGCCCCGGTGGCCGGGTCCTCCACCATGCCGCCGACCGGGAACGGATCGCGCACGTGGAAGGTGTACGCGTCCGCCGGGTCGCGCCACACCAGCTGGAGGGTCGTCAGGTCCAGCCGCAGCATCAGCGCCTTGAGCCGTTCGAAGTCGTAGGCCAGGGCGGCGAGTCGGCCGCGCGTCGCGGCGGCCAGGACGAGGTGGCGTGCTCCGGCGAAGGCGATGCGCGGCGGGACGCGCGGATCGAGGTCCGCCTCGGCCCAGTCCAGCGCGGCGAGCGCCTCCGCGAGATCCCCTGCGGCCACCGGTTCGCTGTGTGGCGCGACGCTGCTGAGTGTCGCGCGCAGGGCACCGCCCCCGCCGGCCTCGCCACCCCGTCCGGTGCCCTCGCCACCCCGTCCGGTGACCGTCACCGGGACGGGACCGACGGGGGTGGTGAACAGCATCGCGCCCGCCCCGTGCCGCTCGGCCAGCGCGACGGCCGCCGCGACGGTGGCGTGGCCGCAGAAGGGCACCTCGGCGAGCGGGCTGAAGTACCGCACCCCGTACGCCCGCCCGGCGTCCGCGGGAACCGCGTCCGCCGGGCCGGCGGGCGGCGGGGTGAGGAACGCGGTCTCCGAGTAGCCGACCTCGGCGGCGATCGCGAGCATGTCGGCGTCGGAGAGTGCGTCCGCATCCAGCACGACACCGGCGGGGTTGCCGCCGTCCGGGCTCTCGGAGAAGGCGGTGTAGCGCAGGACCTCGGCACCCCTGATCGTCGTCATGATCGTTTCAACCGCCGGATCCGGCACCGTATTCCGGCCGGGCCACCGCCTCCCCTCCGGGGCTCCCCGATGTGGAACGCGTCACGCGCGGCCTCCGACGGCACGCCGCACGCGGGCGCCGCGCGTACCGGCCGCTGCACAGGAAGCGCCCCGGTACGCAGGGCGCCGTCGCGGATCGTTGCTGTTCAGGATGGTTTCCCACGGGATCCGTGCACCGGTCCGCCCCGGCCGGACGGCCTGTGCCGGGCGGCGGAGCGGCGGCGAGGCCCCACCCCGCCGGCGACCGGGCGCCGAAACCGGCTGGGCGACCGGGGCGATCCCTGGGAGAATGTCTGTGCCGTTGACTTTCTCCTGGAGAGGTGCATGTCCGAATCCGGCCCCTCGACCCCGGCCGCTCCGCCCGCCACCCCACCCGCTGCCACCCCGGCCGTCCCCGCGCCCGCCGCCCCGCCCGCCGCCGCCGAAGAGCCGAAGCTCACCCGCCGGCAGCGGGCGGGACTGCTGCTCACCCTCATCCTGGGCAGTCTCACCGCGCTCCCGGCGCTGTCCATGGACATGTACCTCCCGGCGCTCCCGGCGGTCGGCTCCGACCTGTCCACCCCGGCGGCGAGCGTCCAGCTCACGCTGACCACCTGCCTCCTCGGACTCGCCGTCGGCCAGCTCGTCGTCGGGCCGATGAGCGACCAGTTCGGGCGTCGCCGGCCGCTCCTCATCGGCATGGGCGGATACGTACTGGCCAGCGCCGCCTGCGCGTTCGCCCCCACCATCGGCACGCTCACCGGCTTCCGCCTCGTGCAGGGCCTCGCCGGGTCGGCCGGCATCGTCATCGCCCGCGCCGTCGTCCGCGACCTCTACGACGGCCTGGCCATGGCCCGTTTCTTCTCCACCCTGATGCTCATCGCGGGCACCGCGCCGATCCTCGCCCCCGTGCTCGGCGGCCAGATCCTCCGCTTCACCGACTGGCGCGGCGTGTTCCTGGTCCTCACCGGCATCGGAACGCTGCTGATGCTGATCGTGGCCCGCAAGCTGCCCGAGACCCTGCCGGCGCGCGCACGCCACCGGGGCGGGGTGCCGGAGGCGCTGCGCACCATGCGCGGTCTCTTCGCCGACCGCGTCTTCACCGGCTACCTGCTGGCCGGCAGCTTCGGCTTCGCCGCGCTGTTCGCCTACGTGGCCGCGTCGCCGTTCGTGGTGCAGGAGATCTACGGCGCCTCGCCGCAGACCTTCAGCATGCTGTTCATGGCCAACTCGATCGGCCTGGTGGCCGTCGGCCAGGTCAACGGCAAGATCCTGGTGGGCCGGGTGTCGCTGGACCGGGTGATGGCGTTCGGACTCGCCCTCACCCTCCTCGCCGCGGTGGCGCTGCTGCTCCTGACCGCCGGCGCCTTCGGCCCGGTCGGCCTGGTGCCGGTCGCCACCGGCCTGTTCGTGCTGATGTCCGGCATGGCGCTGATCCTGCCGAACGCCAACAGTCAGGCGCTGATGCGCGCCCCGCACGCCGCCGGGTCGGCGTCCGCGCTGCTGGGTACCTCGCAGTTCCTGGTCGGCGCCGTCGCCTCGCCCCTCGTCGGCATCGCCGGCGAGCACACGGCCGTGCCCATGGCGCTGGTGCAACTCGGTGCGCTGCTCGTGGCCGTCGGGGGTTTCCTGGGTATGTGCAGACCGTGGCGTACGCGCGACTGAGGCCGGCCGTCTCGCCGGAACGGGCGGGGCTGCACGCCGCCCGGCTCGACGCTCTCGTCGCGCACGTCGACGCCCTCCCCGGCCGCTGGTGCGCCGGCGTCGTCGTCCTCGCCGGCCGGGGACCGTACGTCGCCGTCGAACACGCCGCCGGCCGGGCCGTCCGGTACGCCTCCTGGGACCCGCACGCCGGACGCGGCACCGAACTCCCGCGTCACCGCCAGGTGCCCGCCGGGACGGGCACGGTCTTCGACCTGGCCTCGCTCACCAAGCTGTTCACCGCGATCGCCGTCCTGCAGCAGGTGGAACGGGGCACCGTCGACCTCGACACCGGGATCGACCGCTACGCCCGCCGCCACGCCGGGCGCGACGCCCCGGCGCGCGGCCTCACGCTGCGGCAGCTGCTGACCCACCGCTCGGGGCTGCGCCCGGAGCTGCCGCTGTACGCCTGCGCCACCCGCGCCGAGCGCATCGACGCGCTGTGGAACGAGGAGCCGCGGACCCGCCCCGGTACCGCCGTCGGCTACTCCGACCTCAACCTGCTCCTCACCCAGCAGGTGCTCGAACTGGCGACCGGCCGTGGTCTGGACGCACTGCTGCACGAGGGCGTGCTGCACCCGCTGGGCATGGAGCACACCCGGTTCCGGCCGCCCCGGTCGTGGATTCCCCGTATCGCGGCGACCGAGGACCAGCGCACCCCGTGGGCCAAGCTCGACCGCGGGATGCTGCGCGGCGAGGTGCACGACGAGAACGCCCACGCCCTGGGCGGCGTCGCCGGGCACGCCGGCCTGTTCTCCACCGCCGGGGACCTCGCGGTGCTCTGCCGCACCCTGCTCAACGGCGGCGCGTACGGCACCGCGCGCATCCTGGCGCCGTCCTCGGTGGCGGCGCTGCTGGCCCCGCCGGGGCTGGGCTTCGGCGTCGACCAGCCGTGGTTCATGGGCGAGTTGGCGGGGCCGCTGAGCGAGGGCCGCGCCGCCGGGCACACCGGCTTCACCGGCACCAGCCTGGTGCTGGACCCCGTCAGCGACACCTTCCTCGTGCTGCTGGCCAACACCGTGCACCCGGTGCGCCGTCCCGCCGACAACGCCCCCCGCGCCCTGGCCGCGACGCATCTGGCGCGCGCCCTGCGCTGAGGCGGTCCCGCGCGGGGCATCCCCACCGGGGCTCCGGGGCGCGGACCGCCCCGGAAAACCCCGCGACGGGAGCGCACCCGGCACCGCACAATGCGCGCCATGGAACGCAGCCGCATCAGCGCCCTCGCCCACGCGCACCACCCCATCGCCGCACCGCTCGCCGACGCCGTCGTGGCAGGGCTCCTGGAGCGGGCGCTGCCCCCCGGCGAGGGACGCGTGCTCGACCTCGGCTGCGGTGGGGCCGCCTGGCTGCGTCGCGGCCTGGACCTGCGTCCCGGACTCCACGCGGTGGGCGTCGACCTGGACGCGCAGACCGTGGAGCGTGCCCGCCGGGACGCGGCCGCCGACGGACTCGGCGACCGCCTCACCCTGCACGCCGCCGACGCGCGGGAGTTCGCTGCCGACCGGCCTTTCGACAGCGTGCTGTGCGTCGGCGCCACCCACGCCTTCGGCGGCCTGCTGCCCACGCTCGCCGCCGCCCGCCGCCACCTGGCGCCGGGTGGCACGGTGCTCGTCGGCGACGGCTTCTGGGAATGCGAGCCCGACCGCCGCACCCTCGACGTCGGCTTCGCCGCGGACGAGTACGCCGACCTCGCCGCCACTGTCGACCGCGTCACGGCCGCGGGCTGGACACCGGTGTACGGGCACACCAGCACGCCGGAGGAGTGGGACGACTACGAGTGGTCCTGGACCGGCAGCCTCGCCGCGTGGGCCCTGGACAACGGCGCGGACGCCGCCCTGGAGGCCGCGACGCGGCATCGCGACGAGTGGCTGCACGGCTACCGCGGCACCCTCGGCTTCGTGACCCTGGTGCTGCGCCGTACGCGGCCGGACGACGAGCCGTCAGGCCACCGGTAGTCCCGCCGCCCGCCAGGCCTGGAAGCCTCCGCGCAGGTCCGCGACGTTCGTCAGGCCCAGCGTCTCCAGCGAGCGGACGGCGAGGCTGGACGCGTACCCCTCGTCGCAGAACACGACGACGGGCAGGTCCGGACCGGTGGCCTCGGGTAGCCGGTGCGGGCAGGTGGGGTCGAGCCGCCACTCCAGTTCGTTCCGCTCCACGACGAGCGCGCCCGGGACCAGTCCGTCGCGGTCGCGGAGCGCGGCGTACCGGAGGTCGACCAGGAGCGCGCCGGCCCGGGCCGCCGCTGCGGCCTCCGCCGGGTCCACCCGGCGCATTCCGGCCCGCACGGAAGCCAGCAGTGCGTCGATCCTGCTCATGTCCACGCTCCGGGGTGTTCGACGTCGACCAGCCGCAGCAGTCCGCCGTGCGCCGCGAACCGGCGCATCGACGGCAGCGCGGGCGCGTAGAGGTGCAGCGAGACCGCGTGCACGGTACCGGTGCTGAGCACGTCGTGCACGTGGCGCGGACCGAACGCCCGCCCGGCGCCGGCCGTGAGCACGCGCCGGTGCGGCCCGCCGGGCGGTAGCCGCACGGTGTCCGTCTCCCGGGAGGGTTCGGCGGCCGGGGTGTGCTCCTCCAGCAGCCCTTCGAGCACGGTGAAGGCGCCGCTGGCGCCGCCGTGGTCGTGCCAGCCGGTGGCCGTGCCGGGCGGCCAGCCGACGAGCCAGGCCTCACAGCCGTCCGGGCCGTCGATCCGGGCCCAGGTCCGGACGTCGGCCTCCAGGTGCAGCTGCGGGCGCACGGCGGGATCGCGTGCCAGTTCCGCGGCCCGGGCGAGGAGCCGGCGGCGGGACGAGGCCCCGGGCCCGGCCGGGTCCGGGTCGGGGCGCGACTGCGTGGGGGAGGCGAGCATCGGTGCTCCAGAGGGCCGGTCGTGCGAGCGGACGGTGTGGGGGCGGCGGGTCCGGGATGCGGACTCGGTGGTGACCCGCTGGTCTCCGACTGTACCCTACTAACCCAGTAGGAAAACTAGGGAAATCTGGGGTGTGCGTCGCGAACCCGGGGGGAACCCCGCTCCGCACCCGCCGACCACACCGTGGTGCGGCTCCGCGAGGCGGAGCTGTTCCGCGGCCGGTACCGCACCCGTACGCTCCGCCGCCACCTGGCGCTGCACGCGTACGCCTCCGCGCCCGCCACCTGCCCGGCGGGCGCGTGAGGCCACGGGCGGGGCGGCCTACCGGTACGACACCACCAGCGCGTCGGCGAGGGCGGCGGCCTGCACGCGGATCTCCGGGATGGCGGTGGTCTCCCACAACTCGCCGCGCCTGGGCGCTCCGAGGGTGTGGAGCGCACGCGACGCCGTACCGTGCTCGTCCAGCAGCCGTCCCTCCTCGGTCGCCACACCGAGGCCGAGCGGCCCGGGCACGGCCAGCCCGGAGTCCAGCAGGGAGCGCCACAGCGATCCCGGCGCCGCGTCCGTCTCCGAACCCGGACCGGTGCAGTCCACCACCCAGCCGGTCGTCAGCCGGGCGCCGTCGGCCAGGACGGTGGCGAACCTGCCGGTCTCCAGCGGGCGTACCGAGGAGATCCGTCCGGTGTGCCGCCGCAACCCGCCGGTGGCCTCCAGTCGTTGCACGGTGCGCGCGGTCGCCGGGGGCATACGGTGCCGGAGGGTGTTCCACCGGGTCATGCCGTGCGCCATCAACTCCGCCTTCTCCGCTTCGCCGAGGCCCTGCCAGACCCGCGAGACCACCGGCCGCAGCCCGTCCATGGCCGGACGCCAGTCGCCCGACTCCCGCCGCTGACCGGCGAGATGGCGGGTCACGGCGGCGCGCAGCCGTCCCGGGGAGCGTTCCGCCGTCAGTCCGGGTGGGCAGGGGACGGGCGGCAGCGGCACGTCCGCGTGCCGGGCGGGCAGCAGATCGGTGCGGGAGACGGCGTGCACCGTGCGGCCGGGACGCGCGAGCGTCATCGCGAGGTCGGCGGCGGTCAGGCCCGCGCCGACCAGCAGCACGTCGTCGCGGTCCGCCGCGACGACGTCCAGCGCGCCGGTCTCCCACGGCCGGGCCAGGAATCCCGGCGCCTCCCGGAGTTCCTGCGGAATCCATCCGCCGCCCTCGGCGGGCCCGGTCGCCAGCACCACCCGGTCGGCGTGGACCAGGCGCCCGTCGGCCAACAGCAGAGCGGCTCTCCCGGCGGGGTCCGGCCAGTCGCACCGCACCGCCTCCGCCCGCAGCCGCCGGACGCGCACGGTCTCCCGCGCACCGATCACCGCACGGCCCAGCGTGTGGCCGAGGTAGGAGCCGAACCGGTAGCGGGAGACGAAGTCCCCGTCCCCGACCTGTTCCTCGTGCCGGCACAGCCAGCGCCGGAAGTGTCCCGGATCATCCGGACGGCAACTCATCGCGCCCACCGGTGTGTTGAGCAGATGCCGGGGATCCCGGCTGCCGTACGCCGTGCCGCGGCCCGCCTCCGGCGCGGGATCGACCAGCACCAGGTCGAGCGGCTGTCCGGCGCGCACCGCGGTGTCGCACACGTGCAACGCGACGAGCGTGCCCGCCGCTCCCGCGCCGACGACCACCACGACCGGCCGCACCGGTGAGCCCTCCACCCGGAACCTCCCTCGGCCACTCTTTCCGGTCAAACAGACCGGGAAACTAGGGAAGCCCACTCTACCCCGCCTCCCGCTCCCGGAAAACCGCTGTCCCGCCCGGAGCCGACGCTGCTAGCCTGCCTGACATGAAGCGCGCTGTCGTCACGACGACGCCGGACTGACGTCCCGGCGCGCTGAACGACGAACCGAAGCGAAGCCCCGGGGCGAGTGCCCCGGGGCTTCGCCGTGCGGTGGTCACTCGTCCCCGACACCGAGGGAGACCACCGTGCAGGACCACCGCAGGCTCGGCCGCGAGCTGGACGTCTTCGACACCGACCCCTTGATCGGCGCGGGGCTGCCGTACTGGCTGCCCGACGGCGCCGCCGTGCGCCACGCGCTGGAGGAGTACGTGCGCGGCGAGGAGCGACGGGCCGGCTACCGCCACGTCTACGCGCCGCCGCTCGGCAAACGGGAGCTGTACGAGCTCTCGGGCCACTGGGAGCACTACCGCGACGACATGTTCCCGCCGATGGACCTCGGCGGCGAGCAGGTCGTGCTGCGGCCCAGCCTCTGCCCCCACCACGCGCTCATCTACCGGTCCCGTTCCCGCAGCCATCGCGAACTCCCGCTGCGTATCGCCGAGCTGGGCGACATGTACCGGTCCGAACCCTCCGGGGTGCTGGGCGGTCTGAGCCGCGTGCGGGCCATCCGCCTCAACGACGCGCACGTCTTCTGCACCCCGGGCCAGGCCGCGGCGGAGATCCGCGCCGCGCTGGAGATGATCCGCCGGGCCCACCGCGCCATGGGAATCGTCCCCACCCGCCACCGGCTCTCCCTCCCGGGCGCGGGCGGGAAGTACGTCGCCGGGCAGGAGCGGTGGCGACGGGCCATCGCGCTGCTCACCGACGCGCTCGACGCCTCCGGCCTCCCGTACGAGGCGGCGGAGGGCGAGGCCGCGTTCTACGGGCCCAAGATCGACGTGCAGTTCACCGACGCGGCCGGACGCGAGTTCACCCTGTCCACCGTGCAGATCGACTTCCACCAGCCCGAGCGGTTCGGTCTGGAGTACGTCGCGGCGGACGGCGGGCGCCACCGGCCGGTGATGGTGCACCGCAGCGTCGTCGGCAGCATCGAACGGGCCGTCGCCCACCTCCTCGAACGGCACGGCGGCGCCTTCCCCGCCTGGCTCGCCCCCACCCAGCTGGTCGTCCTCCCCGTCTCGGACGCCGAACACCCGGCCGCCGCCGCGCTCGCCCGGCGGGCCGTCGAGGAGGGACTGCGGGCCGAGGTCGCCGGCCCGGAACGCGGCACCCTCGGGGCCCGCGTCCGGCGGGCCCGCCACGTGCCGTATCAGGCCGTGGTCGGCCCGCGGGAGGCGGGCGACGGCCGCGCCGCGCTCCGGCTGCGGGACGGTCGCAGGCTCGCCGCCATGCCGTCCTGCGACCTGCTCGCCGGCATCGGCGCACACGTCGCAGCCCGCAGCGCCGAAGCCCTGTGGGACGGGGCATGACGCCGCGTAAACTCGCCGGATGGCGAAGTACTACGACGTGCACCCCGAAAACCCTCAGCCGCGCAGCATCGGCCAGGTCGTGGAGGCCGTCCGGTCCGATGCCCTCGTCGCGTATCCCACGGACTCCTGCTACGCGCTGGGCTGCCGGCTGGGCAGCGCCGACGGCATCGCCCGCATCCGGTCGATCCGGAATCTGGACGACCGCCACCACTTCACCCTGGTGTGCCGCGACTTCGCCCAGCTGGGCCAGTTCGTGCACATCGACAACGACGTCTTCCGCGCGATCAAGGGAGCGACCCCCGGCAGCTACACCTTCATCCTCCCCGCGACCAAGGAGGTGCCGCGCCGGCTGCTGCACCCCAAGAAGAAGACGGTCGGCGTGCGCATCCCCGACCACGTCGTCGCGCAGGCGCTGCTCGCCGAACTCGGTGAGCCCCTGCTCTCCAGCACCCTGCTGCTCCCCGACGAGGAGGAGCCCATGACCCAGGGCTGGGAGATCAAGGACCGGCTGGACCACGTCGTGGACGCAGTGATCGACTCGGGCGACTGCGGCACCGAACCCACCACGGTCATCGACTTCTCCGGCGGGGGCGCGGAGATCGTGCGCCACGGAGCGGGCTCCACCGAACGCTTCGAGTGATCATGCACGGCGTACCCCGTACCCGCGCACCCCGTACACTGCCACGGTGCAACAGGCCAGCTCACCGCGGACCGCGGAGTCGCTGAGGGCCGCGCTCGACGCGCTCGTCGACGGGCTGCCGCCCCGGCGGGCGGCGTCGGCCGTGGAGCGGCTGATCGGCCACTACCGCGGCGCCACCCCCACCCACGCGCCCATCCTCCGCGACCGCGCGGACGTCGTGGCGTACGCCGCGTACCGGATGCCCGCCACGTTCGAGGCCGTCGCGGCGGCGCTGCGGGCCCTGGCCGTACGGGCCCCCGGCTGGTCGCCGGAGACACACCTGGACCTGGGCGGCGGCACCGGCGCGGCGGTGTGGGCCGCCGACGCGGTCTGGGGCGACGGCCCGCCGGGCGGTCCCACGCGTGGCACGACCGTGCTCGACTGGTCCGAACCCGCCCTCGCCCTGGGACGGGACCTCGCGGCGCAGCGCGGTTCCGCGGCGCCGGCCGCCGCCGAGTGGCGGCGGCAGCGGCTCGCCGGGGACGCCGCGCTGCCTCCGGCCGACCTGGTCAGCGTCGGCTACGTGCTCAACGAACTCGCCGACGCGGACCGCGGCACCGTCATCGAGGCGGCCGCCGGGGCGGCCCGGGGAGCGGTCCTGGTCGTCGAACCGGGCACCCCCCACGGCTACGCCCGGATGATCGAAGCCCGCGACCGGCTGGTGGCGGCCGGGCTGACCGTCCTGGCGCCCTGCCCGCACAGCGGGCGCTGCCCGATCGTGCCCGGCGAGGACTGGTGCCACTTCGCCGCCCGCGTCAGCCGCTCCTCCCTCCACCGCCGGGTCAAGGGCGGCACCCTTCCCTACGAGGACGAGAAGTTCGCCTACGTCGCGGCCGTGACCCCCGGGCTGCTCGACGGGGGCGCCGGCGGCCCGGCTTCCGCCCGCATCGTGCGCAAGCCGCAGATCCGCAAGGGACAGGTGCTGCTCGATCTGTGCAGCGAGCACGAGGGCTTGCGGCGGACGACGGTCAGCAAGCGGCACGGCGCGGACTACCGCGCCGCCCGCAACGCCGACTGGGGCGACGCCTGGCCCCCGCCCGGCCCGGCCGGCCAGGTGTGTTGCAGTTGACGGAGAGTGAGGCTGGATGTGCCCGGCCCTGGATGCGGCGGCCCTGCCTGCCCGCATCATGAGCCGCCGGCTTTTCGGGTGCCGTGCCCGTGTGGGGCTTCAGCTTCCTGACGCCGTCGGGGGATTCGCGGTGCCGTTGCACTTTCCGGGTCCGGCCGCGTGTGCGGCCTCTTTTCCGCAGGCGATCATCTCCCATTCAAGCTTGAGAGTGTAGAGGTGATCGTTCGTTCGGTAGTCGATCCAGGCGCGATCGATGATGCCTCCTGGCTCGCCCACTTTCATGGCGAACAGTAGTTCGGTGAAGCCGGATGTCGACCTGTCCTCGTCCGCGCAGCTCTGGGTGATGCGGGTGCCGGGGCCGGCTTTCTCAAAGCGGCCGGGAAGTCGTCCATCCGGCAGGTCGGGAGGTTCGCCGATGGCACCACCGAGGGGTCCGGCCGCCGGGTCGGTGGCTCTGGTCTTGCCTGACACGGTGCGCAGCATCAGGTGGACGTCGAGGGGCTTGACCGTGGTGCGGTAGCGGATGTCTTCGATTTCGATGGCCGAGCCGGTGGTGGAGCAGAGCACGTAGGTGCCGAAGGTGCCCGTCCATGGCGTTCGCTCGGGTGCGTACATGGAGGTGGCGCCCTGCTGCGTGTGGGACTGGAGGGGGCCTTGTCCGGCCAGGTGCTCTCTGCGGTGGGCCTCGAAGGGGGAGCCGGCGACGGCGAGGTAGGCGACGATCGCGGCTGTGATCAGAGCAGCGGCCGTGAGCGGCGGACGAGCGGCGAGTGCCCGCCGCCGCGCGGGGGCGGGGGCGGGCACTTCGTGGGGTTCGGGGTTCACAGTTCTTCTTCGATGCGGTTGTAGTACTGCTGGACCTTGGGGGCGTAGTCGGGCTTGTCGCTGTTGCCGCACAGGGAGTCGTGGTCAGCGGTCATCTTGTAGCTGAGGGACGACTTCGATGTGTAGGCCCGCTGGGTGCTCAGGTCGATGCCAGCCGCACCCGGAATCGGGCGTTCTCCAGCGCCACAGCCTTGTTGACCTGGCCGTTCAGCGCTACCACGCCGTTCGCTTGTGCCGCAGTGGCCGCCTTCGGAGCAAGCAGGCCTCCAGCGACAACAATTCCCAGGGTGGCCGGAAAAACGGATCTCACGCCGGCATTGTTCCCCATTTGACTTCCCCCGTAATCGATGCACCCGCAAGCAAGTTACCCGAACAGCAAAGGAGCGAAAAGCGGGAAGCTGCAATGAGACACCCCTGTTATGTGTGCGTTTTTAGCTCGCAATGTCTGACTGCATCAACTAAAATGTATCCGAAAATGCAGACAAGAGTGGAAATTGGGACTGGTGAGGAGTGGCGGAGGGTGTCAGACATCGCTGCCGATGCCAGCGATGCCCGGCGCAAAGCCGGAGCCGGGTGGGGGCGACGGGCGGACCCTGCGCTCTCACTGCGTCCAACGGCTCCATGCGCGATCGGCGTCCGAAACGGCTCGCCGCGGGCGAACCCTTGTAGGTGAAGGGGGCATAGGCAGTCGCCGAAAGGGTGTCCCGCGACCACTAGAATGTGCCCCTGTCCGCCGTGGAGGCAACCGGCGGCGAACGGGGGAGGATTAGTGCACTTTGGGAAGTTCCGGCGATCGGTGACTGCTGCGACAGCAGGGTCCCTGCTGCTTGTGGCGGGATGCGGGGCCGACATTGAGAAGGTGACGCTCACGAAGGCCGAGGTGAACGCGGTCCTCCCGGGGAAGAGTGCTATGCCTGGTTGGAGGACATTCTTCAAGCCGACCACAACCTCTTACAAGAGCGCCTTCGAGGGGAAGCTCTGCCCGGGCGAGAGTGAAGCTTGCAAGGGGGTCCGCCTCTACAGCTCAGTGAGGTTCCATCACAAGGAGCAGCATAGCTTCGCCACTTTCATCGTGATTACCTACAAGGACGACGGTTCGGCGGCGGCCGCGTACGACTCGTTGTGGGAGCGATTCGGGCAGCTGCCTGACTCTCACCCGCGCACACTGGATCTCGGCGAGCTCGGCGATACCCGTGACGCGCGTTTCGGTCAGTCCGGAATCGATGAGGTCGGTGGTGTCTATCAGGTCCGTGTCGGCCCGATGATTCTGTTCGGCAATGCGACTGGCGAGAAGCCGGAAACAGAGCTCAGTCCCGGTAAGATCAAGAGTTTCGCCGAAATGCTCACCGGTCGTGCGGAAGGCCCGGAACCGGGCGACAAGTAGAGGTCGACTCCTGACGCACCAGTGCGCGGGTACGACTTCTCTTCCGCGGTACATCAATGGTGTTCTGGCTGCGGGCTGACGAACGTCGCGGCAGATTCAGTGAACAACAGGGCGGCGCATCTCGACGGAATAGCAGGTGACCACTAGTGGTCTTCGCGCAGCGCAAGCTCGCCGCCATGCTTCTCGTTCTTGGAGGGGTAGCGGGATGCTCCCTGCCCGAGGAGGAGTTCGGCGTGCCGGAGCGGGTATGCGGTGTGCCGCTTCCAGAGGGCACCGTCCGCTCCGTCCTCCCGGGCGGAGCGGAACTCAAGGAATCCGGCGAACCCTTGCCCAAGCTGTACAACCACTGTGACCTGGTGGTGGACGGAGAGTCAGCCGTGAGAATCGCCTTCGGTGCATCGACCGAGTTCTACGAACCCTTGAAAGACCACAGATATCGTGACGGCGACGAGATCACCTTGAGCCTTCCGGGTTCTGGCGCCATGAAGTCCAACGGCAGAACGAAGATAATCCTCAAATGCGGCCTACCCGGGCGTCCCAACATCGCTGGTACTTTTCACTACCCGCCGCCGGGTGGAGTCCATGCCGATCCGTCGCGCGCTGACATGAAGCGCTTCGCCGTGACGTACATGGCAGGCGCGAAGAAGGAACTCGGGTGTCCTCAACCGAACACTTCCCCGGAACCCTGACACAGCGGGCAGATTTCAGGGCTTGGACCTGTTGGCCCTGAGTCAGCGGCTGGGACCGGGTCAGGGCCTGGATCTGACTCTTCTCTCGTCCACGCACAGCACCAGGGCCTTCTCGCCAGGTGCGGACCGTGTCCGGAGAAACCCGCAGGCGGCGGGAGACCTCCAGGATGCGCGTGGCCCTCGGCGCACTCCAGCACGATCCGCGACCGCTGAGCCAGCGCCTGAGACGTCGTACGGCGACGCACCCAGCCCTCCAGCACAGCCCGCTGGGCATCAGTCAACGACAACGGCGGAATCTTCGAACCCGGACGGCTCAGACCCAACCAACGACGAATCTCCGACTCGGGTCACCAGCGGCTCCTTCCCGGGCTGCCCACCGCCGAGGGGCCGTGCCGCCCTCATGCCGCCGTGTCCGCCCCCGGCGGTGTTCCCGTACGGACCTGCCCCTGCTCCTGCATGAGCGGCCGCCGAGCGGCAACACGGGACTGAGTCGGCCGGGCTCCTCCCGGCCGGCGCAGTCCCGGCCGCGCGTGCACCTTTCCGACGCACGACCCGGCCGTGACGCACGCGACGGAGAAGGAGAGCAGAGACCGGTGTCCCATGACCGAGCCGCCGTCGGCACCCGCGGGGCCGCGCCGCCCGACCGCCTGAGCCGCGTCCGCCAGTGGTGGACGCGCGCCTCGTCCGCAGGCAGCCACGAGCGCAACACCCTGCTGCTCGTGGCGAAGAGCACCGTCGCCGCGTGCGTGGGCTGGGTGATCGCCCACCGCCTGATGCACGCTCAGTTCCCCGCCTTCGCGCCGTTCTCCGCGGTGCTGATGATGCAGGTCACCGTCTACCAGTCCGTTTCCCAGGCGCTGCGCTACGTGGGAGCGGTGGTGGTCGGGGTCGCCCTGCAGGGGGTGCTGGGGTTCGTGGCCGGCCCGGACCTGGCGACTTTCGCCCTCGTCGCGTTCATCGCCCTGGTGATCGGCCGCTGGCGGCCCCTCGGCACGCAGGGCGGGCAGGTCGTCACGGCCGCCTTCTTCGCCTTCTCCGCCTTCCTGTCCGCCGGCTCCGGCGGCGAGCGCCTCTCCCTGCTGGGCGAGATCGTTCTCCTGGTCCTGGTCGGATGTGCCGTGGGCGTGCTGGTCAACGTGGTCCTTGTGCCGCCGCTGCGGTACCGCAGCGCGGAGTACGGGGTCCGCTCCCTGGCGCACAGCCTGTGCGACCTGCTGAGCGACATGTTCGCCGCGCTGCAGGAGAACAGCCTGGAGGAGGAGCGCACCCGCCAGTGGCGCCACCGGGCCGGCGATCTCCGCTCCAGCGTGGACCAGGCCAGGTCGTCCGTGGACACCGCCTACGAGAGCCTCTTCTACAACCCGCGCCGCCTGCTGCCCGGCCGGCGGATGACGGCGGACTTCAGCGGCTACCGCGCGGTGATCGACGGCCTGGAGCGGGTGGCGCACCAGGTCGCCTCCATGACCCGCAGCCTCGACCAGTGGCGGGAGAGGGAAGGGGAACGGGGGCGGGGAGACCACGGCCGGTTCGTCCAGGTGTACGGGGACTTCCTGTCCTCCGCCGCGACGATCGCGAGGCTGCTGAGCGAGGTGGACGAGGACCGGCTGCAGGACCAGGCCACGAAGCTGTGCCAAGCCGCCGGATCGGCTCAGGACAGCAGGAAACGGCTCGCCGACCTCGGCGACCGCGAGCGGCTGCCCGCGGAGGACCTGCACCACCCCTACGGCGTGCTCCTGCTGGAGGCGGACCGCCTGATGGTCGAGTTCCAGCACACCTGCGACGTGCTCCAGGACGCCGTGGACCGGCACGCCGCGACCCGCGCCGCGCGGTGACGGCGGGGCATTCGGACGCGGTGTGCCGGTCCACGCCGGGGTGCGCGTCCGTGCGGCGCGCACCCCGGTTCCGTTCCTCAGTCCGCCGGGCGCAGCTCCGCCGTGCAGCACTTGACGCTGCCGCCGCCCTTCAGCAGCTCTCCGAGGTCGATGCCGATCGGCTCGTAGCCGCGTTCCCGCAGCGGCTCGAACAGCCCGGTCGCCGCCTGCGGGACCAGCACGTGGTGGCCGTCGCTGACGCAGTTCAGGCCGAACGCGCGGGCGTCCGCCTCGCTCGCGATCAGCGCGTCCGGGAAGAGCCGCTCCAGAACGGCTCGGCTGCCGCGCGAGAACGCGTCGGGGTAGTACATGACCTCCCCGTCGACGCCGTCGTCCAGCACGCACAGCGCGGTGTCCAGGTGGTAGAAGTGCGGGTCCACCAGGTCCAGCCCGATCACCGGGCGGCCGAAGAACTCCTGCACCTCGCCGTGCGAGAGCGGGCTGCTGCGGAAGCCGCGCCCGGCGAGCAGCCAGGACGCGGTGACGGCGAAGTCGCCCTCGCCCTCGTTGATGTGCTCCGGCTCGCGGACGTCCGCGAAGCCGTTCTCCCGGTACCACTCGGCGTGCGCGGCCGCCTCCGGCGCGCGCTCCGGGTGCGCGAAGCGCGCCCCCAGCACCCGGCCGTCGACGACCGTGGCGCCGTTCGCGGCGTACACCATGTCCGGCAGGTCGGGGTCGGGGGTCAGCTCCTCGACCGTGTGGCCCAGGGCCCGGTAGCGGTCCCGCAGGTCCTCCCACTGGGCGACGGCCAGCGGCAGGTCCACCGGCTTCCCCGGGTCCATCCAGGGGTTGATGGAGTACGTGACGCGGAAGTGCTCGGGTGGGCACATCAGGTAGCGACGCGCTTTGAACAACTCTTGCTCCTCACGGGATCGCCGTGCACTGGTGAGGCCATGGTCCACTCCCAGCGGGCTTCCTGCGAGTGTCGCGCACGGTCTTTACGGGGATTCCCACCCCCCTCCGTCACGGAAGGCGTCCTCCCCTGTGGTGGAGTATCGCGCTTCCGGCCGCCGCGCGCCCGCCCGCCCCGCTTGTGTACCGCTCCGCACGGCGGACCGCGGCCCGACCCCGGTGCGCACGGATCGGGGCGAAGAGGCAGGATGGGGGCAGGTGTCCGCGGTGCGAGGGAACAGCCCGGCCCCGTGATCCACGGATTCCGCGTCACGGCGGTGCGGCACTGCGTACCCTCGTCCGTGAGGCGGGTGCGCGGGTCCGCACGGGTGACCCGGCGCCACGGCCGAAGGTCGCGTGAGTGAGACGGTAGGCGGTAGATGGAACGCGAGAGCAGGTTCTCCCAGTGGCTGCGACGGCGTGCCCGCAACGGGGCCCGCTCCGGTCCGGATGCCGCCCGCGCCCGTGCCGAACTGCTGCTGCGCGCCGCCGAGGCAGGGTTCCCGCTCGCTCCGGCGGCGCACCCGTCGGGGTACGGCTGTTCGTGCGTACGCATCGGCTGCCCCACGCCCGGCCGGCACCCCGTGTCGTTCGCCTGGCAGACGCAGGCGACCACCGACCCGGAGCAGATCGAACGCTGGGCGGAGACGCAGCCGCAGGCCAACTTCGTCACCGCCACCGGCCGTACCCACGACGTGCTGGACGTGCCGGTCGAGGCCGGCCGCATGGCGCTGGAGAGGCTCGACGAGCAGGGCGACGACGCCGCGGCCGGGCCGGTGGCGCTCTCCGACGGGGAGCGGATGCTGTTCTTCACCGCGACCCGCGGCACCCCGGACGACGAGGACGAGTGGTGGCCGTGCGAGCTGGACTGCCACCCGGAGACCATGGACGAGCATCCGGGCCTGCGCTGGCACTGCCGCGGCAGCTACGTCCTGGTGCCGCCCGCGACGCTGCCCGGCGACCGGCCGTACGCGGACGTGCGCTGGCTGCGGCCGCCGGTGCCGGGGGAGGCGCTGCCCGAGCCGCTGACGCTGCTGGAGACGCTCACCGATGCCTGCGCCGTGCACGCGGGTGGCCGTCGGGACCACGAACCGGCCGCGCCCTGGCCGTCCCGCTGAGGGCCGGCGGGCCGCCGAGCCGTCGCCGGTGCGCGGGGCCGCCGCGCGGCCGTCAGGACCCCGTCAGGACCCCTTGACCTCGGTCAGCCCGGTCACCCGGCTGAGGAACTCCACGTCGCCGCCGTCCGCCGCCGTCGGCACCAGCACGGCCTGCTCCGAGACCCGTACGTACGTCACCGACTGCTTCGGCTCGCCCTCCATCAGGGCCTCGACGTAGGGGTCGTCGATCTCGGGGGAGTAGCCCTTCGAGGCGGTCTGCTTCATGTAGTGCTGGGAGGCGAAGAACACCACCGCGCCGCCGTCCTCGGTGCGCAGCGCGAAGGGCGTGAACCGCGGCGGCTGGACGGGCAGGTCCGCCCACTCGGTGCGGACCCGCGGCTGCTCGGCGTTCTTCGCCCGCTCCTCCCGCCAGGCGCTGGTGTGCGGCCCGGCCGCCCAGCCCTCGCCGCCCTCCTGCAGGTAGGTGGTGTAGCCCTTGCTGGCCTTCTCCGGCGGTACGGCGAGCTTCTCGGCACCGGGCTCCGCGCCCGGTCCGCCGCCGACCGGCACGTCCTGCACGTGGCCGTCCCCGTCCGTCGCGAACTCGGGGGTCTCCTCCTCGGACAGTACGGCCAGGTAGGTGGCCAGCCACGGCTCGTCGACGCCGTCGCGCTGGAACACCAGGTACCAGCGGCCGCCGTCGCCGCGGTTGCTGGCGGTGTCGGCGACGAAGGACTTGGGCCAGCCGGCCTGCTCCGGGATGAGGAACCGCGGGTCGGTCAGTTCCAGCGGGCTGAAGTCCTCGTTGCCCTGTCCGTGGACCTCGTCCCGCGCGCGCAGACCGGCCTGGTCTATCGCGCCGAGGGCGCCGCCCTCGATGGTCTTGTTCAGCTCGGCGTCGAAGGTGCGGTTGGCCTTGTTGTTGACCTCGATGAACCTGTCCAGGACCTTCTTGGCCTCGGACGTGCTGATCGCGGGCACCACGGCGGTCTCACCGTGCACCGTGATACATCCCGACAGCGTCGCCGCCAGAACCGTCGCGGTCGTCGCCGCCGTCAGCAACCGGGACCTCATCCTGGATTCCTCCCCTTGACCGCCTTCGCAGCACCGCACCCTACCGTTGTCACCGCGCGCGCCCGCGCGCGGCCCGGACACCCGTGCGCACGGCGTCGGGGCCGGTCAGGTGCGGCCGTGCAGCTGCTGTGAGCGGCGGGAGAGGGAGTCGACGACGACGGCGGCGAGCAGCACCCCGCCGGTCACCATGAACTGCACCGAGCCCTGGATGCCGAGCAGCGCCATGCCGGACGCCACGGACTGGATGACGAGCATGCCGAGCAGCGCGGACCACGGCGTGCCGTGGCCGCCGTACAGGCTGGTGCCGCCGATGACGGCGGCAGCGATGGCGTTGATCAGCAGCGTGCCCGAGCCGGAGGTCTGGCTCGCGGAGGTGATGCGCGAGGCCAGCATCAGGCCGCCCAGCGAGGCCATGGTCGAGGACACCACGAACACCGAGATGCGCACCGTGCTCACCCGCACGCCCACCCTGCGGGCCGCCTCGATGCCGCCGCCCAGCGCGAGCACCCGCCTGCCGTAGCCCGTCCGGCGCACCACGAAGTCCATCAGGGCGAGCACCACCACCAGGATGAGCAGCGCGAGCGGCAGCCCCTGGAACATGTTGAGCACGTACGCGGCCGCGAACGCGACCGCCGCCAGCAGGCCCGTGCGGGCCAGCACCTCGTTCAGCGGACGCAGCGGCAGTCCCACGGCGAGGCGCCGCCTGCGGTCCAGCCAGGCGCCGAGGAAGTACAGCCCGGTGCCGACGGCGGCCAGCGCGTACGCCGCGGCCACCTCCTCGAAGTAGGTGCTGGTGAGCATGGCGACCATGCCCTCGTCGTCGATGTTGACGGTGCCGCTGCGCCCCAGCACGAACAGCATCAGGCCGTTCCAGGCGAGCAGCCCGGCCAGCGTCACCACGAAGGCGGGCACCCCCACCTTGGCGATGAAGAAGCCGTGCACCAGGCCGATGGCAGCCCCGCACAGAGCCGCCGAAAGGAACGCCAGCCACTCCGGAACCCCCTGCTGCACGTTCAGCACGGCGAACAGTGCGGCGCCCAGGCCGCTGACCGAACCGACCGACAGGTCGATCTCGCCGACCAGCAGGACGAAGACGATGCCCGCCGCGATCAGCCCGGTGCCGACGATGTCCACGCCCAGGTTGGACAGGTTGCGGGCGGAGAGGAAGTTCGCGTTGAGGCTCTGGCAGACGATCCAGATGACCACCAGACCGATCAGCGCGGGAACGAAGCCGAGTTCGCCCCCGGCGATCCGGGTCTGGTAGCCCTCCACCCAGCCCTTGGTGATCCTGCCGGGCCTGCTCACCAGTCCGCCTCCCCGGGATGCCGGATGTCGCGGGTGACGGCGTCCCCGCTCGCTCCCGTGATGGCGGAGATGATCTGTTCCTGGGACGCGGTGGTGACGTCGAAGAGGCCGTTGTTGCGCCCCAGCCGCAGCACCGCCACCTCGTCGGCCACCGCCTTCACGTCGCCCATGTTGTGGCTGACCAGCAGCACGCCGGCGCCGCGGTCCCGCAGCCGGTCGATGAGGTCCAGCACCTGCGTGGTCTGCTGGACGCCCAGCGCGGCCGTGGGTTCGTCGAGCAGCAGCAGCTTCGGGCCGCCGAGGAACGAACGGGTGATGGCGACCGTCTGCCGCTGGCCGCCGGACAGCGACGCCACCGGCACGCGCAGGTCGGGGATGCGGATGGAGAGGGCGTCCAGCAGGTCCCGGGCGCGGCGCTCCATCTCCACCTCGTCCAGGATCCCGAACCGCCGGATCTCCCGGCCGAGGAAGAGGTTGGCGACGACGTCCAGGTTGTCGCACAGCGCCAGGTCCTGGTAGACGGTCGCGATGCCGAGGTGCTGGGCGTCCTGCGGGCGCCGGATGTGCACCGCCCGGCCCTGCCACTCGACGATCCCGCGGTCGGCCGGCCCCACTCCCGAGATCACCTTCACCAGGGTCGACTTGCCCGCGCCGTTGTCGCCGACCAGCGCCACCACCTTCCCCGCCTTGATCTCCAGCACCACGTCCCGGAGGGCGTGCACGGCGGCGAACTGCTTGGAGACGCCACGCAGCGACAGCAGCGGCAGGGGGGACACGGCGCACCACTCCTCTCCCTGCCGATTAGCCGACGAGCCCGGCCCTCGCGCAAGCCGACACGAACTTCGGCGTACAGATCTCCTCGATCGTGTACATCCCGCGCTTCACGACCGTCTCCTCGATGTTGTCGGCCGTGACCGGGATCGGGTTGAGCAGCACCGCGGGCACGTTCTTCGCGGACTCGGTGTCGACCGTCGCCCCCGCCAGCGCGTCCACGGGCTCGCCGCGGGCCAGCGCCAGGGCCATCTCGGCCGCCGCCAGGGTCTCCGGCCCGAAGGGCTTGTAGACCGTCATCGTCTGCTCGCCCTCCACGATGTCCTGGATGGCCGACAGCTCGGCGTCCTGGCCCGTCAGGGGCGGCAGCGGCTCGACGTTCTGCGCCTTGAGCGCGGCGATGACGCCGGAGGCCAGGGCGTCGTTCGCCGCGTACACGCCGTCGATGCCGCCGGGGCCCAGCGCGGCGATCGCGCCGGACATGTTCCGGTTGGCGTTCAGCGGGCTCCACTGCGGGGTGTCGTACGCCTTCGCGATCTCCACCTCGCCCTCCAGCACCGCGAGGGCGCCCTCCTCGAACGCCGCCGTGTTCGGGTCGGTGGGGTCGCCGTTCATCATCACGACCCGCGCCTCACCCGGCGGCTCGTCCATCGCCGCGAGCAGCGCCTCGCCCTGGAGCCGGCCGACCTCGTCCCCGTCGAAGGACACGAACCCCGAGATGGGTCCTTCCGTCAGCCGGTCGTAGGACAGCACCGGGATGCCGGCGTCGTCCGCCTGCTTGACGGACGACCTGAGCGCGCGGAAGTCGACCGGGGTGAGGACCAGCGCGTCCACCCCCTCGGTGATCATGGTGTCGACCTGCTGTTGCTGGGTGCCCACGTTGCCGCGGGCGTTGGCGTACTCGATCCGGCACTCGGGGCAGATGCGCTTCAGCTGCCGGGCGATCAGCGGCCGGTCGAACCCCTCCCAGCGGCCGGTGACGGCGTCCGGGAGCAGCAGCCCGACGGTGGTGACGCCGTCGGCCGGGGGCAGCGCCGAGCCGTCGGACTGGGCGGCCGTGCCGCACGCGGGGACGGCGAGCGCCAGGCAGGCGACGGCAGCGGCGAGGAGGCGCCGGGCCCGTGTGCGGACAGATGCGCCGAACGGGAGGCGCGGACGGGTCGGCACCGGCCTCACCACGCTTCCGCCGGGGGGCCGGCGAGACGGTCGCCGTCCCCCGGCTCACGGGCCGGCACCGGGACCTCCGCCCACACCTGCTTGCCGCCGCCCACCGGCACCGAGCCCCAGGCCGTGGACACCGCCTCGACCAGCAGGATGCCGCGCCCACCCGTCGCCTCCCAGTCCACGATGACCGGCTTGGCGGGCGCCCGCGGCGAGGAGTCGGTCACCGCCACCCGCAGCCGGTCCCCGGACAGCATCAGGTCCAGACGCGCCGCGCCCTGGGTGTGCAGCAGCGCGTTGGTGACCAGCTCCGAGACCACCAGCAGAGCCCCGTCCACCTCGTCGGCCAGGCCCCAGGAACGCAGCGTGCGCGCGGTGAAGCGGCGCGCGTGCAGCACGGCGTCCGGAAGTCGCCACACCGACCAGCCCGCCCGGATCGGGCGGGACGCCATGCCGTCGAACCGCAGCAGCAGCAGCGCTGCGTCGTCCTCCCGCCGGGTGACGCCGCCCACCACGTCGTCCGCCATCCGCTCCGCCGCGGCCGGGTCGGCGGCGGCCAGCAGATCGCGCACCCGGCCCATCCCCTCGTCCAGGTCGAGGCGCTTGGACTCGACCAGGCCGTCCGTCAGGAGGGCCAGGACCGTGCCGGGAGCGAGCCCGAGGGTGGTCAGGGGGTACTCGGCGTCCGGCAGCACGCCCAGCGGTGGACCACCCTCCGCCGCCACCTCTTCCGTGCCGCCCTCCGGGAGCCGCAGCACCGGCGGGATGTGTCCGGCCCGCACCACCCACGCGTGCCCCTCCTCCAGGTCGAGTTCGACGTAGGTGCAGGTGGCGAAGAGGTCGGTCTCCATGGAGACGAGCAGCCGGTTGGTGTGCGAGACGACGATGTCCGCCGGGTGCCCCTCGGCCGCGTACGCCCGGATGGCCGTGCGCAGCTGGCCCATGAGGGTGGCCGCCGCTGCGCTGTGGCCCTGCACGTCCCCGATGACCAGCGCCACGCGGCCCTCGGCCAGCGGGATGACGTCGTACCAGTCGCCCCCGACCTCCAGCCCCATCATCGAGGGCAGATAGCGGGCCACCGCCAGCCCGCCCGGCAGGTCCGGCAGCCGGCGCGGCAGCAGGCTGCGCTGCAGCGTCGTGGCCAACTCGTGCTCCGCGTCCAGCGCATGCGCCCGTTTCAGCGCCTGCCCCACCAGACCGGCCGTCGCCGTCAGCAGCGAACGTTCCTCCGCGCCGAAGACGTGCGGCGCGTCCCACCCCACGAAGCAGGCCCCCACCACCTGACCGTCGGCCGGCAACGGCAGCACGGCCAGGCCCCCCGGGCCGACGCCGGCCAGCGCCGGCTCCCGCACGGTGCCCGGCTCCCACAGGCTGGCCCGCCCCTCGCTGAGCGCGGCGTCCAACGTCGGCAGCACCCGGGCCGGTGTCCCAGGCGACCCCGCATGCCAGCCCTCCGGCCATCCGCCCGGCCCCGGCGGGTCCAGCCCCACGACCGCGAGGCGGTCACCGGCCAGCTCCGCCAGCGCCACCCGCGCCGCACCCAGCGGCTCCCGCAGCGAGTCCACCACCGCGTGGCTCACGTCCCCGACCGTCACCGCGGTGGCCAGCGCGGCGGACAGCTGCTGCAGCCGGGACACGTCGTCGCCCCCGGGACGCAGGAACGAGGAGTCCGCGATCACACCCAGCAGACGCTCCCGCCCGCCGTCCCCGCCCGGGCCCCCCTCCTCGTCGGGCAGCACCCGCGCCCGCAGCCGCAGCCAGCGCAGCTCCCCGGACGGCCGCCGCACCCGGAACTCCAGATCCCGGCCGCGCCCGTACGACGTCGGGTCCGGCTTCACCACCGTCATGAGCGCGGGCAGGTCGTCCGGCACGGTGTACGCCAGCAGCGTCTCGATCCTGGCGTCGAACTCCTCCGGATCGAGATCCACCAGTTCCAGGGCGCACCGGTCGGCGTCGATCCGGCCGGTGCCCAGGTGCAGCGTGAACGTGCCGACCCGCAGGTCCTCCAGCGCCGCCGCCGCGCGCGCACTCTCGGCGATGCCGCCGCGGCCCGCCCCGGCCGCCTCCAGCCACGTCGCGACGTGGTCGGCGTACATCTCCAGCAGCGCCCGCCGCTCGGCGCAGAAACCCTCCCCGCCGGTCTCGACGACAGCCAGGCAGCCGAAGGGCCCGGAGGCGCCGCCGAGCGGCAGGACGGCCAGCGAGAGGCGCGCCAGTTCCGGGTAGGCGGACATCGGCCACAGGGGGTGCCCGGCCCGGAAGGCGTCCGCCACGGGGGAGGACTCCGACGCCGGACAGGCGGCCGGCAGCCCGTGCTCCTCCGGCGCGCCTCCGACACTTCCGGCGGCACGCAGCACCCCGTCGGCCGGGTCCAGCAGGTACACGACCGCGAGCGTCGCCCCGGCGGACTCCAGCGCGTCGCGCCGCTCCGGGTCCACCGGCGCGCACCCCGGCCCCCGCGCCGGGTCCACGCGTGAACTCTCCGGCCCGGGCCTGGTGCGGCCGCCTGCGTCGGGCATTTCGGTATCCACCTGCCTCCATCGTCGCCGCACCGGACGGGCGCGGCCAGTCGAGGGCGGCCGCCCGGCGTCCCTCCCCGGGCCGGAGAGCGCCGGGCGGGGCCCGCAGGTGCCGTTTTGGGGCGCGCATCAGCCCACCCGTGCCGGGTACCGGTCCGTGCACCACGCGACCCCCGAACGGGGGTCCGTCCGTCCACCGACCGGGAGCCTGCGCCGATGACCGCCTGCGACGACGTCGAGCCCTCCGCCGAAGAGGCCTGCGGCCCCGTCGGCCCCGACCCGGCGGGCGAGCCGGCGCCGAAGGGCCGGCAGGAGGAGGGGGAGACGAAGGGCACCGTCTTCGTCGCCCTCGCCGCCAACCTGGTCATCGCAGCGGCCAAGGTCGTCGGCGGCCTCGTCAGCGGCTCCTCCGCGCTGCTGTCCGAGGCCGCCCACTCCGTCGCCGACAGCCTCAACGAGGTCTTCCTCCTCGCCTCGCTGCGCCGCAGCCGCAAACGCCCGGACGCCTCACACCCCTTCGGCTACGGCAAGGAGCGCTACTTCTGGTCGCTGCTCGCCGCCGTGGGCATCTTCGTGATGGGCGGCTGCTTCTCCGTGTATCAGGGAGTCCACGCCCTGCGCTCCGACGCCTCCGAGCCCTCCGGCGGGTACCTGATCGCCATCCTGGTGCTGGTCGCCGCCGGACTCATGGAGGGCACCTCGCTGGCCCGCGCGCTGTGGCAGGTCCGCAGGGAGACGAGGACGACCGGCCGCCCGTTCCGCAGGCAGCTCCGCGAGACGGAGGACCCGGCCCTGCGCACCGTCATCGGCGAGGACGGCGCCGCCGTCACCGGCGTCCTGGTCGCCCTCGCCGGGATCACCGCCCACCTGCTCACCGGCGACACCCTCTGGGAGGGCCTCGCCTCCCTCGGCATCGCGGCGCTCCTCGTCTATGTCGCCTACCGCCTGGGCCGCGAGGCCCGGGACCAGCTCGTCGGCCAGGCCATGGACTCACCCCTGCGCCGCGAGGTCCACGCCTTCCTCTGCGGCCAGCCGGAGATCGACGCCGTCACCGACCTGCTGACCATGCGTCTCGGCCCCGGCTCGGGCCTGCTGGCCGCCCGCGTCGACCTCGTCGGCGGCTCCGACAGCGAGGAGGTCGAGGAGTCGGCGGTCCGCATCAAGCGCGACATCGTCCACCGCTGGCCCGAACTCGACCACGTCTTCCTCGACATCACCGACGCGAGTCCCGGCGACCGCCGCCGCGCCCGCCTCCTCCACGACGACCTCAACGGCGCCTCGGACTGACGGCCCTCAGCGGAGCCCGCCGCCCCGTACGGCGAGGGACGGGGACAGGCACAGGCGCGCCCTCAACGGGCTCCTGGTCGCCGCCGGCAGGATCGAGTGGTGGCGAGGGGATCGGTCGTCGGACTGCGCGTGGCGGAGGGCCGGTGACAGGATGCGGACGGGAGTCGATCGGGAGGGGCGGGAGCATGACGCAGGTGGGGGAGCGGGCCGGGTACGGGTCGTACGGGGAGGCGCTCGGGGCGTTGCGGGAGGCGCAGAAGAGCGCCAAGGGGGTGTCGCTGTACTCGCGGTACGTGAACCGGCCGGCGGGCAGGGTGCTGGCGGCCGGGGCGTACCGGGCGGGGCTGACCCCGAACCAGGTGACCGGCGTCAGCGCCGCGTTCAGCTTCGCGGGGATCGGTGCGCTGGCGGCGCTCCCGCCGTCGTGGCCGCTGGCGTGCGCGGTGTACGCGGCGCTCGCGGTCGGCTTCGCGTTCGACTCGGCGGACGGGCAGCTCGCCCGGCTGCGCGGGGAGAGCAGTGCGGCGGGGGAGTGGCTGGACCACGTCGTGGACTGCGCGAAGATCACCGCGCTGCACGCGGCGGTGCTGGTGGCCTTCTTCCGCTTCTTCGACCTGCCCGACCCGGCATGGCTGTTGCTGCCGCTCGGGTTCCAACTCGCAGCCGTGGTGATCTTCTTCGGTGGCCTGCTCACGGACAAGCTGAAGCCGAAGCCCGCCCCCGGGGCGCCGCGCCCGGCGCCGTCGGCGCTGCGGGCGGTGGCGCTGCTGCCGGTGGACTACGGCGTGTTCTGCGCCGTGTTCCTGCTGCTGGGCAGCGAGACGGCGTTCCGCACCGGGTACGCCGTCCTCGCCGCCGTACACGCGGCGTTCCTCGTCGCGTTCTGCGTCAAGTGGTTCCGGGAGCTGTCCGCCCCGCGACCGCCGGCGTGACGGCCGGGGGCGCCAGCGCGTCCAGGGCGCGGCGCAGCTGCGTGCTGGAGGTGTGCATGGTGTACGGGAAGTAGACGACGTCCACGCCCACGGTGCGGAAGTCCGCCTCCAGCCGGTCGCCCTTCGCGGTGCCCCGCCAGTCGTCGCCCTTGAAGAGGACGTCGAAGCGGACCTGCTGCCACGTCTCCAGCTTGTCCGGCACCGTCTCGACGAACGCAGCGTCCACGAACCGGATGCTGCGGACGATCTCCAGGCGCTCGACCAGCGGAACCACCGGCGGGCGGCCCTTGGCCCGTTCGGCCATCTCGTCGGACACCACCCCGGCGACGAGGTAGTCGCACCTGCTGCGGGCGTGCCGCAGCAGGTTCAGGTGGCCGACGTGGAACAGGTCGTACGCGCCCGGCGCGTAGCCGACGGTGTGCGTCATGTGCCGCTTCCCCCCACGGGATCCGGATGTCCGGTCGGGCAGGCCGGTCCCCTCCGGCGCCCTCGCGGGCAGATCTTTCCATAAACCGAGGAAATCGGGACCTTGTTGTGCAGATGATGTGCTCGCGGCGCTAGGCTGCCGCTTCGGGGTATCGGGGGCGCCGCGTCACGCGGCGGACACATCGAGGGGGAGGGGTACGCGTATGTCCGCGTCGACGGGTGCGCCGGGAGCGTTCGCAGGCCGAAGAGTGCTGCTGGTGTCCACCAACTACGCTCCGGAACAGGCCGGCATCGGCCCCTACGCCACGCAGACCGCCGAGCACTGGGCCGCCGAGGGCGCGGAGGTGCACGTGCTGGCCGGCATGCCGCACTACCCCGCCTGGCGCACCGACCCGGCCTACCGGAGTGCCTGGGCCCGCACGGAGAGGCGGAACGGCGTCCGCGTGCACCGGCGCCGGCACACCGTGCCGCCCCGGCAGACCGCCGTGCGGCGCGCGCTGTACGAGGCGTCGATCCTCGCGCACGGGGCTCTCCTCCCGCCGCGCATGCCCCGCCCGGACGCCGTCGTCGCCCAACTGCCCAGCCTGGCCGGCGGCGTGCTGGCCGCACGTTTCGCCCGCCGGCAGGGCGTGCCCTTCGTGCCCGTGGTGCAGGACCTGATGGGCGCCGCCGCCGCGCAGAGCGGCATCCGCGGCGGCGACCGGGCGGCGACCGTCGCGGCGGCCGTCGAACGGCACGTGCTCAGCGGCGCGACGCTGGTCGGCGTCATCCACGAGTCCTTCGTCGAACGGGTGGCCGCCGCGGGCGTGCCCCGCGACCGCGTGCGGCTGGTGCCCAACTGGTCGCACGTCGCGGCGCCCAGGGCGTCCCGGCGCGAGACCCGGAGGGCCCTCGGCTGGCCCGAGGACCGCACCGTCGTGCTGCACTCCGGCAACATGGGCCTCAAGCAGGGCCTGGAGGTGCTGGTGGAGGCGGCCCGCGAGGCACCCGAGGTGCTGTTCGTCCTCATGGGCGACGGCAACCAGCACGCCCGCCTGCGCGCGTGCGCGGCCGGGCTGCCGAACGTGGAGTTCCGCCCGCCCGCCGAGGAGGACGCCTTCCCCGACGTGCTGGCCGCGGCCGACGTCCTCGCCGTCACCCAGCGGGCGTCCGTGCTCGACATGAGCGTCCCCTCCAAGCTGACCTCCTACTTCGCCGCGGGCCGCCCCGTCGTCGCCTCCGTCGCGGCGGGCGGCGGCACCGCCGAGGAGGTGCTCCGCTCCGGAGCGGGCGAGCTGGTGCCCCCGGAGGACCCGGCGGCGCTGCTCCGCGCCGTCCGCGACGTCGCGTCCGACGCCGAGGCGGCGGCCGCGGTCGGCGCACGCGGCCCGGCGTACGTGTCCGCGCGGCTGAGCCGGGCGGCGGGCCTGCGCCGCATGACCGAACTGCTCGACGAGGCGCTGACGGCCGGTGAGGGCCGGGCGGCGGCCCGGGAGAGGGAGGCACTGCTGTGAGAGAGGGCGCACCGGGCGACGCGTCGGGCCGGGTCGTGCAGGCCCACGACGAACCCGACCTCCTGCGGGAGCAGTTCCGGCAGCTGCTGCGCTACCGCACGCTGATCACCGTGGGTGTGGTGCTCGGCGTGCTCGCCGGGCTCGCACTGGCCCTCTCCCGCGGCGACTCCTACACGGCCTCCAACGAGGTCGCCCTGCGACCCAGCACCCAGGCCATGCAGGAGCTCGGCACCGACGGGGAGGTGAGCATGGGCTCCGAGCGCCGCACGGCGCTCAGCCGGGTCGTCTCGCGGCAGGCCGCCCGGGACCTCGGGCTGCCCACCGGCCGGGCGGAGAACCTGGCGCGGGACCTTCAGGTCACCAACCCGCCCAACACCGCGGTGCTCCGCTTCGCGTACACGGCCGAGTCGCCCGTCGAGGCCGCGAAGCGCGCCAACGCCTTCGCGCGCGCCTATCTCGATTTCCGGCAGCAGGAGACCGCCGACCGCATCGAGCACATGATCGGCTCGTACAAGGAGCAGCGGAAGCCGCTGGTGGAGGAACGGGACCGGCTGGCCGCCGAACTGGACACCGTGGGCGGCGGCGAGGGCTACGACTCCGTCGTCTCCTCCCACACCTCCTTCGTCGGCCAGATCGCGGACATCAACAGCCGGATCAGCCAGCTGGAGGCGCTCGACACCACACCCGGCCGGGTCGTGTCCGAGGCGACCGCGCCCGAGGCGCCCTCCGGGCCCGGCCTGGTGCTCCTCCTCGTGCTCGGCGCCTTCGTCGGAGTGGGGCTCGGCCTGCTGGCCGCCTGGGTCCGGCTGGTCTTCGACCCGACCGTACGGTCCCCCGGTGACGTCGTCCGCGCCCTGCGCGCCCCCGTCCTGGGCGTCCTGCCCAAGCAGCGGCGCGGCCAGCCGGAGCCGCTGCTCGCCGAGGGCCGGCTCGCCGAGGAGTACCGCTCGGTGGCCTTCCGCCTCGCCTACGACGAGACGTTCGCGCAGCGACGGCGGCTGCTGGTCGTGGCGCCGCGCGGCGGCATCGACAGCGTCCTGGCGGCGTCCGTCAACCTCGCCGCGGCGTTCGCCGAGATGGGCAGGGACGCGCTGCTCATCGAGGCGAACCTGCGGACGCCGGTGCTGCGCGACCAGCTGCACCACGCCGACGGGATGCGGCCCGGCTGGGCCGAGTCGGCGGACGACGAGGTCGGCGACTGGCCCGCCGGCCGCCGGGTGCCGATCGACGCCGGGGAGTCCGGCGTGTTCGACCTGGTGCCGGGCCGCCGGGTGCGGAACGTGCCCCGCGCCCTCACCTCCTCGTCCGCGACCCGTCTGATCAGCCGGGCCGAGGCCCGCAACTCGGTCCTCGTCGTCCTCGCCCCGGCCGTGCTGTCCTACGCCGACGCCATCGCGCTCACCGACCGGGTCGACGCCGTCCTCGTGGTCTGCGATCCACGCGAGGTGCGGCGCGACGACCTGGACCGGGTGCGCGAACTCGTCGTCGGGGCCGGCGGTGTGCTGCTCGGCGCCGTGCTGCACTCCGAGGGCGGCGCGGCGCGGGAGACGAAGGGCCGCGCTCCGCGCAGGCAGCCGGCTCCGGAGACGAGCTCCCGCAGCGGCCGCACCACGTCCGACGCTTCCTCGGTGACCAGGGAGTGGGACCGCGCGGGCGCCCGCGAAGCGGAGCGGCAGCGCCGTGAGCCGGTGGACGCACGGGAGGTCGGCGTGGACACGGTGGGGCTCCGGATCGTCGACCGCGCCGACATCGAAGACGGCGCGCCGCACAGGTGAGCGAGGCGCCCGACGGGCGGCGGCCCACCGCGCGCGGCGCCGTGCTCTGCTCGGTCGCCGACCAGGGCGTGGCGGCGCTGACCAACATCGCCGTCCTCGTCGTGGCCGCCCGGCAGTCGACGGCCGCCGGATTCGCCGTGTTCTCCGTGGTCTACACGGTCTTCGCGGTGCTGCTCGGCCTGTCCTCCGCCTACGTGGGGCAGGCACTGGTCCTGGAACGCGGGGAGACCCGCGCCGTGCGCACCGCCTGCCGCTCCGCCGTCGCCTTCACCGCCTCCGCCGCGGCGGTCCTCGCCGCCTGCGCGGCCCTCGTGCTGTGGCCGCTCACCGCGGGCGCCGGCGCGGGCGGCGGCGTCGACGGGTACGGGCAGCGGCTCACGGACGGCATGCTGGCGCTCGCGCTCGTGCTGCCCGTGGTGCTCACCCAGGACGCCCTCCGCTACGCCTTCTCCGCGCTCCACCTCCCCGGGCGGGCCCTCGTCGCCGACCTGCTGCGCCTCGCCGTGGCCGTTCCGGTGCTCGCCGTGCAGCCCCACCAGGCGTCCCCCGCGCGGCTGGTGGCCGTCTGGGGGCTGTCCGCGCTGCCCGCCCTGGTCGCCGGGCTGCTGCTGCTCGCGCCGCGCGTGCGGCAGGCCGCCACCGAGCCGCGACGCCTGCTGCGCCGCGGCCACCTGGGGCGCCGCTTCGCCGTCGAGTTCTCCGTCGGCAATGCCGGCACCCAGCTCGCCGTCATCGGACTCGGCCTGCTGGCCACGCCGCTCGCGGTCGGCGCCCTGCGCGGCGCCACCACGCTCTTCGGCCCGCTCAACGTGCTGTTCAACGCCGCCACCGGCTTCGGCCCACCCCTGCTGAACCGGCTGGTGAGCCCCGCGCGCAAGGCCCGTACGGCGGCGGTCACCGGCGGCGTACTGGCCGCCGTCGCCGGGGCGTGGGCCGTCGTGCTGGCGCTGCTGCCGGACGGCGCGGGGCGCATGCTGCTCGGCGACACCTGGGACGCGTCGTCCGCGCTGCTGTCCGCCACCGGCAGCCAGTACGCCGCGATGGCGCTGGGCACCTGCGCGTTGCTCGCCCTGCGCGTGCTGCGGCCGCGCACCACCCTGCTGCTGCAGGTCGTCTTCTCCTCGGTCTCGGTGTGCTGCCTGCTGGCCGGGTACGCGCTCGGCGGCGTACTCGGCGCGGCCTGGGGGCTGTGCGCCGGTTCGGCGGCCAAGGCGGCGGCCGGCTGGCTGCGTACGGCGGCCGTGGTGCGTACGTGGGACGGACACGCCTCCGGCGTCAGCGCAGCATCCGCCGCGGATCCGGCCGGAAGGTCGTGACCAGGGCCAGGCACAGCACGGCGATCGCGACGCGGCCGCTCGCCTGGAGCAGCGGGCCGCGCAGCAGGATGAAGCCGTACCCGGCGACGAGCGGGATCACCACGGCCATCACGTGGCCCGGACGGGGGTCGTCCAGCGTCTGCGACACGTACCGGCGGTCCGCACGGGAGGCGGCGTAGCCCACTCCGACGAAGCCGAGCGCCATGCCGAACGGGCCGAAGTCCAGCCACAGTTCGGCCCACAACGGGGACGACAGGTTGGTGTTGTTCATGCCCATCCACTCGCCGACGCGCACGCCCGAGTCCTCCGGCTTGCCGCTCCACACCGAGCGCGGTACGAAGAACAGCAGCGTCCCGGAGAGCTGCCGGCCGTAGGTGTGGCCGGTACCGGCGTCCGCGAACGAGACGGTGTTCGCGATCATCCCGACCTGGTCGTAGTCCTTGAGGGTCAGCGGCACCAGCACCGACTCGGTCTCCCGGGCCGGGCCGCTGTCCTCGGCGTACCGGAAGCGGTCGGCGAAGGGGAACACCACGAGCGCCACCACCGCACCCAGCGCGAGCGCGCTGCGGTACATCACGGGGCTGCGGGGGAACGCCGTGAACAGGAGCGCGAAGAGGACGGTCAGGAACCAGTAACGCGGGTTGGAGATCGGGTTGTTGACCACGGCGTTCACGCCGAGCGTCACCACCCACAGCAGGGGGACGAGCGGCCGGCGGCGGGCGGTCCGCGAGGTCACCAGCCAGCGTGTGAGCAGCAGCAGCGCGAGCAGCGCCGGAACGGTTCCGAAGCCGCGCAGGAACGCCGAACCCGCCTGCGACACGGCCGCCGCGCCCGCGGCCGGCCCGAGGGCACCGGCGACGCTCTCGCTGATCTCCTGCCGGCTGCTGAAGAACACGCCGAGGCCGCCCAGCCGCATGACCATCAGGGCGCTCGCCGCCCAGGAGAACACCACGAACACGTACAGCCGGGGGCGGTGCACCGAGGCCGCGGCCCGGGGCACGACGCGGCGCACCGAGGGCCGGTGCCGGGCCAGCAGCGCCCCCACGTCGAAGGCGACGACGCCCACCAGGACCAGGGCGATGGCCAGGACGGTGTCCGAACGCGGGCCCACCACCGGTGTCGGCACCCGGTCCAGCACCGTCTGGGCGAGCGGGGCGATGCCCATCGCGATGTAGACGAAGAGCCAGAAGGAGCCCTGCACGAGGCGGCGCCGCGCGGACAGCACCATCGCGGTCAGCCGGGCGCCGGCGTAGACGCAGACGGTGAGCTGGAGCCAGAACGCCTCGTCGTGCGCGCCGGGGCCGGGCTGGGTCGCCACCCAGCCGGGCAGTACGGCGACCAGGCCGAGCGCGAAGGGCACGGCCAGCGCCCGGGACAGGGCCGCGCGCGGGCCCGCGTCGGGTGCGGTGGTGGGAGCGGGGACCGCGGCGCCGGGCCGTACGTCGACCGCCATGCGTCCCCCTCGCTCCCCGACAGCCGGAAACCCCGAAACCCCGAAAGCCCGGAGTCCGACGACTTCCCCGAGCCCCCCGAAAACTCCCCGATCCTCCCGCAGTGTAGCGATCGGCACCCGGACAACGCGGGTCGAAGCTAAGCTGATCCGGATTTCGCGCGCCATGGGGAGGGTGCGCAGGGGAGGGGAGAGACGTTGCGGGTTCTGCATGTCGTCACGCTGCACACGCCCACGCACGACTTCGGCGGTCCGACGCGAGTGGCGCTCAACCTGTCCCGGGGGCTGCGCGCCCGCGGGGTGCAGGCGGCGATGGTCGCGCTGGGCGACGGGTTCGACGGTGAGATGCCGCGTGAGGTGGACGGTGTGCCGGCCCGGCTGTACCAGGCGCGGCACGTGCTGCCGCGTTTCGAGGTCAGCGGGATCACCTCGCCGTCCCTGCTGGCCGACGCCCGCCGTCTGGTGCGCTCCGCGGACGTGGTGCACGTCCATCTGATGCGGGACCTGGTCACGCTGCCCTACGCGCTGGCGGCGCTGCAGTGCGGCCGTCCGCTGGTCCTCCAGACGCACGGGATGATCGACCCGACCGAGAAGCGCGCGGCGCAGCTGGTCGACGTGCTCGGGCTGCGCAGGGTCCTGAAGAAGGCCGACGCCGTGCTCCACCTCACGGAGCAGGAGCGCCGGGACACCGCCGCCGTCGTGGCGCCCGAGCCGATGGCGCCCGCGTACCGGCTGGTGAACGGCGTCGAACCGCAGCAGCGCCGGCCGGAGCGGGACGGGCGGCCGCCCACCGTCCTCTACCTCGCGCGGGTGCAGGAGCGGAAGCGGCCGCAGGACTTCGTCTCCGCGATCCCCACCGTGCTGGCCAAGTACCCCGACACGCGCTTCGTGCTGGCGGGCCCCGACACCGGCGCCATGGCCGACGACATGCTCGCGCTGGCCCGGTCGCTCGGTGTCGGCCACGCGCTGGACTACGTGGGGCCGCTGGACCACGACGCCGTCATGGCCCGGCTGCGCGCGTCGGACGTGTACGTGCTGCCCGCGATCGTGGAGCCGTTCGCGGTGTCGGTGCTGGAGGCGATGTCGGTGGGGCTGCCGGTGGTCGTCACCCGCACCGGAGGACTCTCCCCGGACGTCGGCGCGGCCGGCGCCGGACGGCTGGTCGACAGCCGTCCCGACGCGGACAACGGCGAGCGCGTCGGCCAGGCGGTGCTGGAGCTGCTGGACCCCGCCGCCAACGCCGAGGCGTCGGCGGCGGCCCACCGGCTGATCGGGGACAGCTTCACCCTCGAAGGTGTCGTGGACACCCTCCAGGAGATCTACGAGCGGGTCATCGCGGCGCGTCCGGGCGGTCTGCGAGCCACCCGTACTCGCGGGTCTTGAGCCCGATCTGCCACCGGTAGAAGCTCATGGCCAGCGCGTAGTCCAGGCCGGCCCGGCCGTCCAGGAAGCCGCGCTTGACCAGGTAGGCGTAGCCGAACGAGACCAGCGGCTTGAACGGCGCCCGGTGGAACACCTGCCCCTGCCGGGTCTTGGCCTTCCGGATCTGCTCCCGCACCTCGGGGTGGTGCTCCAGCCAGGCCTCCCAGTCGGCATACCGGTTGTGCCGGTCGAACCAGGTGCGCACCGGGTCCAGGTCCTCGTGCTCGATGGTTCCCTTCAGCCGCACCACCGGGTCGGCCAACGGCTGGTAGTGGCCCTCCTGTTCGCCCATGCCGGGCGCCCGCAGGTCGTCCGGCTCCGGGAAGCGGGCCCGGGTGCGGTCCAGCAGGGCGCGCTTGACGATGGTGTAGCCGTGCCGCAGCCGCCGCCCGGCGAACCAGTAGCCCAGCGGGATGTCGAACGCGGCCGGACGCACCGTCATGCCCGGCGGGACGTCGAAGATCCGCCGCAGTTCGGCGAGCAGTTCGGGCCCGACTCTCTCGTCGCCGTCGACGAACAGCATCCAGTCGGTCCCGGGGCGGACGTGGTCCAGGCACCACTGCTTCTTCTTGGGGTACTTCCCGTCCCAGGTGTAGGAGACGACCTCCGCCCCCGCCGCCTTGGCGAGGGCGCGGGTGTCGTCGGTGCTGTCCGAGTCGACCACGACGACGGCCTCGAAGTGGTCCACGACGGACCGGACGGCCGCCGTGATGTTCTCCGCCTCGTTCCGGGTGGGTATCGCGACGACGATGGGCAGCTTGCGCACGCGGTTCTCTCTCCTCAGTCGAGCAGGCCGGCGGCCTGGAGCAGGGGCTTGTGCTTCGGGCACAGGTGCAGGACGGCGTCCTTCGCGTCGGCGATCTCGCCGGACCGCAGCGCGCCGACGGCCGCCTTCCGATCGACCTTCGCGGTGCGTCCGATGCGCTGGCAGGCGGCTTGCCCGGCCTCCAGCACGGCGGCCGGCTCGTAGCCCTCGGGCACCCGTTCGACCAGGTACTCCTTCTGTTTCTCCGTGAAGCTTCCGGTGGCCGGGGTCAGTTCCGCCTTCGGCACCGTCGGCTGCTCCGCGGCCCCGCCCTTCCCCTCCTTCTCACGCTTCTCACGGGTCGGCTCGCCGTCGCCCGGACCGGCCGCGGAGGCGTCCGGCGACGGGCTCGCGGCCCCCGGCGCGGGCCCGCGGTCCGGTGCGGGGTCCTCGCCGCTGCCGCATCCGGTTCCGGCGACCGCCACGGCGGCCGTCAGGACGACGGCCGCCGCGGCGTTCCGGAGGGTGCGGGCCCTCACGGCGCCTCGAAGGTGAGGCTGAGCTTCGGGCTGCGGTTCTCCCCGGCCTCGTGGGCCCACACCCACAGGCTGTCGGTGCCCTGGCTGGTCACCGCCACGTTCAGCGGGCCGTCCAGCGAGCCGGCGACCCCTGCCGGGTCGAGCGTGACGGGGTAGCCGGTCTGGAGCGCCGACGGGGCCTTCAGGGTGCCGAGCACCGTGCTTCCCAGCGAGGGTCTGGTCGACCACGTGGTGCCGCCCTCGGACCAGCTGCCCGTGACCGGCACGACGGTGTGGTCGTCCGCGGACGCGGCGTAGGAGTCGCCGCTGGTGGTGAGGGTGAGCGTGGCGCCGGTCAGCGTCATGCCGGCCGGAGCGTCGGGAAGGTCGAACCGCAGGTAGGACTGGTACGCGGAGGTGCCGCGCACCGCGAGCTGCTGGTGTCCGCCGTAGTTGGCGGACCCCGCGGAGCCGTTCACGTAGGTGTCGGCCTCGGCGGGAACCTCCAGAGTGATCTGCGAGGGGGTGCCCGGTGTCGTCACCGTGGCGCTCTGGGACGCCTGGCTGGTGTTGGCGCCGCCCGCGTCGCTCGCCGTGATCCGGTAGCTGTAGGTCGTGCCGCTGTCCACCTCGGTGTCGGTGAAGCGGAGCGTCGGCCGGTCCCAGAACACCGAGTCGGCGGTCAGGGTGTGCACCGGTTCGCTGGAGCCGTTCCGGTAGACCTTGTACGTCAGCGCGCTGTCGTCCTCGTCGGTCGAGGCCCGCCAGCTCACCCGCACGCCGTCGGAGACGTTCGCCGCGCCGACCTCGTCGGGCACCGTGGGCGCGCCGGTGTCCGGTCCGGTCGCGAACCGGACGAGGCCCTGCTGCCGCATGTTGCCGTGGGTGACGATGCGGGTGAACTCGCCGCCGACCCACATGTAGTCCGTGCCGCCGCGGGCGGACACCACCATCGCGCGCGGACCGATCTGCTCGGTGCCGGACGGACCGTCGTCGGTGTCGGGGAACCAGCTGAGCAGCGGAGTCGGGTCGTGCACCGACTCGGCCAGCAGGTGCTGACGCTCGTGCAGCTCGGGGAACTGCCCCATGCTGCGGCAGTTGTGCGCGTGCGAGGCGCTGTAGAGCACCTCGTCGTGCACCACGACGTCCTGTGTGGCACCGAGGCAGGTGTCGCGCCAGCGCTGGCCGAAGTCGTCCAGGTCGAGCGCGATGCGGCCGTCGAAGACGCCGCCGCCGGTGCCCTCGTTGGCGGTGTAGACGCCGGTGGCGTCGGTGGTGAGGCCCTTGACGACCGAGTTGTCGTCGATGAAGTTCCCGCCGTACCGCCGGGTCAGTGCGCCGCTGTCGGCGTCGACGACGGCGAGGGCGTGCGAATAGCGGTCGCGGACGTAGAAGAAGTCGCCGCCGATGACGACGTTCTCGCCGTCGGGTGTGACCTCCAGCGCGCGTCCCACCCCGCTGTCGGCCTGCGGGTTCCAGGGTTTGAGCGCACCGTCCGTGCCGACCGCCGCGAAGTAGCCGCGGCTGTTGTTCTCCACCGAGGTGAAGTCGCCGCCGAGGTAGACGGTGTCCTCCGTGACGCCCAGCGCCCGCACGGTGGCGGACACCCCGACCTTGAAGCCCGTACGGACCGAGCAGTCGTCCAGGTTCACCGCGGCGAGGTTGCTGACCGAGGTGCCGTTGACGGCCCCGAACCTGCCGCCGGCGTACAGCGTCGAACCGTCCGGAGAGACGGCGAGCGCCCGCACGGTCGCCGTGCCGCTGCCGACGGTGAACGACAGGTCGCAGCCCTGGACCGGGGCGCCGGTCGCGGCGTTGAGCGCGACGAAGTTGAGCGCTCCCGTCTCGTCGGTGCCCGGCGCCGCGCCCGGCGGGCGGACGGCGGAGAAGGTGCCGCCCGCGTAGACCACGCCGCCCGCCTGGGCGAGTGCCCAGACCACGCCGTTGGTCTGCCACGTCGGCAGGTCGTCGGCGGTGAAGGCGACCGGCGGGGTGACGGCCTCCGCCTCCGGGGCGCCGGTGACCTGTGCGCCCGTCCAGGACGCCGCGGTCAGCGCCAGTACCGCGGCGAGTGCGCCGGCTCTGCGCCGGCGACGCCCGGTCTTGCTCGTACTGCCCATCGCTTGCACCTCGTTCTCACGGTTCCGGGTGGCCCCGGTGGTTCCGGTGGTTCCGTTGTTCAAGTGGTTCCGGTGGTACTGCCGGTGCCGGGCGGCACCGGTGGTCTGCGGGGCCCGGGAGGGGCCCGTGGGGCGGGGTCAGCGGTCGATGCGGACCGTCTCGCCGGAGAGCTCCGCCTCCAGCGCGCCGATGTCGGCCTCGACCATCACGCGGGCCAGCTCCGGCCAGCGCACCCGCGGCTTCCAGCCCAGCACCTTCTCGGCCTTGGAGGCGTCGCCGATCAGCGCGTCCACCTCGGTCGGCCGTTCGTACTTGGCGTCGAAGCGCACGTACTCCTCCCAGTCCATGCCGGCCGCGCCGAACGCGGCGCCGAGGAAGTCGCGCACCGAGGCCGCCTCGCCGGTGGCGACGACGTAGTCGTCGGGGGTGTCGTGCTGGAGCATCCGCCACATCGCCTCGACGTACTCCGGGGCGTAGCCCCAGTCGCGCACGGCGTCGAGGTTGCCCAGGAACAGTTCCTTCTGGAGCCCCGCACGGATGCGGGCCACCGCGCGGGTGATCTTCCGGGTCACGAAGGTCTCACCGCGGCGCGGCGACTCGTGGTTGAACAGGATGCCGTTCACCGCGAAGAGTTCGTACGCCTCGCGGTAGTTGACGGTCGACCAGTAGCCGAAGACCTTCGCACAGCCGTACGGGCTGCGCGGGTGGAAGGGGGTGCCCTCGTTCTGCGGCGGGGGAGCGGACCCGAACATCTCGGAGGAGGACGCCTGGTAGATGCGGGTGTCGATGCCGCTGGCGCGGATGGACTCCAGCAGCCGCACGGTACCCATGCCGGTGACGTCACCGGTGTACAGCGGGGCGTCGAAGGAGACGCGCACGTGCGACTGGGCGCCGAGGTTGTACACCTCGTCGGGCCGCAGGTCGCGCAGCAGGTTCACCAGCGCGACGCCGTCGGTCAGGTCCGCGTGGTGCAGTATCAGCCGCCGCTCGGCCTCGTGCGGGTCCTGGTAGAAGTGGTCCAGCCGCGCGGTGTTGAAGGACGACGAGCGGCGCAGCAGCCCGTGCACCGTGTAGCCCTTCGACAGCAGCAGCTCCGCCAGGTACGAGCCGTCCTGGCCGGTGACCCCGGTGATGAGTGCGCTCTTGGTCATCGACAACCCCCTGGCCGGTCAAAGAACATGACAAGTGTGACAATGTGGGCATATGTGGAGCGATTGCGCGTAAACACCGCATGGCCGGGTCAGCCACTGGCAGAATCCGGTTCATGACGCCTTCGATACCGCTGCTGCCGGCCCCCGCCCGGATCTTCGTCGCCGGGCACCGCGGCCTGGTCGGCTCCGCCGTCGCCCGCCGCCTCGCCGCCGAGGGTCACGAGGTGCTCACCCGTGACCGCACGGAACTGGACCTGCGCGACGCCGAACGGACGGAGCGCCACCTGCACGACGTCCGGCCGGACGCGGTCGTCCTGGCGGCGGCGAAGGTCGGCGGCATCATGGCGAACCAGCGGCAGCCGGTGCCCTTCCTGGAGGACAACCTGCGCATCCAGCTCAGCGTCGTCGCCGGTGCGCACGCCGCCGGGGTGCCCCGGCTGCTGTTCCTCGGCTCGTCCTGCATCTACCCCAAGCACGCGCCGCAGCCCATCTCCGAGGACGCACTGCTGACCGGTCCGCTGGAGCCGACCAACGAGCCCTACGCCCTCGCCAAGATCGCCGGCATCGCACAGATCCGCGGCTACCGCCGCCAGTTCGGGGCGTCGTACATCTCGGCGATGCCCACCAACCTGTACGGGCCGGGCGACAACTTCGACCTGGAGACCTCGCACGTGCTGCCCGCGCTGATCCGCCGCTTCCACGAGGCGCGCGCCGAGGGCCGGGACGAGGTCGTGCTGTGGGGCAGCGGTACCCCGCGGCGCGAATTCCTGCACGTCGACGACCTGGCTGCGGCCTGCTCGCTGCTGCTGCGGACCTACGACGACGACGCGCCGGTCAACGTCGGCTGCGGAGAGGACCTGACGATCCGCGAACTCGCCGAGACCGTCCGGGACGTCGTCGGCTTCGAGGGCCGCATCGCCTTCGACACCTCCCGCCCCGACGGCACACCGCGCAAGCTGCTCGACGTGTCCCGGCTGCGGGCGCTGGGCTTCACGCCGCAGATCCCGCTGGCCGACGGCATCCGGGACACCTACCGCTGGTGGCTCGACCGTCTCGGCCGGGCGGAGGAGACGGACCGCCCGGCCTTCCTCGTCTAGGTCCTGTCCGGGCCCTGGCATCCGCTCCACCACGGCCGGCTCCCGCCCCGCCACCTAGTACGCTCCGCGTCCGTCGACGACGGCGCGGAACGTACGGGCCAGCACGTCCAGATCCGTGGTCAGCGACCAGTTGTCGGCGTAGCGCAGGTCCAGGGCGAGGCTCTCGTCCCAGGACAGGTCCGAGCGCCCGCCGACCTGCCAGGGGCCGGTCATCCCGGGCTTCACCCCGAGCCGTCGCGACTCCACCGCGTCGTACGCCGCCACCTCCTCCGGCAGCGGCGGCCGGGGGCCGACCAGCGACATCTCGCCGCGCAGCACGTTCACCAGCTGCGGCAACTCGTCCAGCGAGGTGCGGCGCAGCACCCGGCCCGTGCGGGTGATGCGCGGGTCGCGGCGGATCTTGAACGTGGGCCCGTCCTGCTCGTCGGCGGCGGCCAGTGTCAGCCGGAGCCGGTCGGCGTCGACGACCATCGAGCGGAACTTCCACATCGTGAACGGCGCCCCGTCGTGCCCGATCCGGGTCTGCCGGTAGAGCACCGGCCCCGGCGAGTCCAGCCGCACGGCGGCAGCCGTCAGCGCGAACAGCGGGGCCAGCACCAGCAGTCCGAGCGCCGCGCCGACCCGGTCCAGCACGCTCTTCAGCGCCAGCTGGGGGCCGCGCCGCACGGGCGGCGCCACGTGCAGCAGGTTCAGTCCGGCCACGGTGGCGAGCCGTACGCGGCGCAGCGCCACCTCGGTCAGCCCGGACGCGACGACCAGCGGGAGACCCGCGTCCTGCACGGACCAGGAAAGCCGCCGCAGCCGGTCGCCGGTGAGCGCCGCGCCCGGTACCACCAGCACCAGCTCGGCGCGGTGGCGGCGGGCGGCCGCCAGCACGGTCGTGCCGTCGTCCGGCGCCTGCGCCGGGTCCGCCGCAGGCGCAGCGGTCCCCTCCGGCAGCCGTCCGGCCTGCGGCACGCCGCTGCGCAGGGCGGTCGGGCCGCCCGCGCCCACGGTCACCGCGCCGATCACCACGTAGGCGTGGTCGGTGCCGGCGGCGAGCTGTTCCACCACGCGGTCCACGGGCCCGGCCTCGCCGACGACCAGCGCCCGGCGCACCGCGTGCGCCTCCCGCCGCTCGGCCTTCAGGTGCCGGTGGGTGACCGCCCGGCACAGGCTGGTCAGCAACGGGGCCGGGGCCAGGGCGAGCAACGCCACGCCGGGGGCCGAGTCCTCCGCGGTGAACACCCGCAGCACGGCCAGCAGCCCGAGCAGGGTCAGCCAGTCGTGCAGGGTGGACAGGAAGCCCCGGGACTCGCCCAGCGACTCCTGCCCGTAGCGCCGGTACACGGCCTGCACGCCCACCCACACCGCGGCCGCGGTGAAGGCGGCGGCGAAGGGATGCGGCTGACCGGTGGCACCGAACACGAAGAGGACCGGCAGCGCGGTCCCCGTGACGTCCGTCGCCAGGGCGGCCGGCACGTACCACGGTGCCTTCTGCCGCTCCCGGCTCCGCATGGCTCTTCGGCGCCCGGCCCGAAGCACGGCCGAACCCGTCACGGGCCGTCCGCCTCCGGACAGACCCACGGCGTCACGCTGCATGAACCCCCCACCCTGGAACCGAATCTGCAGGGCGAGCCGCCCACTCCCCAGGAGGCGGCACGCCGATACGGCACAACGGCAGAGACCTTAAGTCATATCAGCGCCGTTTCTCTGGCGTTCGCTTCATTTTCTCGTTCATGTCCGAAATCGCGCGGCTCTGTTCGCGGTTGCCGTTCGCCTCCTCGTTCGCGGACCTTCGCCGCGATCCGCACGGATATCAGGCCCCGGCGGCGCCGGGCACGGCGAGTACGGCCGGAGGGGCTCGGGCACAGGGAACCCATGCTCAGATTCGTCCTGGCCGGACTGCTCGTCCTCGTCGCCGTCACGTCGGCCGTGCTGGCCGGCGCAATCTCACCGTGGTGGTGGCTGCCCGCCGCGCCGCTGTCGGTCCTGGCCGCCACAGCCGTCCACGACCTCGCGCAGACCAGGCACTCGGTGCTGCGGAACTATCCGGTGCTGGGGCACCTGCGGTTCCTGATGGAGAGCATCCGTCCCGAGATCCAGCAGTACTTCATCGAGCACGACTACAACGGCCGCCCGTTCGACCGCGACGTCCGCAGCCTCGTGTACCAGCGGGCCAAGGGCACGTCCTCCGAGGACCCCTTCGGCACCGAACTGGCGATGTACGAGGACGGCCACGAGTACCTGGTGCCCTCCATGGCTCCTTGCCCGGTCCCGCAGACCCCGCCCACCGTGCGCGTCGGCGGTCCCGGCTGCACGCGGCCGTACGACATGTCGCTGCTCAACGTCTCGGCGATGAGCTTCGGCTCGCTGTCCGGCAATGCCGTCCGGGCGCTGAACAAGGGCGCCGCGGCCGGGGGGTTCGCCCACGACACCGGCGAGGGCGCCGTCTCGGAACACCACCTGACGTACGGCGGCGACCTGATCTGGGAGGTGGGCACAGGCTACTTCGGCTGCCGGACGGCCGACGGGGACTTTGACCAGGAGCAGTTCCGCGAGAAAGCCGCGCTGGACACCGTGCGGTGTGTGCTGCTGAAGGTCTCCCAGGGGGCGAAGCCCGGCATCGGGGGCGTGCTGCCCGGGGAGAAGGTCAACGCCGAGATCGCCCGCGTCCGCGGGGTCCCCAAGCGCGAGACGGTCGTCTCCCCGCCGTACCACCGGGTGTACGCCACGCCCCGTGAACTGGTGCGCTTCATCGGGAGGATGCGCGAACTGGCCGGCGGGAAGCCCACCGGGTTCAAGCTGTGCGTCGGCTCGCGGCGCGAGTTCCTGGCCGTGTGCAAGGCCATGGCCGAGGAGAACGTCACTCCCGACTTCATCGTGGTGGACGGCGCCGAAGGAGGCACCGGCGCGGCGCCTCCGGAGTTCGCCGACCACATCGGCTACCCGCTCACCGAAGGGCTGTTGATCGTGCACAACGCGCTCGTCGGCGCCGGCCTCCGGGACCGCGTCCGGATCGGCGCCTCCGGCAAGGTCGCCACCGGCGCGGACATCGTCAAGCGCCTGATCCAGGGAGCCGACTACACGAACGCGGCCCGCGCCATGATGTTCGCCGTCGGCTGCATCCAGGCGCAGCGCTGCCACGCCAACACCTGCCCGGTGGGCGTCGCCACCCAGGACCCCAGGCGGGCCCGCGCGCTGCACGTTCCGGACAAGGCCGAACGCGTGCACCGCTTCCACCGGGCGACCGTGCACAGCGCCCAGCGCATCATGGCGTCCATGGGCGTCGCCGACCCGCGCGACCTGCGCCCCGACATGCTGCACCGGCGCGTGGACCCGGTGACCATCACGTCGAGCGCCGAGCTGTACCCGCGCCTCGCCCCGGGTGAGCTGCTGGAGAGTCCTCCGGAGGCGTGGGCCGCCGACTGGAAGGCCGCGGACCCGGACCGCTTCCACCTCTGAACGGCGGAACGCCGGTCCGGCCGCCCAGGGGTCGCGGCCGGACCGGCGTGTCCGGGGGAGGGTGTGCGCCGGGTGGGGACGGCTACCAGGTGAAGCCGCTGGAGCTGAGGACGGCGATCGCGACGATCGCGATGACGATGTCCACGACGCCGAGGACGATCGCGGCCTTGGCCATGCCCGACGCCGCCTTGCGGTGCGCCACGAGGCCGAGGATCAGGGCGACCGGCCCCAGGATCAGACTGCCGAAGAACACCCCGACGACGCCGCACACCAGGCCGCCGACGGCCAGGCCCTTGCCGTCCGAAGCGGACGTCTTCGCGCTGTACCCCGTCATGTTCCCTCCCCTTCCGCGGCTTTCGCCCGCTGTCATCTCTCCTGTGCCCCTGAACCGGTGGACTACTCCCGCGACCTCCCGGGACCTCCCGCGCTTCAGAGGAAGCGGTGCAGCGGTCGTACGGCGGCCTCCTTGAGCCGCTGGTGGACCGGACGCCGCAGCCAGCGGGTGTGCTGCATGAGGGTGCTCACCTCGAGGTCGGCCTCGAAGTGCCGGTCGAGTTCGGCGGTCAGTTCGCGGTCGAGGACGGTGAGCATGACCTCCTCGTCGTGGTCGAGGGAGCGCCGGTTGAAGTTGGTCGAGCCGATCAGCGACGCGAATCCGTCGACGGTGACGGTCTTGGCGTGCATCATCGTCGGCTGGTACTGCCAGATCCGCACCCCGCAGCCGAGCAGCGCCTCGTAGTGCTGCTGGCCGGCCAGCAGGCAGACCCGCTTGTCCGTGTGCGGGCCCGGCAGGAGGATGTCCACCTCGACGCCGCGCCGGGACGCGCCGCACAGCAGGTCGACGAAGAACGCGTCGGGAGCGAAGTAGGCCGTGGACAGCCGGATGCGCTCCTCCGCCGACTCCAGCACCACGCGCATCAGCGTCTGCATGTCCTGCCAGCCGAAGCTCGCCGACCCGCGGACCACCTGCACGACGGCGTCGCCCTCCGACTCCTGGTCGAGGAAGCGGTCCCGGGAGTCGAACAGCTCGTCGTGCGCCTCGGCCCAGTTCTGGGCGAACGCCGCGGCGACGCCGTCGACGGCCGGCCCCCGTATCTCGGCGTGGGTGTCGCGCCATTCCGTCGCGTCCCGGGCGTCGCCGCACCACTCCTCCGCGATGCCCACGCCGCCGGTGAAGGCCACCCGCTCGTCGACGACCAGCACCTTGCGGTGGCAGCGGTGGTTCTGCTTGAGCGGGGAGATCCACAGCGGCTTCCGGAACCACACGACCTCGACCCCGGCCCGCCGCATCCGCGTGAGCTGGTCCTTCTCGATGAGTCTGCTGCCGAACCCGTCGAGCAGCAGGCGCACCCGGACGCCGTTCCGCGCCCGGTCCGCGAGCGCTTCGGCGAAGCGGTGGGCGACGTCGCCCTTCCAGTAGACGAACGTCATCATGTCGACCGTGTGCCGGGCGGAACCGATCGCCTCCAGCATGGCCGGGAAGATGCGGTCGCCGTTGAGCAGCGGGCGGACGGAGTTGCCCTCCGTGGCGGCGATGCCGATGAGCCGTTCCAGCCGCCGCCGAAGGCGCTGCTGCCGTTGGTGCACGGTCGTCTCCGGCTCGGTGGTGGTCACGGGCGTCTCCTGGTCGCTGGTCGGGGTACGGAACGTGGCGGCACGTGCAGGCACCGCACACGCGTTCGTGTGCCCCGCACGCCGGAGTGGATGCAGAGCCGGAGCTGTGGTCCGCGTCGCACCGGACGGCGGGCCGGGCCTCCGGAGATCGGCTGATACGGCGTCACCTCGGCCCGCCCGTCCCCCTTACAGTGGATACCGAGGCGGGAACCGCCCGCCCGTACGGCTCGGGGGAAGGTGTGCGGTGAGCGAATCCAGCAGCGGAACCGATGTGTCCGGCAGCGGACTGAACAAGGGACTCGGCACGGTCGAGGTGCGGTTGCGGTGGGATCCGAGCCCGATGGGGGAGCCGGACAACGACCTCGACCTGGTGGCCGCCGTCTACGACGCGGACGGCGGGACGGCGTACCTCGTCCACTTCGACAGCCGTTCCCCGGACGGCACGATCACCCTCACCCGCGACAGCCGCACCGGTCAGGGCTTCGGCACCGACGAGGCCATGAAGCTGGAACTCGACCGGATGGCGGAGGCGTACACGCGCGTCGTGGTGGGCGTCGCCATACAGCAGAACGACGGCCGCAAGCCCTTCGGGAGCGTCCAGAACGCCGAAGTCGGGATCTTCCGGGGCTACGACGAACTCGCCGTGCACGACCTGGGGACCCTCGGCGGCAACACCGCCGCGACCGTCGCCGAATTCGTCCGGCCGGAGAGTGAGAGCGGCTGGGAATTCCGCCACCGGCTGCGCGGATTCGACGCCGGTCCCGACGACTTCCCGGGAGTCATGGGGAAGGTCTGACCGCCTCCTCGCTCCGGCGCCGCTTCGTGGGAACCGCGGAACCGCCCGGAAGGACCCGGAAAGGACAAGGGCCCTCGCTTGAGGCGAGGGCCCTTTCCCGCGTATATTGAGTGGTTCTGTCGTCACAACAGAAAAGGCCCGCGAAGGGCCTTGTAGAACACACTTTAGCGTGCGAGGAGTGGCATTGTCAAACGGGGCACCGGTACACGGGGAGAACCAGGCGGACGCGGAACTCGCCGCGGACGCGGAACTGCGAAAAGAACAACGATTCGTCGCCGGCCTGTACGACCGCGTCGACGCCCTGCGCGGCCGGGCCGAGTCCACCGTGCGGCACTCCCTCGGGGACACCGGCACCGGACAGCAGGCCCGGCTGGAACGCGACATCACCGTCCACGAGCAGTCCCACCTGCTGGCCGCCCTCGACGCGGTCGACTCCGGCCTGTGCTTCGGCCGCATCGACCTCCGCGACGGCGGCCACCACCACATCGGCCGGGTCGGCGTCCGCGAGGACGACGCCGACCGGACCCCCGTCCTCATCGACTGGCGCGCGCCCGTCGCCCGCCCGTTCTACCTCGCCACCGGCCACGCCCCCATGGGCCTGCGCCGCCGCCGGCACCTGGCCACCTCCGGCCGCGAGGTCACCGGACTCCACGACGAGATCCTCGACCTCGACGACACCGAGCGCACCGGCCACGAGTCGCACGACGCCGACGCCGTGCTGCTCGCGGCACTCGACGCCGCACGCACCGGACGCATGCACGACATCGTGCAGACCATCCAGGCCGAGCAGGACCGGATCATCCGCGCCCCGCACCGCGGGGTCCGCGTCGTCGAGGGCGGACCCGGCACCGGCAAGACCGCCGTCGCCCTGCACCGGGCCGCCTACCTGCTCTACGAGTACCGCGAACTGCTGGCCCGCCGCGCCGTGCTGATCGTCGGCCCCAACCCGGCCTTCCTCGGTTACATCGGCGAGGTGCTGCCCTCGCTGGGCGAGACCGGTGTGCTGCTGTCGACCGTGGGCGAGCTGTTCCCCGGCGTCACGGCGACCGGAACCGACACCGAGGAGGCCGCCGAGGTCAAGGGCCGTGCCGGAACCGCCGAGGTGATCGCCCGCGCGGTACGCGACCGCCAGGCGCTCCCCGATCCGGTCCTGGAGATCGACCACGACGGCGACGTCCTCGTCCTGGACCGTGAGACGGTACGCGCCGCCCGCGACAAGGCGCGCGCCACCGGACTCCCGCACAACGTCGCCCGCGAGCACTTCGAGGGCCACCTCCTCAACGCCCTCACCGACCAGCGCGCCGGGCGGCTCGGTGCCGACCCCTTCGGCGGGCCCAACCTGCTGGACCCGAGCGACGTCTCGCAGATCCGCAGCGAACTCGACGACGACCCCGGCCTGCACGCCGCCGTCGACGCGCTGTGGCCCTCACTCACCCCGCAGCGCCTGGTGGCGGAGCTGCTCGCCGACCCCGAGGGCCACTTCTCCGGGACCGACGCCCGCGCCGTAAGGCGTCCGCTGACGGCCGCCTGGACGCCGGCCGACGTGCCGCTGCTGGACGAGGCCGCCGAACTGCTGGGCGAGGACGACCGCGCGGCGCAGGCCGCGGCGGCCGCCGAACGGCGCCGGCAGGTCGCCTACGCCCAGGGTGTCCTGGACGTCGCCTACGCCTCCCGGACCTACGAGTTCGAGGACGTCGACGACGAGGACTCCGAGGTCCTCGGCGTGCAGGACGTGCTGGACGCGGAGACGATGGCCGAACGCCAGGAGGAGGCCGACCACCGCACCGCCGCGGAACGCGCCGCGGCCGACCGCACCTGGGCGTTCGGGCACATCGTCGTCGACGAGGCGCAGGAGCTGTCGCCGATGGCCTGGCGGTTGCTGATGCGGCGCTGCCCGACCCGGTCCCTCACGCTCGTCGGCGACCCGGCGCAGAGCTCCACCGGGACCCGCGGCTGGCGGGAGGCGCTCGAGCCGTACGTCGGGGACCGCTGGGAGCACATCCGGCTGGGCGTCAACTACCGCACTCCGGCCGAGATCATGGACTACGCGGCGGAGCAGCGGCGCGCGGACCACCCGGACTTCGAACCGCCGCGCTCGGTGCGCTCCACCGGGGTGCCGCCGTGGGAACGGACGGTCGCGGAGGACGCGCTGCCCGGAGCCGTCGCGGAAGCGGTCGCCGCACAGACACCGGACGACGAGGGGCGCCTCGCCGTGGTGGCGCCGCGCGACCGGCACGCCGCACTGGCGGCGGTGCTGCCGGAGGCGACGTACGGCGAGCAGCTCGACCTGACGCGGAGGGTCGTGCTGCTGGACGCGCGGCAGGCGAAGGGGCTGGAGTTCGACACCGTGCTGGTCGTCGAGCCGGACCGCTTCGCGGTCAACGACCGTTACGTGGCGCTCACCCGCGCCACGCAGCGGCTCGGCGTCCTCCGGGTCCGCGGCTGACCGACTGCTGACGGCGGCGGGGCCCGGGGAGCTCCCCGGGCCCCGCGGGGCGGAACGGCTGTGCGGACAGGACTGGCCCTAAGCGGCGCGGGCGTGGAGGTCGGCGAAGACCGCGGTGTTCAGCGCGAACGCGCGCCGGCACTCGTCCACGATCCGCTGCTTCTCCAGGTCGTCCGCCGGGATCGCGTCCAGCCGCTCCCGGTAACCCCGCTTGAACTCGGCCGGGTTGCCGAGGGCCTCGAAGACGTAGAACCGCACGCCGTCGCCCTTGCGCGCCAGTCCCCAGTTGCGCTCCGCGCGGCCGCGGATCACCTGCCCGCCGGACAGGTCGCCGAGGTAGCGCGTGTAGTGGTGCGCCACGTAACCGCCGGGCCAGGTGCGTCCGACTTCGGCGACACGTTCCGCGTACGCCGCCGTCGCCGGCAGCGGCCGTACCCGCTCCTGCCAGCCCGTACCGCCGTGCAGGTGGTCCAGGTCGCGGACCAGGGCGTCGCGACGGAACAGCGCCGGGTCGACGAACGGCCCGGCCACCGGGTCGTCGGCCAGGCCGGGCGCCTCCGCCTCGAGCGCCCCGTAGACGAACCACAGCTGCTCGGTGTAGAGGCGGTAGGCCGCGACCCCGAGGCGCCCGCCGAGCAGGTCGGCCATGAAGCCGGAGTTCTCCGCCTCGGTGTGCTGCTCCTGCGACGCGGTGCGGATCAGCGTGGAGAAAGGGGTGGTGCCGGACGTGAGGTCGGTCGCGGCCATGGGCGGGGCCTCCGGGTCTCCGGGACGGGGGCTCCGCCGCCGGGCCTCACCCGGGCGGCGGTTTCCCGACAGCCTGTCGGAAAGTGTCGAGGTCACTCTTCCCCGGCGGGCCACGCGCCAATCACGGCAGCGTCAGGATGTCCGCGCCGGTGTCGGTGACCACCAGGGTGTGCTCGAACTGCGCGGTCCGCCTGCGGTCCTTGGTGACCACGGTCCAGCCGTCCTCCCACATGTCCCACTCGTACGTGCCGAGGGTGAGCATCGGCTCGATGGTGAAGGTCATGCCGGGTTTCATCACGGTCGTGGCCCGCTCGTCGTCGTAGTGCGGGACGATCAGACCGCTGTGGAACGAGGTGTTGATGCCGTGGCCGGTGAAGTCGCGGACGACGCCGTAGCCGAAGCGGCGCGCGTAGGACTCGATGACCCGGCCGATGATGTTGATCTGCCGGCCCGGCCGGACGGCCTTGATCGCGCGGTTCAGCGCCTCGCGGGTCCGTTCCACCAGCAGGCGGGACTCCTCGTCCACGTCGCCCACCAGGTACGTCGCGTTGTTGTCGCCGTGCACGCCGCCGATGAACGCCGTCACGTCGAGATTCACGATGTCGCCGTCGCGGAGCACGGTGGAGTCCGGGATGCCGTGGCAGATCACCTCGTTGACCGAGGTGCACAGCGACTTGGGGAACTTCCGGTAGCCCAGGGTCGAGGGGTAGGCGCCGTGGTCGCACATGTAGGCGTGCGCGATCTCGTCCAGGGTGTCGGTGGTCACCCCGGGAGCGATGTGCCGGGCCGCTTCCTCCATGGCCCGGGCGGCGACGCCTCCGGCGGTGCGCATCCGCTCGATCGTCTCGGCGTCCTGCACCTCGGGGCCGGTGTACGGCGCGGGCGAGGGCTTGCCCACGTACTCGGGGCGCGGAATGGAGGAGGGCACGGCCCGCTGCGGGGAGAGCGTGCCGGGAACGAGGAGCTGCTGGCCAGACATGTGCGCGAGTCTAACCAGCCCGCTCGTGGCTGACCGCCGGCGACTGGGGCAGCATGACTGCATGGCACTCTTCAAGAAGAAGTCCGCGGGCCGTCCCGGCGAGTGGTTCTACTGCCTGGAGCACGGCAAGGTCGAGGAGGGCCCGGAATGCCCGGGCAAGGACCGCATGGGGCCGTACGCCAGTCGCGAGGAGGCCGCGCACGCCATGGAGACGGCCGCGGAACGCAACGTGAAGTGGGAGAACGACCCCCGCTGGAGCGACCGCTCGACGGCGGAGGGCGACGCGGGGCCCGAGGGCGCCGACTCCTGACGGACCGGCGTACCCGGCGCTCCCGGCGTTCCGTCGCCCGGGAGTGCCGGAGCGCCGGGAAACCCCGGCCGGGCGCGGGGCAAGGGCCCCGCGGGCGGCCCGTGCCTCAGGGGGTCGGAGTCAGCCGCACCGGCGGGACGCCCTCCTCGTGGTGCCGCTCGGCCCAGCCGGTGAGCGCGGCCCGGCTCGCCTGGTCCAGGTGCCGGACGCCCGACAGGTCCAGTTCCAGCGGGCGGTCGCTCGGCAGCGCCTCCAGGGCGGCCAGCAGGCGGGGCAGCCGCAGGAAGGTGGCGTTGCCGGTCAGCGCGACCCGCACCGGGCCGGGCGCGGCGTCGTCGACCTCCAGGTGGGTGTGGGAGGTCTCCCAGGCGGACTTCAGGACCGCCAGGGCCAGGCCGACCAGCACGCCCTCGAACATGCCCACCCCCACGATCGCGAGCGCGGTCGCCGTGAGCACGACGGCCTCGCCCCGGTGCTCGCGCCACAGCGGCACCAGACGCCGCACCGGCAGCAGTTTGCAGCCCGCGTGCACCAGGACGCCCGCCAGCGCCGCGACCGGGATGATGCTCAGCGCGGCCGGGAACAGCACCGCGAACAGCAGCAGCCACACGCCGTGCAGCACCCGCGAGGCTTTGGTGCGCGCACCCGCGTGGACGTTGGTCGCGCTGCGCACGATGACCGCCGTCATGGGCAGGGCCCCGAGCAGACCGCACACGGTGTTGCCGGCGCCCTGCGCCATCAGCTCCTTGTCGAAGTCGGTACGCGGGCCGTCGTGCAGCCGGTCCACGGCGGCGGCGCTGAACAGGCTCTCGGCGGAGGCGATCAGCGTGAAGGCCAGAAGGGTCCCGATCATCCCGGCGTCCACCACCGATCCCAGGCCGGTGAGGTCGGGGGGCTGTACGGCGTCCAGCAGGCCGCTGACCTCGACGGTCGCGATGCCGAGCCCGAAGGTGGTCGTGACGACGGTGGCCAGGGCGACGGCGGCGAGCGCGCCGGGAACCTTCCGGACACGGGTGGGGAGGCGCTGCCAGAGCAGCATCAGCGCGACGGTGCCGGTGCCGACGGCGAACGCGGTCAGGGCAGGAGCCGAGCCGAGGACGTCGGCGGCGAGGCCGGGCAGCCCGGCGATCTTGGCCAGGCCCGAGGAGGGCGCATCGAGGTCGGCCATGGTGTAGAGCTGGCCGGCGATGATCACCAGCCCGATGCCGGCCAGCATGCCCTCGATCACCGCCACCGAGATGGCGCGGAACCAGCGTCCGAGGCGGAGCGCGCCGAGAGCGACCTGGAGCAGGCCGGCGGCGAGCACCAGCAGACCGAGGGTGGCCAGGCCGTACGCGCCCACCGCCTCGTACACCAGGACGGTGAGCCCGGCGGCGGGGCCGCTGACCTGGAGGCTGCTCCCCGGCAGCAGTCCGGTGAGCAGCCCGCCGACGATGCCGGTGACCAGGCCGAGCTCGGCTGGTACGCCCGAGGCCACGGCGATGCCGACGCACAGCGGCACGGCGACGAGGAAGACGACGAGGGAGGAGGGGAGATCCGTGCGCAGGGTGCGCCGGGCGGAGGAGAGGAGGGTGGCGCTCATGGGACCTTTCCGGTGCTGGCGTGTCGACGTGAGGGCCGGCCGGTGCGCGCGGGCACGGCACGGGTCGCACCGGCGGCGTCGCGCGGGACGGACGTCGCGGGGCGGCGGACTCGCGGGGCGGCGCGTGGGTCCGTCAGCAGCGGAAGGTCTGGAGCACGGCGGGGCTGAGGGCCACCGGGCCCGGTCTCCGCGTCCCCGCCGCCCGGGTTTCGTGCGCCGCGGGAACGGCGGCGGCCGGGCGGGGCGCCGCGCCGGCGGCCAGTGGGGCACGGGCGCAGGCCGTGGCGGAGTGTGCGCTGCTCGAGCGGTACGTCCACGCGACCGGATCGGCGGGACAGCCGTCGGGAACCGACGGGCGCCGGGCGTCGGGGCGCTGCGGGTGGCCCGGTGCCTGCTCCGGCTGCGGCACGGCCCGCGCCGCGACGGCGGCCCGGTGCGCGGAGGCCGGGTCGTCCACGGGGGAGGACGGCGGGTGCGGCAAGACGGTGAGCAGCAGAACGACGGCGGTCAGTACGAGCAGGCACGCGGCGGCGACCCGGTGATGGTGCGGTGTCATACGGCCGTCCCCCTCCACCGTCGTGACGCATTGTCCTCACATGTTCACGTAGCGCTCAACGCTTCGACCGTACGTGGGCGTTCCCTGCGGGGCGACGCCGTTCGGGTGAACCCTGCGTGTCCGGAGTCGCACCTTCTGTGCCCGGGGTCGGGTGGGCGGGCGCTGTGGGAGGCGGGCGAGGGGGTCAGGGAGCGGCCGGCTCCGTCGCGGCGCTGTTCCCGCCGCCGGCCTGCGTCGTGTCGGCCTGTGCGGCCCCGGCGGCCTCCCGCTTGGCCCGGGCGTGCGGGTCGGTGCGGGCGTCGTAGGACATCAGCTTCGGCAGCGCCAGCATCAGGACGCCGACCGCCGCCACGCAGAGCAGGCCGCCGCCCCACACCGAGGTGCGCACCGAGGTGAGCGCGGCCATGCCGCCGGAGCGGAGCTGGCCGAGCTGCGGCCCGGCGGAGAAGGACAGCAGCTCGATGCCGGCCAGCCGCCCGCGCAGCCCGTCCGGGATGGTCTGGTTCCACAGGGTGGACCGGAAGATGCCGCTGACCATGTCGAACGCCCCGGCCACGGTGAGGAACAGCAGGACCAGCCAGATGTTCTGCACCGCGCCTGCGGCGGCCATCGCCGCTCCCCACAGCAGCGCCGCGAGAGCGACCATCCGGCCGTGCCGGTGGATCCTCCGCGTCCAGCCGCTGGTCGCGCTGACCAGCATGCCGCCCAGCGGCAGCGTCGCGTACATCATGCCCAGGGCCCATTCCGCGTCGAGCCGGTCCGCGAGGAAGGGGAAGAGGGCGAGGGGGAACGCGAACAGCATCGCGGCGATGTCCACCGTGTACGTGCCCAGCAGTTCCTTGCGGTTCCAGGCGTAGCGCGCGCCCTCCAGGATGCCGCGCAGCGACGGCTTCTCCGCGTCGTGCCCGGCGGGGGAGGGGCGCAGGCGCAGGCCGAGCAGGAACGACACCGCGAAGCTGAGCGCGTCCAGTACGTACGCCGTCTCCACGCCCGCGTAGGCGATCAGCAGACCGGCGAGGGTGGGTCCGGCGACGCCGCCGATCTGCCAGCGCAGGGAGTTGAGCGCGGCGGCGGCACTGAGCTGTTCGTGCGGCACGATGCGCGGAACGATCGCGTCCAGGGCCGGACGCTGGAGGCCGACCAGCGAGCTGGTCAGTGCACCCGCGGCGTACAGCGGCCAGATCATCGGCTCGGGCAGCAGCGAGTTCAGCAGCAGGCCCAGTGCGACGAGGCCGAGCGCGAACTCGGTGAACAGGATGACCTTCCGGCGGTCCACGGCATCGGCGAGCGCGCCGCCGTACAGGCCGAAGACGATCAGCGGCACCAGCTCGACCACGCCGAGAGCGCCCACCGCGACCGGCGAACCGGTCAGCTCCTTGAGCTGGAAGGGCAGCGCGACGAAGGAGAGGAAGCTGCCGAAGACCGTGATGGCCCCCGAGCACCACAGCACGCGGAAGTCCCGTGAGGAACGCCAGGGCGAGAGGTCGGGGAGCAGCGCGCGCAGATCGAGGGACACGAGCGGCCATCCTCCGCCCCGGACGCTGCACGGGGCAACTGCTTATCGACCTGGTCCGGAGGACTCACCAGCGCGGCGGCGGTGGCGCGGTGAGGCGTTCGGCGAGCCGGGAGAGGCGGTCGCGGAAGCCGCGCGTGTGCCGTGCCGCGGTGAACGGCCGTGAGCGGCGGGTCAGCCCGCCCGGTCCCGGCACGGCTTCGCCGGCGGCCGCGCTGACCAGATGCTGGAGCGTGTCGAGGTCGAGCTCCTGCGGGTCGGCGGTGAGCGCGTCGTGGGCCATGCCGCCCAGTTCGGTGGTGCCCGGCGAGCCGCTGGTGTCCGGCGACGCACCGCCCTCCAGCGCCAGGACCGTCGCGCCGGCCCGCCGCGCGTCGTGCACCCGTTCGAGCAGGCCGCCGCCCGGCTCACCGGGAGCGACCACCAGCAGCGTCTCGTTGCGTCCCGCCGCCTCCAGTCGGGCCAGGCCGCAGGAGAGGTGGGCGGGCGCGGCCGGCGGGACCCGGTGGCGTACCAGCGTGGGCGACAGCTCGGGGAGCCCGGACCAGGCGGCCTCGTCGTCCAGATGGGCGGCCAGGTGCCAGGGTTCGTGCTCCTCGGTGCCGACCAGCAGCAGTCCGCCGCCGCGCGGTGAGACGGAGGAGCGCAGCGACCCGGCGAAGCGCCGGGTGGAGGGCAACCACTCGGTCCCGGCGAGGACTTCACGCAGCAGGGCGACGCGTACGGCATCCATGGGCGTGCATGCTGCCGTACGGCCGGTGCCGCGCGTCGCGGTTCGGGGGAGACGTCGCCCGAACGGGGATGCGGCCCTCGTGCTCCGGAGCGCGAGGACCGTCAAGGATGTGGCGAAGCCCTCGACCAGTGAAGCTACTCATCAGTAGGAAGTGGTCCGCGTACACCGTAGGATCGGCCCCATGACTTCCTCAGCAGCGCCCTCGCCCAAGAAGGACCCCTGGGACCTCCCCGACGTCTCCGGACTGACCGTCGGCGTGCTCGGCGGCACCGGCGACCAGGGCCGCGGACTCGCCTACCGGCTGGCCCTCGCCGGCCAGAAGGTGATCATCGGGTCGCGGAAGGCCGAGCGGGCCCGCGAGGCGGCCGGCGAGATCGGCCAGGGCGTCGAGGGCGCGGACAACGCGGAGTGCGCCCGCCGTTCGGACGTGGTGATCGTCGCCGTGCCCTGGGACGGCCACGCCGCCACGCTGGAGAGCCTGCGCGAGGAACTGCACGGAAAGCTCGTCGTCGACTGCGTCAACCCGCTGGGCTTCGACAAGAAGGGCGCCTACGCCCTGGTGCCCGAGGAGGGCAGCGCCGCCGAGCAGGCCGCCGCCCTGCTGCCCGACTCCCGTGTGACCGCCGCCTTCCACCACCTCTCCGCGGTCCTGCTCTCCGACCCGGACATCAAGGAGATCGAGACCGATGTGATGGTGCTCGGCGAGGTGCGCGCGGACTGCGAAATCGTGCAGGCCCTCGCGGGCCGCATCCCCGGCATGCGCGGCGTCTTCGCCGGGCGGCTGCGCAACGCCCACCAGGTCGAGTCGCTCGTCGCCAACCTGATCTCGGTCAACCGCCGGTACAAGGCCCACGCGGGCGTGCGGCTCACCGACATCTGAGCCGGCCGGCCGGGGCGTGCGCGGGGGACGTGCGCCCCGCGACGGTCCGCCCCGCGGCGGCGTGGGGGACAATGGAGTGGTACACCCATCTGCTCACCCGACGGGAGCCCCAGCCCCCCATGCCCGCCTCCACCCCGCCCAGGCCCTCGAAGTCCATCGCCCTGGCCGCCACCGCCCTGTGCCTGCTCGCCGTCGTCGCGGCGGTGGTCGCCTTCGTGAACGGGAATTGGTTCGGAATCGCCTGGGTACTGCTCGCGGGCGTCACCTCGAACATGGCGTGGTACCACTGGCGCCGGCTCCGCGCCGCACAGGGCGGCGAGCAGGCACAAGGCGGCGGCCCCGGTGCGGAGCAGCCCCCGGGCGACGGCCGCGGGCGGTGACGCGCCCGCCCCTCGGAACGTGCCCGGAGGGCGGGCGTCACCGGCCGAGCGTCACCGGCACGAGGCCCGCCGACGGGTCGCCGTCCCAGAAGCGGAAGTACTCCAGCCCGTAGTACGTCTCGCCCTGCCCCACGCCGAGCATGCCGAGCACCGCGTCGACGACGTCCCAGAACACGGCCCCGATCCCCGGGATCCACAGGCAGGCGAACACGATCAGCAGGCCGAACGGTGCGAACGGCTCCGCCTGCCTCCGGGCCGACGGCGACAGCCAGGGCTCGATCACCCCGTAGCCGTCCAGCCCCGGGACCGGCAGGAGGTTCAGGATCGCCGCCGTCACCTGGAGCAGCGCCAGGAACGCCAGTGCGAACCGGAACGGCGCCGGCATCGTGTCGACGGTGCCCAGCCACCACGGCGCGGTGAGCGCGAGCGCGAAGGCCACGTTGGTCAGCGGCCCGGCCGCCGAGACGAGGCTGTGCCGCAGCCGGCCCCGGATGCGGTCCCGCTCGACGAACACCGCGCCGCCCGGCAGGCCGATGCCGCCCAGGATCACGAACAGCACCGGCAGCACGATGCTGAGCAGCGCGTGCGTGTACCGCAACGGGTTCAGCGTCAGGTAGCCCTTGGCGGCCACCGTGTGGTCACCGCCATGCAGCGCCGTGCGCGCGTGGGCGTACTCGTGGAGGCACAGCGAGACGATCCAGCCGGAGACCACGAACAGGAAGACCGCGACGCCGGTCGCCCGCGCGAAGTCCGTCCACACGGCCCAGCCCGACACCGCGAGCACCGCCACCAGGCCCAGGAAGACCGGGCTCGGACGGCGGTGCTCACGTTTCGGCGCGACAGCGGAGGTCATGGGGCCCGACAGTACCGGGCCCCCTCCGGTCAGGTCTTCTTGCGGAAGGTGTTGATGGCCAGCGGGGCGGTGACCGCGGTCAGGCCGACCGACCACACCAGCGTCCACAGCAGCGGCCCGCCCACGTCGCCGGTGCCGCCCATCAGCACGCGGGACACGTCCGCCACGTGCGTGAGCGGGTTGACGTCGGTGAACGCCTCCAGCCAGCCCGGCATCGTGCCCGTCGGCACGAAGACCGACGAGCCGAACTGCAGGGGCATCAGCACCAGGAAGGACACGCCCTGCACGGCCTGCGCGGTCCGCATGGTCAGACCCAGCAGCATGAAGATCCACACCAGGGACGCGCCGAAGAGCGTGGTCAGGCCGATCGCGGCGAGCATGCCGAGCACGCTGCCCTGGAGCTCGTAGCCGACCAGGAAACCGACCGTCAGCAGCACCACGATGGCGATCAGCATGCGGCCGATCTCCACCACGACCTTCGCGATCAGCACCGAGGACCGGGCGATGGGCATGGACCGGAAGCGGTCCATCACGCCCTTGCGGAAGTCCTCGTTGATGCCGGTGCCCACCGCCATGGCGATGTTCATGCCCATCATCGCCATCATCCCGGGGATGAGGTACGCGGTGTAGACGTCCCGGTCGGCGTCGCCGGAGATGGCGCCGCCGAAGACGTACACGAAGAGCAGGGTGAAGATGATGGGCATCAGCAGTGCGTCCATCATCGACTCGGGGTCCTGCTTGATCTGGAGCGCGTTGCGGCGCACCAGGGCCCCGACGTGCCGCACGTTGGCGCGCAGCCCGATCCGGTCCTCGCCCGAGCCGGGCCTGACCGACGGAGCGGGGACGCGCGGTCCCGGACCGGACGCCTCGGGGGAAACGGTGGCGGTGCTCACGCCGTGACCTCCTCGTTCTCGGGCTCGGACTCCTGATGCGTGGCCCGCTGGCCGGTGATGGCCAGGAACACCTCGTCCAGGCTGGGCAGATGGGTGGCGATGTCGGCGATCCCGAAACCGCGCACGCCCAGCAGCCCGACCACGGCGGTCAGCTGCTCGTCACTGATGATCGGCACGCTGACGACGCCGCGCTCCGCGTCGGCCGTGGCACCGGAGATGCCGTCCAGGCCCGCCTCGGCCAGCGCGCCGGCCATCGCCCGCAGGTCGCCGGTGTCGGCCGGGCGGATCTCCAGGGTGCGGCCGCCGACCTTCGCCTTCAGCTCCGGCACCCGGCCCTCCGCGATCACCTTTCCCTGGTCGACGACGGTCAGCTCGCTCGCCAACTGCTCCGCCTCCTCCATGTACTGGGTGGTCAGCAGCACGGTGTTGCCGTCGGCGACGATGTGCTTGACCTCGTCCCACACCTCGTTGCGGGTGCGCGGGTCGAGACCTGTGGTGGGCTCGTCCAGGTACAGCACCCGGGGGCGGCCGATCATGGACGCGGCCAGGTCGAGGCGGCGGCGCATGCCGCCGGAGTACTTGCTCACCGGCTTGCGGGCCGCCTCCGTCAGCGAGAACCGCTCCAGCATCTCGTCCGCCCGGCGGCGCGCGTCCCGGCGCGGGAGGTCGAGCAGCCGGCCGATCATGTAGAGGTTCTCCCAGCCGGACAGCTTCTCGTCCACCGAGGCGTACTGGCCGGTGAGTCCGATGGTGCGGCGCAGCCGGCGCGGCTGGCGCACCACGTCGTAGCCCGCCACGGTGGCCGTGCCGGCGTCCGGCGCCAGCAGCGTGGACAGAATCCGGACCAGGGTCGTCTTGCCCGCGCCGTTCGGCCCGAGGACGCCCATGACGGTGCCCTCGCGCACCGTGAGGTCGATGCCGTCGACCGCCCGCGTCTCCCCGAAGTGCTTCACCAGTCCGCGGACCTCGACGGCGTTGCGTCCGTGGCCGGTGGCTTCCTGTCGCGTCATGGCCCCACGGTGACAGGCGCCACCGACAAACGGCCGACATCCCGCCTACAGGCGGGAGGCCGGCCGTACGTCGAGCGTGCGTCGCCCCCGTGCCGCCGGTACCCGGGCCGGCGCCGCGGGGGAGGCGACGCGGTCAGGAGAAGCTGTGCTCCGGCTGCGGGAACCCGCCGCCGGTGACGTCCTCGGCGAACGCCTTCGCGGCGCCGCCCAGCGTCTCCCGCAGCTGCGCGTACTGCTTCACGAAGCGCGGCAGCCTGCCCGGCGTCAGGCCCGCCATGTCCGTCCAGACCAGGACCTGCGCGTCGGTGTCCGGGCCGGCGCCGATGCCGACCGTGGGGATGTGCAGGGAACGGGTGACCTCCGCGGCCAGCTCGGCCGGCACCAGCTCCAGCACCACCGCGAACGCGCCCGCGTCCTGCGCGGCCTTCGCGTCCCGGACCAGCCGGTGCGCGTCCTCGTCGGAACGGCCCTGCACGCGGTAGCCCATGGCGTTCACGGACTGCGGCGTCAGGCCCAGGTGGGACATGACCGGGATGCCGGCGGAGACGAGCAGTTCGGTCTGGCGCAGCGAGCGTTCGCCGCCCTCCAGCTTCACCGCGCCGACGCCGGCCTCCTTGACCAGCCGGGTGGCGTTGCGCAGGGCCTGCTCGGGGCCCTCCTGGTACGAACCGAACGGCAGGTCGCCGACGACCAGGGCGCGCCGGGTGCCCCGTACGACCGCGGCGGAGAGGATCGCGATCTCGTCCATGGTGACGGGCACGGTCGTCTCGTACCCGAGGTGGCAGTTGCCCATCGAGTCGCCGACGAGCAGGACGGGGATGCCCGCGTCGTCGAAGACCGAGGCCGTCATCGCGTCGTAGGCGGTGAGCATCGGCCACTTCTCGCCGCGCTCCTTGGCGGCGGACAGGTCGCGGACGGTGATGCGGCGGTTCTGCGCGCCGCCGTAGAGCGACCTGGGGTTCTGGGCGGACGGTCCCGACTGGGCGGAGGTTTCAGGCTGGGCAGGCTGTGCCGACTGGGCAGGCGTCATCGCACTGGCTCCTGTGTCTCGTCGTCTCGTGGCGCCCCTGGGGGCGTCCCCGGATTCGGTTCCATGCTGGCACGGTTCGGGCGAAGGGGGGAACCCCTGACGCCGCGCGGGAGCCCCCTGCCCGCCCCTCGCCCGCCCCTCCGCCGTGCGCGGTGCGTTCCCGGGCGCGACGAAGGGTGATCCCCGCTGGTGGAGAGCGCGCGGAAGGGGCGCCGGCACCCCCGCGACGCGGCCGTTCGCAAGGGCGCACGGATATGCGTGTTCGGTCACAGCACGGCGCGCCACGCCCTCTCGCGGAACCCGGCGCGCGGTCGTGATCGTCCTGCAGACAGGAACGGATCACGGCCCGGAGGCGAGGTCGGGGGCGTGCCCCGCACGGTCGGCGGGCGGCCCGGCGATCACCTATCGTTCCCCGGACAGGCGAGGCGAGTGAGGACGGCGCATGGCACGGGCGTTCATGACGGAGGCCGAGCGGACCGACGGCGCGGGGCACGGACGGTTCCGCCGCTCCTTCCGCGGGCCGCGGGGCGGTTCGTCAGGAAACCGCGGCGGCTGGAGCGCTCCCGGCATGTGGCGGCGCGGGGTCCTGCTCGCCGCCCTGGCCCTCGGCCTGACCGCCCTCCTCCTGCTGCACGCCCGGGTGCCCAACGTGATCGGCAACCTCGGCTCCCTGTGGGAGACGTTCCTGCCCTGGGGCGGCCTGCTGATCCCTGTGCTGCTGGTGGGCGCCGTCGTCCGGCGGTCCGCCACCGCCCTGGTCGCGCTGCTGGCGCCCGCCGTGGCGTGGTGGAGTCTGTTCGGCGGGCTGATCAGCGACAAGACCGGCTCCGGCGGCGAACTCACCGTCGTCACGCACAACGTGAGCGCCGCCAACCCCGACCCCGGCGCCGCCGCCGACCAGTTGGCGGCCTCCGGCGCCGACGTGCTCGCGCTCCAGGAGATCGCCGGCGACCGCATCCCGCTCTACGAACGCGAACTCGCCGACGCCTACCCGCACCACGTCGTCATCGGCACCATCGGCCTGTGGAGCAAGGAGCCGCTGGAGGACGCCCGGCACGTCGACATCGACATCGGCTGGAAGCGCGCCCTGCGCGCCACGGTGCAGACGCCGCAGGGGGACGTGGCCGTGTACGTCGCGCACCTTCCCTCCGTGCGGGTCGAGTTCCGCTCCGGCTTCACCGCCGGCCAGCGCGACGACGCCGCCCGGCTGCTCGGCAGGGAGATCGCCGACGACCCCGTCGGCCGCGTGGTGCTGCTCGGCGACCTCAACGGCACGATGAACGACCGCGCCCTGGCGCCCGTCACCTCGCAGATGCGGTCCACCCAGGGCGCGGCCGGCGACGGCATGGGCTTCTCCTGGCCGGCGAGCCTCCCCATGGCCCGCATCGACCAGATCATGGTCAAGGACCTCGACCCGGTGTCGTCCTGGTCGCTCCCGGGCACCGGAAGCGACCACCTCCCCGTCGCGGCATCCGTGAACCTGCCGTAGCAGGAGTCGCGGGCCCGGGCGATCCGGACGGGCGGCTCAGCTCGCGGTGGTGCCGGTCTCGCGCCAGCGGTTGGTGACGGGGAGTCGGCGGTCCTTGCCGAACCCCTTGGCGGAGATCTTGGTGCCGGGCGGGTACTGGCGGCGCTTGTACTCCGCGGCGTCCGTCATGCGCAGCACCCGGGTCACGGTCTCCTCGTCGAAGCCCTGCGCGATGATCTCCGCACGGCCGCGGTCCTGGTCGACGTACAGGGCCAGGATGCCGTCCAGCACCTCGTAGTCCGGCAGCGAGTCCGTGTCCACCTGGTCGGGGCGCAGTTCGGCGCTGGGCGGCTTGCTGACGGAGTTCTCCGGAATCGGCGGCGTCCGGCCGGCGGCCTCGGCGGCCCGGTTGCGCCACCGGGCCAGCGCGAACACGGTCGACTTGTAGACGTCCTTGATCGGGCCGTACGCCCCGACCGAGTCGCCGTACAGCGTGGAGTAGCCGACGGCCAGTTCGGACTTGTTGCCGGGCGCCAGCACGATGTGGCCCTCCTGGTTGGAGAGCCCCATCAGCAGGGTGCCGCGCAGCCGGGACTGGAGGTTCTCCTCCGCGAGTCCGGTGAGCTCGACCGACGCCAGGTAGGCGTCGAACATCGGCGCGATGGGCACCGTGCGCAGGTCGAGTCCGGTGCGGCGGGCGAGGTCCTCCGCGTCCGAGAGCGAGTGCGCCGAGGAGTAGCGGGACGGCATCGCCACGCCGTACACGTTCTCCGCGCCGAGCGCGTCGCAGGCGAGGGCGGCGGTGAGTGCGGAGTCGATGCCGCCGGACAGCCCGATCAGCACCGAGCGGAAGCCGTTCTTCCGTACGTACGCCCGCAGTCCGGTGACCAGCGCCGTGTACACCTCCTCCGGGTCCTCCATGCGCGGGGCCTCCTCGCCGGTGACCTCCGGAGCGGCGGCCGGCAGCGGCCCCGCGGACAGCGTCAGGTGCTCGACGCGCAGCCCGTCGTCCACCGTCCCCGCGGGCACGTGCCCGGCCGCGGGCAGCTCCAGGTCGAGCACCACGCAGCCCTCCTCGAACTGCGGTGCCCGGGCCAGGACCCGGCCGTCGGCGTCGACGACGATGGAGTCGCCGTCGAAGACCAGCTCGTCCTGCCCGCCGACCGTCGCGAGGTAGGCGATGGTGCAGCCGGCCTCCTGCGCCCGCTTGCGCACCAGTTCCAGGCGGGTGTCGTCCTTCTCCCGCTCGTACGGCGAGGCGTTGATCGACAGCAGCAGCCCGGCCCCGGCGGTACGGGTCGCCGGGACGCGGCCGCCGTCCTGCCACAGGTCCTCGCAGATGGCCAGCGCGACGTCGACGCCGTGCACCCGCAGCACCGGCAGCGTCTCGCCGGGCACGAAGTACCGGAACTCGTCGAACACGCCGTAGTTGGGCAGGTGGTGCTTGGCGTAGGTGAGCACCACCTCGCCGCCGTGCAGCACCGCTCCGGCGTTCTGCGGAGCGCCCGCGGGCTGCCCGTAGCGGGGCTGTGCCTGCTCGCTGCGGTCGAGGTAGCCGACCACGATCGGCACCCCGCCCAGGCCCTCGTCGTCCAGCCGCCGCGCCAGCGTGCGCAGCGCGTCCCGGCTGGCCTCGACGAACGAGGACCGCAGCGCCAGGTCCTCGACCGGATAGCCGGTGAGCATCATCTCGGGGAACGCCACCAGGTGCGCCCCCTGCTCGACGGAGTGCCGCGTCCAGCGCAGGACGGCGTCGGCGTTCCCCTCGAGGTCGCCGACGGTGGAGTCGATCTGATTCAGCGCGATACGAAGTCGATGCACGCCCCCATCCTAATCGTCTTTCTGACGCGATCCGCCCGGGGCGGGAGGAGAAACGTTCCGCCGGAGCGAGGCGGCGGTCGGCTCGAGAAAGCTACTGGCGAGTTCGCGACATTGACGCGAACTCGCCAGTAGCATGAGGATGCCGGTCATGCTGGAGGCTCTCGATCTGGACCCCGTGCAGCAGCAGGCGTACGAGGCGCTGGTGGACGGCGCCGTCACCCTGCCCGAACTCCGCGCCGCCCTGGGGCCTTCCGGCCCTCGCGCCCGGGAGGTGCTGGCCTCTCTGGAGCGGCTCCGGCTCGTCGAACGGGTCGCCGGTGCGCGCGGCGAGTCCGACCGCTGGCTGCCCGTCGCGCCGGACGTGGCCTTCGAGACGCTGCTGACCGCGCGCGAGGAGCAGTTGCAGCGCGCCCGCCTGCACGTCCAGCTGCTCGCCACCCGCTACCGCGCCACGACCGGTGCCCGCGACCCCATGGACCTGGTGGAGGTGGTGATCGGGCGGGCCGCGGTGATCCGGGCCGTGGACCAGCTCCAGCGCAGCGCCCGCCACGAGGTGCGCGGCATCGACCGCCCGCCCTACGCCAACACCGGCCCGGACCGGACCGATCCGCGGACCGGGATGATGCCGCTCCAGGAGGAGACGATGCGTCGCGGCGTCGGCTACCGCGTCATCTACGACACCGCCGGCCTGCGCGGCACGGAGACCGTCGGGCCGTTCCACAGCGTCGACACCGATCTCGCCGCCTGCGCCGAACTCGGCGAGGACGCCCGCGTCATGAGCGGGACCCCCACCAAGCTGATGCTCGCCGACGACCGGTGCGGCGTCATTCCGCTGCGCACCACGCCGTACGAGGTCGTCAGCGGTGTCGTGGTCCACCCGTCCGGACTGCTGGAGGCCCTGGGCGGGCTGTTCGAGGTGCTGTGGGAGCGGGCACAGCCGCTGCACGGCGACCGGGAGGGTCCCGACCCGGACGACGCCAGGCTGCTCGCCCTGCTGACGACCGGGCTCACCGACCCGGTGATGGCCCGGCAGCTCGGCGTCAGCCACCGCACGTTCCAGCGGCGGCTGCGGGCGCTCATGGAGCGGGTCGGTGCGGCCACGCGCTTCCAGCTCGGAGCCCGCGCCACGGCGCTCGGATGGCTCGCCGACACCCGCGGGGCGTCGACCGGCGACGGAGGCGGCGCGCCCGGCCCGGCGGACGCCGTCCGCCCGCAGGGCGACCTCGGAGAGTGAAGCGGAGGCCACAGCTCCGCCCGCTGACCGACTCGACCCGTCTACGCGCGGCACCCGAAGGATGTCCGGTTCCTTCCGCGCCTTGTCCTGCTCGTGACATTGCGTTTGGCTGCTGATCGCTGCGCGCCCCACAGCGCAGCACGCGCTCCCCACAAGCGCGAACCCCCACACAAAGGAATTCCAGATGGCTCAGCAGCAGGGGTCCCCGCAGGGCAACTCGCACCGCCGCACGGCCGGCAAGCGCCGCAAGATCTCCGTCGCCGTCTCGGCCGCCGTGGCCACGGCCGCCGTCGGTACCGCCCTCGCCCTCCCCGCCACCGCCGCCCCGCCGCAGGGCACGGTCATCGGCGCACAGTCGGAGAAGGCCGTCGCGGGCAGCTACATCGTCACGATGAACAAGTCCGCCCTCTCGGCGAGCTCCGAGAGCGGCAAGGACGTCGTCGAGGAGCACGGCGGCAAGGTGAAGGACACCTTCACCCGCGTACTGGACGGCTACGCCGTCGCCATGTCCGGCCAGGAGGCCCGCGAACTCGCGGCCGACCCGGCCGTCGACGAGGTGTACGCGAACAAGAAGTTCACCACCACCGGCGAGCAGAGCAACCCCCCGAACTGGGGCCTGGACCGGGTCGACCAGACGGACCTGCCGCTGGACGACACCTACACCTACCCCGACGGCGGCGGCGAGGGCGTCACCGCGTACGTCATCGACACCGGCGTCCGCGTCTCCCACCAGGACTTCGGCGGCCGCGCCGTGGACGGCTACGACGCCGTCGAGGACGACGACGTCGCCCAGGACGGCAACGGTCACGGCACGCACGTCGCCAGCACCATCGCCGGCGAGGCGCACGGCGTCGCGAAGAAGGCCAAGATCGTCGGCGTCCGCGTGCTGGACGACCAGGGCTCGGGCACCACCGCCCAGGTCGTGGCCGGCATCGACTGGGTCGCCCAGAACGCCTCCGGCCCCTCGGTCGCCAACATGTCGCTGGGCGGTCCGGAGGACCCGGTCCTCGACGAGGCCGTCCAGAAGGCGATCGACGCCGGCATCAGCTTCGCCGTCGCGGCGGGCAACGACAGCTCCGACGCGGGCTCCTCGTCGCCGGCCCGCGTCCCGGACGCCATCACCGTCGGCGCCACCGACGACACCGACGCCCAGGCGAGCTTCTCCAACTACGGCTCGGTGCTGGACATCTACGCCCCCGGCGTGGACATCACGGCCGCCTGGAACACCGGTGACGACGCGACGAACACCATATCCGGCACCTCCATGGCCACCCCGCACGTGGCGGGCGTCGCGGCGCTCTACCTGGAGACGAACACCGGCGCCACCCCGGCGGACGTCTCCACGGCACTCACCGACGCCGCGGTCCCGGACGTCGTCGGCAACCCCGGCTCGGGCTCCCCGAACCTGCTGCTCAACGTGGTGAAGTGAAACTCGGTGGTGTCCTGACCCACTGAGCAGCGCGAGAACGCGGCCGCGGCCGCCCGGTTCCCACCGGGCCCGCGGCCGCGTTCCGTGTGAGCGGCCGCGATCCGCGTCAACCGCGGCGGAGGCGCGGCAGCAGGGCGAGGCGGCGGCGACGGTCGTGGCGCTCCCGGGCCGCCCGGTCCAGCTCCTCGGCGAGCCGCAACGACCGCTTCTCCACGGCCAGTTCGTCGAGGATGCGGTCGAACTCGGCCAGCAGCGCGCCGTGCAGCTGCCACTGGCGCGGGTGCTCCTGGACGCGGGCGAGCAGCAGCTGCGCCACCCGCTCCCGTACGGCGCCGCAGGCGGCCAGCTCGGTCTGCAGCTGCGTCTCGGCCTCCTCGGCGCTGCTGCTGACGGGGCTGGTGACCAGCACCGCGAAGCTGTACACCGCCTCCCCGACGTGGCGCAGCAGCTCCTGGACGGCCGCGACCGTCTCCGGCGGGAACAGCGGCTCGTCGTGCCGTTCCCGTGCCAGGTCGGTGAGCGTGCGGGACGTCGTGCGCACGACCACGGCGCAGATCTCCAGGGTGTCCAGCCCGGTGCGGAGCACGATCCGCGACAGGAGCGCCTCCTTCACCCGCGGGTTGAACCGCAGGCTCTCCTCCGCCCGCGTGAGGGAGGCGTCCACCAGCCCCACGTCGTGGTCGAGGCGGCGGGCGGCGTGGAGCTGGGTGCTGATGCGTTCCACCGGCGTACGCTCGCCCAGTTCGTCGCCGACGTGCCGCAGCAGCCACCACATGCGGCGGGCCAGCTGGAGGATCTCGTCCTCCGCCGGCTCGACCCACACCGGCGGCACGAAGAGGAAGTTGAACAGCAGGCCGACGCCCGCGCCGATCAACGTCTCGACGATGCGGACCAGGGCCAGGTCGGTGTGCTGGGTCACGCCGAGCACCAGCATCGCGCTGATCGCCACCTCGGGCACGAACTGGTGTGCGCGCACCAGGTGGCCCGCGGCCAGCGAGGCGAAGATCAGCAGCGCCAGGCTCCACCAGCTCAGCCCCACGATGTTGCTGAACCCCACCGCGATGGTCACCCCGGCCACCACGGCGTTCACGCGCCGGACGCCGCTGGTCAGCGTGGCGTACAGCGTCACCTGCACGACCAGCAGCGCGGTCAGCGGCGCCAGCAGCGGTGCCGGGGAATCGGTGAGGAGCAGTGCGACGACGAAGGCGAGAGTGGCCGCGGCGGTGGACCGGAACGTCTGCACGACGTCCGGGTTCTTGCGCAGCCGGGGCACTTCGGTGCGGAGCTTCCGCAGGGACTTGCGGGACACGGACTTCAGGGTTGCGGACAGTACGGGCACGGTGTGGTCCCTTCCCGCTCAGGGCGCTCCGAGACACCCGGACGGCCCTGCCGGGTGCCGGTCCCGCAACCCGGAACACCTCCGGCGACCCGGCTCCGACGCCCCGCCGGGCCCGGCCGCGGCGCGGGGGACACGGCCGGGTGCCGCGCGTGGCGGGAAACACGACGGAAACCGTGTGGTGGGATGATCCAGTGACGCGGTGTGCCCGGCGGCGTCGGAAAGGGCTTCTGAGCAGCGAGGATGGGTGGAAATGGACAAGCAGCAGGAATTCGTGCTCCGCACGCTCGAGGAGCGTGACATCCGGTTCGTCCGCCTCTGGTTCACGGACGTCCTCGGCTTCCTGAAATCCGTCGCGGTGGCGCCCGCGGAACTGGAGCAGGCCTTCGACGAGGGCATCGGCTTCGACGGCTCCGCCATCGAGGGCTTCGCCCGCGTGTACGAGTCCGACATGATCGCCAAACCGGACCCGAGCACGTTCCAGATCCTGCCGTGGCGCGCCGAGGCACCCGGCACGGCCCGCATGTTCTGCGACATCCTCATGCCCGACGGCTCCGCCTCCTACGCCGACCCCCGCTACGTGCTGAAGCGCACCCTGGCACGCGCCTCGGACCTGGGCTTCACCTTTTACACCCACCCCGAGATCGAGTTCTTCCTCCTCAAGGACAAGCCGGTGGACGGGCGCCGCCCCACCCCGGCCGACTCCTCCGGCTACTTCGACCACACCCCGCAGCACGTCGGGCAGGACTTCCGCCGTCAGGCCATCACCATGCTGGAGAACATGGGCATCTCGGTGGAGTTCTCCCACCACGAGGGCGCCCCCGGCCAGCAGGAGATCGACCTGCGGTACGCGGACGCCCTGTCCACGGCCGACAACATCATGACGTTCCGCCTGGTCATGAAGCAGGTCGCGCTGGAACAGGGCGTACAGGCGACGTTCATGCCGAAGCCGTTCTCGGAGTATCCCGGCTCCGGCATGCACACCCACCTCTCCCTCTTCGAGGGCGACCGCAACGCGTTCTACGAGTCCGGCGCGCCGTACCAGCTCTCCAAGGTCGGGCGGTCCTTCATCGCCGGCCTCCTGCGGCACGCGGACGAGATCTCGGCCGTCACCAACCAGTGGGTCAACTCCTACAAGCGCATCTGGGGCGGCTCCCAGCGCACCGCCGGCGAGGGCGGCGAGTCCCCGTCGTACATCTGCTGGGGCCACAACAACCGCTCCGCGCTGATCCGCGTCCCCATGTACAAGCCCGGCAAGACCGGCTCCACCCGGATCGAGGTCCGTTCCCTGGACTCCGGCGCCAACCCCTACCTCGCCTACGCCGTGCTGCTGGCCGCCGGCCTCAAGGGCGTCGAGGAGGGCTACGACCTGCCGGAGGGAGCGGACGACGACGTGTGGGCGCTGTCCGACGCGGAACGGCGCGCGATGGGCATCGAGCCGCTGCCGCAGAACCTCGGCGAGGCGATCGCTCTGATGGAGCGCAGCGAGCTGGTCGCCGAATGTCTCGGGGAGCACGTCTTCGACTTCTTCCTGCGCAACAAGAAGCAGGAGTGGGAGGAGTACCGCTCCGAGGTCACCGCCTTCGAGCTCCGCAAGTCCCTCCCGGTGCTGTAGCGCCGGGAAGCTCTCGTCCTCCCGCCCTCGGACGTCGCACGGTGTCACGCAGGACCTGGACCTTCCTCGCCGGGGAACCTCCCGAAGCGAGGGAGGCCGGGCACCCGGCGGCCGCGGGGCTTGCCCTCCCGGAGAAGCGGGAAGGGGGTACCTCTCACCCGCGGGGGCAGGGGGCGGGCGAGGCCGGGGACGGAACCCGGCGAAACGGGACCGGAACGCACACGCAACCAGCAAAGGCGGAACGCAGTGACCACGCACGGCGGCCGACGTGACACCCGATTCGGACGGCTGCTCCGCCGCGGCTTCACCGACCCCGCCGCCGCGGGCCGCTTCCTCGACGTCCCCGCCCTCGCGGGAGTCCACGACGCCCCGCTCCTCCTGGACGCCCTCGGCGCCACCGCCGACCCCGACCTCGCCCTGCGCGGTCTCGTGCACCTCGTCGAATCCCTCGCCGCGCAGGACGAACGCGCCGCGGGCGGCGCGGACAACGGCGCCCAGACCCTCCTCGACACCCTGCTCACCGCCAAGCCCCTCCGCGACCGCCTGCTCGGCGTGCTCGGCGCCTCCGAGGCGCTCGGCGACCACCTCGCCCGCCACCCGCACGACTGGAAGGCGCTGGCCACCTACGAGTCGGCCGACCTCCACCCCGGGCTGCCGGACTTCGAGGACGCCCTCGCGGAGGCCGCCGACCCGGACGCCCTGCGCGTCGCCTACCGCCGCTGCCTGCTGTCGCTCGCCGCCCGCGACGTGTGCGGCACCACCGAGCTGGCCGAGACCGCCGCCGAGCTGGCCGACCTGGCGACCGCCACCCTCCGCGCCGCGCTCGCCATGGCCCGGAGCGAGGAGCCCCAGGACGCGGCGGTCTGCAAGCTCGCCGTCGTCGGCATGGGCAAGTGCGGCGGCCGGGAGCTGAACTACGTCTCCGACGTGGACGTCATCTTCGTCGCCGAGCCCGCCGACGGGGCCGAAGAGGACAAGGCGCTCCAGGCCGCCGGCCGCCTCGCCGCCCGCCTGATGCGGATCTGCTCGGACACCACCCCCGAGGGCACCATCTGGCCCGTGGACGCCAACCTGCGCCCCGAGGGCCGCAACGGCCCGCTGGTGCGTACGCTCTCCAGCCACGTCGCCTACTACCAGCGGTGGGCCAAGACCTGGGAGTTCCAGGCGCTGCTCAAAGCCCGCCCGGTGGCCGGGGACCCGGCCCTGGGGCGCGAGTACTGCGAGGCCGTGGCGCCCATGGTGTGGCAGGCCGCGGAGCGGGAGAACTTCGTTCCCGACGTGCAGCAGATGCGCCGCCGCGTCGAGGCCAACATCCCGGCCGCGCACGTGGAGCGGGAACTCAAGCTCGGTCCGGGCGGCCTGCGCGACGTCGAGTTCGCCGTGCAGCTCCTCCAGCTCGTGCACGGCCGCTCCGACGGCACGCTGCGCAGCTCCACCACTCTCGACGCTCTCGAGGCGCTCGCCGCAGGCGGCTACGTCGGGCGGCAGGACGCCGCGGCGCTGGACGCCTCCTACCGCTTCCTGCGCACCATGGAGCACCGCATCCAGCTCCACCGCATGCGCCGCACCCACCTGATGCCCGAGGACGAGGCCGACCAGCGCCGCCTCGGCCGCTCGATGGGCTTCCGGGTCGAGCCGGTGGCCGAGCTGCACAAGGCGTGGCGGCGGCACGCGGCGTCGGTGCGGCGGCTGCACGAGAAGCTCTTCTACCGGCCGCTGCTGGACGCCGTCGCCCAGCTCGCGCCCGGTGAGACCCGGCTCTCCACCCGTGCCGCCACCCAGCGGCTGGAGGCCCTGGGCTACGCCGACCCGTCCGCCGCGCTGCGTCATCTGGAGGCGCTGGCCAGCGGCGTGAGCCGGAAGGCCGCCATCCAGCGGACGCTGCTGCCGGTGCTGCTGGGCTGGTTCGCCGACTCCGCCGACCCGGACGCCGGGCTGCTCGGCTTCCGCCAGATCTCCGACGCCCTCGGCAAGACCCCCTGGTACCTGCGGCTGCTCCGCGACGAGGGCGCCGCCGCCGAGAACCTCGCCCGGGTGCTCTCGGCGGGCCGCTTCGCCCCCGACCTGTTGCTGCGGGCCCCCGAGGCCGTCGCCCTGCTCGGCACGGCCGAACGGCTGGAGCCGCGCGGCCGCGACGCGCTCACCCAGGAGATCCTGGCGGCCGTCAACCGCGCCGACGACCCCGAGCAGGCCGTCGCCGCGGCCCGCGGCGTGCGGCGGCGCGAGCTGTTCCGCACGGCCGCCGCCGACATCGTCGGCGCCTACGGGACGGAGGAGTCGCCGGTCCCCGAGGACCCCGGCCCGGGCGTGGACCGCGTGGGCACCGCGCTGTCCGACATCAACGCGGCGACCCTGGCGGGCGCGCTGCGCGCCGCCGTGCGCGGCAAGTGGGGCGACGAACTGCCCACCCGCTTCGCCGTGATCGGCATGGGCCGCTTCGGCGGCCGCGAGCTGGGATACGGCTCGGACGCCGACGTGCTGTTCGTGCACGAACCGCGCGAGGGCGTCGGCGACGAGGAGGCGTCGAAGGCGGCCTTCGCCGTGGCCAACGAGATGCGGCGGCTGCTGCAGCTGCCGTCCGCCGACCCGCCGCTGCCGGTCGACGCCGACCTGCGCCCCGAGGGCAAGTCCGGGCCGCTGGTACGCACCCTGGCCTCCTACGCCGCCTACTACCAGCGCTGGTCGCAGGTCTGGGAGAGCCAGGCGCTGCTGCGCGCCGAGCCGGTCGCCGGCGACGCCGAGCTGGGCCGGAGGTTCACCGACCTGGTCGACCCGCTGCGCTATCCCGCCGAAGGGCTGGGGGAGGAGGCGGAGCGCGAGATCCGGCGGCTCAAGGCGCGGATGGAGGGTGAACGGCTGCCGCGCGGTGCCGACCCCACGACGCACACCAAGCTGGGCCGCGGCGGCCTGTCCGACGTGGAGTGGACCGTCCAGCTGCTGCAACTGCGGCACGCCTGGGCCGAGCCCGGCCTGCGCACCACCCGCACCCGGGAGGCGCTGGCCGCGGCGCACGCGGCCGGGCTGCTGGAGACCGAGGACGCGCAGACCCTCGACGAGGCATGGCTGCTGGCGACCCGGGTCCGCAACGCCGCGATGCTGGTGCGCGGCCGGCCCGGAGACACGTTCCCGTCCGAGCCCCGCGAACTGGCGGCCGTGGGCCGTTACCTCGGCTACGACGGCGGCACGGGCGAGATGGTCGACGACTACCGCCGTACGACCCGCCGCGCCCGCGCGGTGATGGAGCGGATCTTCTACGGGGCCTGACTCCCGGGGCGCCCCGGCGGGTCGGGCCGTACGCCTCGGGCCGTTCGCGTTGGGCCGTTCGGGTCAGGCCGTGGCCTGCCGCGAGGAGGCGGCTGGCGCCAGGGCGAGGTGCCGGGGCAGCCGGTGCGGCAGGTGCCCGTACCAGGTGTAGGCCAGGCCGTAGCCGAAGCCCAGGCACAGCACGCCGCCCACGGCGTCGAGCCAGAAGTGGTTGGCCGTCGCCACGATCACCACCAGCGTCGTGACCGGGTAGAGCACGCCCAGCACCCGCACCCACAGCGGCTTCGCCAGCACGGCGAGGGTGATGCCGCACCACACCGCCCAGCCGATGTGCATGGACGGCATCGCCGCGTACTGGTTGGACATGTCGGCGAGGTTGCCGGAGGCCATCGACCCCCAGGTGCCGTGCACCCGCACGGTGTCGACGAACCCGCCGCCCTCCATCAGGCGGGGCGGTGCCAGCGGGAAGAGGTAGTAGCCGACCAGGGCCACGCCGGTGGTCGCGAAGATGACCGTCCGGGTGGCTCCGTACCGTCCGGGGTGGCGGCGGAACAGCCACACCAGGACACCGATGGTCACCACGAAGTGCAGCGTCGCGTAGTAGTAGTTCATCGACACGATCAGCCATGTCACGCCGTTGACCGTGTGGTTCACGGACCGCTCCACCGCGATGCCGAGCAGGTGTTCGACGTGCCAGACCCAGTCGGCGTTGTGCATCGCCGCCGCCTGCTGTTCGGGCACCGCGTTGCGGATCATGGAATAGGTCCAGTAGCTGACCGCCACCAGTGCGATCTCGAACCAGATCCTCGGCCTGCGCGGACTCCGCATCCGGGTGACGAACGTACGCTTCCCCCCAGCCGCCCGGCCGGCCTCACGCGTCTCCTCGGAAGGTGTCGCGGCGGCCGACGGGCGGGCGACGCTGACCTTCGCTGTCGGTGCCCCCATGTGACGACAGTCTGCCAGATTCCGGTCCCGCGCCGATCATCCTTCGGTCGGGTGTTCATGTCGCCGCCTCACCCGTCCGGACGAGGGGAGGGCTCAGGGAACGGCCTCGGGGGCGGCCGCCGCCGTCGAGCCGCGGACCACCAGTTCGGGGAGGAAGACGAACTCGCTGTGCGGTGCCGGGGTGCCCCCGACCTCCTCCAGCAGCGCCCGCACCGCGGCCTGTCCCATGGCCTGGACCGGCTGCCGGATCGTCGTGAGCGGCGGGTCGGTGAAGGCGATCAGCGGCGAGTCGTCGAACCCGATGACCGACACCTGCGAAGGCACCGCCAGCCCGCGTTCCCGCGCCGCCCGTACGGCGCCCAGCGCCATCATGTCGCTGGCGCACACCACCGCCGTGCAGCCGCGTTCCAGCAGCGCCGTCGCCGCTGCCTGACCGCCCTCCAGCGTGTACAGCGAGTGCTCGATCATCCGTTCCGCCGCCGGGCCCGTGAGCCCCGTCTGCTCCTGGAGTGCCTGGAGAAAGCCCTCGGTCTTCCGCTGCACCGGCACGAAACGCCGCGGCCCGACGGCCAGCCCCACCATCCGGTGCCCGAGGGCGACCAGATGGGTGACGGCCAGCCGCATCGCCGCCCGGTCGTCCGGGGAGACGAAGGGCGCGCGGACCTTCGGCGAGAAGCCGTTGATGAGCACGAACGGCACACCCTGGCCGCGCAGCCGCTCGTAGCGCTGCGGGTCCGCGGTGGTGTCGGCGTGCAGCCCGGAGACGAAGATGATGCCCGCGACGCCGCGGTCGACCAGCATCTCCGTCAGCTCGTCCTCGGTGGAGCCGCCCGGCGTCTGCGTGGCCAGCACCGGCGTGTAGCCCTGGCGGGTCAGCGCCTGCGAGATCACCTGCGCGAAGGCGGGGAAGATCGGGTTCTCCAGCTCCGGGGTGATCAGCCCGACCAGGCCGGCGCTGCGCTGCCGCAGGCGCACCGGGCGCTCGTAGCCGAGGACGTCGAGGGCGGCGAGGACGGACTCGCGGGTGGCCGCGGAGACTCCCGGCTTGCCGTTGAGCACCCGGCTGACCGTCGCCTCGCTGACCCCCGCCTGGGCTGCGATGTCAGCCAGTCGTGCGGTCACGCTCCGGAACTGTACCGGCAGCGTCCCCGCGTGCACAGCGCGTCCCCCCTCGCGGGGCGCCGCGCAGGCGCCCGAGCATCACGGGTTTGCAGAAAATTGCCGCAAGGTCTTTCGCAAGGTCTTGCACGCTGTTACGTTCCTCGGCAGCCGGGCGCCCACTGAAGGTGACCGGGGCACACACCATGGGAGGACGACATGCGGCGTGGCATAGGGGCCACTGCGCTGGTCGCGGTGCTCGCGCTTGCGGCAACGGCTTGCGGCAGCGACGGCACGGACAGCGCGAAGGGTTCGGACGGGGAGATCTCCGGCACCGTCACCTACTGGGACACCTCGAACGATGCCGAGAAGGGCACGTACAAGAAGATCGCCGAGGACTTCGAGAAGAAGCACCCCAAGGTCGACGTGAAGTACGTGCACGTCAACTTCGGTGACGCCAACGCCAAGTTCAAGAACGCGGCGGGCGGCAACTCCGGCGCCCCGGACGTGATGCGCACCGAGGTCGCCTGGGTCGCCGACTTCGCCAACCTCGGCTACCTCGCGCCGCTGGACGGCACCCCGGCGCTCGCGGAGACCGACGACTACCTCGACGCCCCCGTCGGCAGCACGAAGTTCGAGGGCAAGACCTACGCCGTGCCGCAGGTCACCGACACGCTCGGGCTCTTCTACAACAAGGAACTGCTGGAGAAGGCCGGCGTCGAGGTGCCGAAGACCTTCGACGACCTGAAGAAGGTCTCCGAGACCGTCCAGCAGAAGACCGACGCCGACGGCTTCTACCTCCGCGGCGACGACCCGTACTGGTTCCTGCCCTACCTCTACGGCGAGGGCGGCGACATGGTCGACGCGAAGAACAAGAAGATCACCATCGACGACGGCGGCGGCGCCCGCGCCTTCGCCACCATGAAGGAACTGGTCGACTCCGGAGCCGCCGTCACCGACGCCACCGGCGGCCAGGAGAACGGGCTCAAGGCCTTCCAGGACGGCGACGTCGCGATGATGATCGACGGTCCGTGGGACATCGCGGGCGCCTTGGAGGGGAAGGCGTTCGAGGACTCCGCGAACCTCGGCGTCGCCGCCGTCCCGGGCGGCAGCAAGGCCCAGGGCGCCCCGCAGGGCGGCTGGAACCTCTCCGTCTACGCCGGTTCCGCCAACCTCGACGCGGCCTACGAGTTCGCCAAGTACATGTCCTCCGCCGAGGTGCAGCAGCGGACCACCGAGGAGCTCAGCCTGCTGCCCACCCGCGCCTCCGTCTACGAGGAGAAGTCGGTGCAGGACGACACGATGGTGCAGTTCTTCAAGCCGGCCGTCGACAAGGCCCACCAGCGCCCCTGGATCCCCGAGGCCAACTCCCTCTTCGAGCCCATCCGCGTCCAGATGAACGAGGTGCTCTTCGGCGGCACCAGCCCGAAGGACGCCGCGCAGAAGACCGGCGACGAGTTCGGCAAGCTGCTCGAGGACTACAAGTAAGGGCTGACCGACCCATGGCTGTGGACACCGGCCGGTCGGCGGTCACGGCCGCGGGCGGAGACGACTCCGCCCGCGGCCGCGACCGCGCGAGGGCCCACACGAAGCACGACACGACGAAGTCTCCCGGCGGCAAGGCCCCCGGGCCGCTGCGCCGGGCTCTGGCCCGGCACTGGTACGCCTGGACGATGATCGCCCCGGTGGTCGCCGTCATCGCGGTGATCATCGGCTACCCGCTCGGCCGCGGCCTCTACCTGTCGCTGACCGACGCCGACGAGGCCAACGTCGAACGGCACATCGGCGTCAACGTCATCCCGGCGACCTACGAGTTCGTCGGCCTCGACAACTACGTCGACATCCTCACCGGCCCCGTCTTCTGGAGCCGCCTGGGCTGGACGCTCATCTGGACCGTCGGCTGCGTGAGCGTCACCTTCCTGCTCGGCCTGACCCTCGCCAACATGCTCAACCGGCAGATCAAGGGCCGCACCTTCTACCGCATCGCGATGATCGTCCCCTGGGGCGTGCCGGCGTTCGTGTCCGTCTTCGCCTGGCGGATGCTCTACAACGAGAAGTACGGCATCCTCAACCAGATCCTCTCCGGCGGCGGCATCGACTCCGTGCCGTGGCTGAGCGACCCCACCTGGGCCAAGCTCGCCGTCATCGCCGTCAACGTCTGGCTCGGCGTCCCCTTCATGATCGTCGCCATGCTGGGCGCCCTCCAGTCCATCCCCGGCGAGCTGTACGAGGCCGCCGAGATGGACGGCGCCTCCCCCTGGCAGCGGTTCACCAACATCACGCTGCCCGGCGTCCGTTCGGTCAGCAGTACGGTGATCCTGCTCAGCACCATCTGGACGTTCAACATGTTCCCGGTCATCTTCCTGCTCACCCGCGGCGGACCGGGCGACTCCACCGAGATCCTGGTGACCTACGCCTACCGGCTGTCCTTCATGAACAGCCCGCGCGACTTCGCGACCTCCGCCGCCTGGGGCGTGCTCATCCTGCTTCTGCTCTCGGTGTTCACCGTCTTCTACCGCCGGACGCTGCGCAAGCAGGGAGAGGTGTGGTGACCATGCGCACCTATACGAGGAGCCCGCTGGCCTCCGCCGGACTGCACGCGGGTCTGCTGCTCGGCACCGTCATCGCGCTGTTCCCGCCGCTGTGGCTGGTGGTGACCTCCTTCAAGCCGAAGAACCAGGCGTTCAGCACCGCGCTGGTGCAGGACTTCACCTTCGAGAACTACGACCACGTCCTCGCCGACACCCACTTCCTGGACTGGTTCGGCAACTCGCTGGTCGTCGTCCTCGGCACCACCGTGATCGGCGTGTTCATCGCCTCCACCACCGGCTACGCGCTCAGCCGCTTCCGCTTCCCCGGGATGCGGCCGCTGTTGTGGACGCTGCTCGTCACCCAGATGTTCCCGATGGCGGTACTCATCGTGCCGCTCTACAACACGATGGCCACCCTCGGCCTGCTCAACCAGCCGGCCGGTCTGATCATCACCTACCTGACCATCGCGGTGCCGTTCTGCGCCTGGATGATGAAGGGCTTCTTCGACACCGTGCCCGTCTCCATCGACGAGTCCGGCCGCGTCGACGGCCTCTCGCCCTTCGGCACCTTCTGGCGGCTCATCATGCCGCTGGCCAAGCCCGGCCTCGCCGTCACCGGCTTCTACACCTTCGTCACCGCCTGGGCCGAGGTCGCCTACGCCACCGCGTTCATGACCGGCGAACCGAACATGACCCTCGCCGGCGGCCTGCAGACCTTCGTCAACCAGTACGGCGCCGACTGGGGATCGATGACCGCCGCCGCCGTCGTCATCGCCGTCCCCGCCGCGCTCGTCTTCGGCTTCGCACAGCGCTACCTCGTGTCCGGCATGACCGCCGGCGCCGTCAAGTCCTGACCGGCACGCACACGTTCACGGACCACCCTTTCGAACCCAGGGAAGACATGACCCAGCTCTCACCGGCCACGACCACCGACCCCACCGGCCGTGCACCGGGCGCCGAGACACGCCCGGGCTGGTGGCGCGACGCCGTCATCTACCAGGTCTACCCGCGCTCCTTCGCCGACGGCAACGCCGACGGCATGGGCGACCTCGCCGGCGTACGGCAGCGCCTGCCGTACCTCGCCGGCCTGGGCGTCGACGCCGTCTGGCTCAGCCCCTTCTACGCATCCCCGCAGGCCGACGCCGGCTACGACGTCGCCGACTACCGCGTCATCGACCCCATGTTCGGCGACCTCTCCGACGCCGAGGCGCTCATCCGCGACGCCCACCGCCTGGACCTGCGCGTCATCGTCGACCTGGTGCCCAACCACTCCTCCGACCAGCACGACTGGTTCCAGCGGGCGCTCCGCGAGGGCCCCGGCTCACCCGCCCGCACCCGCTACCACTTCCGCCCCGGCAAGGGCGCGGACGGCGCACAGCCCCCGAACGACTGGGAGTCCATTTTCGGCGGCCCCGCCTGGACGCGCACCAAGAACCCCGACGGCACTCCCGGCGAGTGGTACCTGCACCTCTTCGCCCCCGAACAGCCCGACTTCAACTGGGACTGCCCCGCCGTGCGCGACGAGTTCCGCACCGTGCTGCGCTTCTGGCTCGACCTGGGCGTCGACGGCTTCCGCATCGACGTCGCCCACGGCATGGTCAAGGCCGACGGCCTCCCCGACATGGGCCAGGGCGACCAGCTCAAGCTGCTCGGCAACCAGGTCCTGCCGTTCTTCGACCAGGACGGCGTGCACGAGATCTACCGCGACTGGCGGCAGATCCTCGAGGAGTACGGCGGCGACCGCATCGGCGTCGCCGAGGCATGGACCCCCAGCGCCGACCGCACCGCCCTCTACCTGCGCCCCGACGAGCTCCACCAGGCGTTCAACTTCCACTACCTCGACGCCGGCTGGGACGCCGGCGCGCTGCGCCGCGTCATCGACGAGTCGCTGGACTCCATGCGGCCGGTCGGCGCCGCCACCACCTGGGTGCTGTCCAACCACGACGTGGTCCGGCACCGCACCCGCCTCGGCGACGACCTCGACCGGGCCCGCGCCGCCACCCTGCTGATGCTGGCGCTGCCCGGGTCCGCGTACGTCTACCAGGGCGAGGAACTGGGGCTCCCCGAGGTCACCGACCTGCCGGACGAGGTGCGGCAGGACCCGTCCTTCTTCAAGTCCAACGGCCAGGACGGGCTCCGCGACGGCTGCCGTGTGCCCCTGCCGTGGTCCTCGGGCGGCTCCTCGTACGGCTTCGGCGACGGCGGCGCCTGGCTGCCGCAGCCGCGCAGCTGGGGCGGGCTGAGCGTCGAGGCGCAGACCGGCGACCCGGCCTCCACCCTGGAGCTGTACCGGCGCGCGCTGCGCGTCCGCCGGGAGCACCCCGACCTGGGCGCCGGCGACGCCGTGGAGTGGCTGCCCGCACCCGAGGGCGTGCTCGCCTTCCGGCGCGGCGCCTTCGTCTGCACCGCCAACACCGGCGCCCAGCCGGTCGAGCTGCCCGCCCTCCCCGGGCGCCGGCTCCTCTCCAGCCGCGCCGGGCTGACCTCCGACACGCCCGCCGACGGCACCACCCTGCCCGCCGACACCACCGTCTGGTGGTCCGCCGTATGACGACGCTGCCGACCGCCGCACGCCTCGCCGACCTCGCCCTCCAGGCGAACGTCAGCGAGGCGACGGTCAGCCGGGTCCTCAACGGCAAGTCCGGCGTGGCCGCCGCCACCCGGCAGAAGGTCCTCGCCGCGCTGGACGTCCTCGGCTACGAGCGCCCGGTACGGCTGCGGCAGCGCAGCGCCGGACTGGTCGGGCTGGTCATCCCGGAGCTGACCAACCCCATCTTTCCCGCGTTCGCGCAGGTCATCGAGCAGGCGCTGAGCGGATACGGCTACACGCCGGTGCTCGGCACGCAGATGCCCGGCGGCGCCACGGAGGACGAGCTGGTCGACCAGCTCGTCGAACGCGGCGTCACCGGCATCATCTTCCTCTCCGGCCTGCACGCCGACCTCTCCGCCGACCCCGAGCGGTACGCCCGCCTGACCGGGCGCGGCGTGCCGTACGTGCTGATCAACGGCTACAACGACCGCGTCCAGGCGCCGTTCGTCTCGCCGGACGACCGTGCGGCGGCCGGGATGGCCGTACGGCACCTCGCCGACCTCGGCCACCGTCGCATCGGCCTCGCCGTCGGCCCGGCCCGCTTCGTGCCGTCCCTCCGCAAGGCAGAGGGCTTCACGGCGGCGCTGGCCTCGTCCGACGGCGTCACCGGCTGCGTCCAGCACACCCTCTTCACCGTCGAGGGCGGCCACGCGGCGGCCGGCGCCCTGCTGGACGAGGGCTGCACCGGCATCGTCTGCGGCAGCGACCTGATGGCGCTGGGCGCCGTGCGCGCCGCGCGCCAGCGCGGCCTGTCCGTGCCGGGCTCCGTGTCCGTCGTCGGCTACGACGACTCCCAGCTCAACGCCTTCACCGACCCGCCCCTGACCACCGTCCGCCAGCCCGTCCGCGCCATGGCGAACGCCGCCGTGCACGCCCTCCTGGAGGAGATCGGCGGCAACCCCGTCCAGCGCACCGAGTTCGTCTTCCAGCCCGAGCTGGTCGTCCGCAACTCCACGGGCGCCGCCCCGGACACGGCCTGACCCTGCTGTTCGATTGCGTCTTCGGTGTCGACGTCGAGGAGGGAGGGGAGCGCGGATGTGCCGTCGAACAGCAGGAAGAGGGCCCGAGGGTGATGAACACAGCTCCGCCTGCCAAGGGGACCAGGGCGGAGCGTACGAGGCTGCGGGTGAGTGTTCGTGCGGAACCGGTTCAGGATGCGGACGCGCGAGCGGCGGTCGGGGCGGGGCAGGCGTCGGCGGTGGCCAGGCGCCGCAGGGCGGCCTCGGCCAGCAAGCCGATGGAGGCCAGCGCGACCAGCGGCTGCAGCGGCGCCCAGTAGCTCAGCGCGCCGGAGGTGCCCAGCAGAAGCAGCACCAGCTTGTTGCAGACCGGACAGCCGACGGCGAAGAAGGACAGCACACCGCCCACCGAGCCGAGACGCCCGGCGGTGGGAGTCCCCGCGGCATCCGGTGTACGGATGTAGGTGGCCAGCACGATGCCGGCCAGGGCCGCGGTCACGGCGAGCGTGGGGTAGTTCCACCACTGCACGGGGACGGACCGGGAGAAGAGCGGATTGGGCACCACGTCGGTCGGCATGCCGACCAGCAGTGCGGTGACGAGGGCGCCTGCGGCGGCGGTGGCCCATCGGTTGTGGGGCCAGCCGGTCAGTGAGCGGGCCGCACGGCGAGGCGACCTACTGGAAGAAGTCACGACAAAGAGCTCCTGATTCCGAGATGTGTCACGGACGCGGGGTGGTTGCCGCGCGTCCTACACCCGCAGGACGGAGAGCTCTTCGTAGGACGGTGGAGAAGGCGGTGGTGCCGGGCCGCCACGGCCCGGCACCACCCGTGCGGCGCCGTGTTCACGGGCCGGGGGCGCGCCTGGGCCGGCGACGGGCGTGGAGGCCGCCTCGTGGCGGATGGATGCCGGTGCCTCGGCCTGCTGTTCGGCAGCGTTCGCGCAGCCGGACGAAGAGGCGGTGGCATCGGTGGAGGGACCGTCGGCCGCTTGAAGCTGCGCATGCCGCTGAGCGGCAGCGGTCGAAGGGGCGGCAGGATGGTCCGAGGCCGCGGTGGCGGAGGTTTGCGTGCAGGCGAGACCGCCGACGGCGATCAGCAGCGCCATGGCGGCACGCAGAGCGAAGCCATTGGCCGCGCTTGTCCGGCGCCTGGTGGCTCTCATGCCCGCCTCCTTCCTGCGGCGGCAAGCCTAGCCGACAGGCGGTGCCGGTTTCGTGGGGGCGCCGGGTTGCCGCAAACTCGCGGCTGCGTCACGAGGCCAGCACCGAGGGCGCGAGCAGCGCGGTGGTGGCGACGGCTGCGGCGACGGCGAGGACGACGTAGGCGAAGGCACGGCGTATGGTCGCCGCCGGGAGCCGGGGCGCGATGCGGGCGGCCAGCAGCGAGACGATCACGGACGATGCGGCGAAGAGCACCAGGACGGTGTAGTCGATGCCGCCCACGGCGCTCGCGTGCGCGCTGAGTCCGGCGACGGAGTTGATGAACACCACGGCGAGGGAGGTGGCGACGGCCTGCTGGGCGCCCAGCCCGAGCAGGAGGCTGAGGGCGGGAACGATCACGAAACCGCCGCCGACGCCGAACAGACCGGTCAGCAGCCCGACGCCGGCGCCGGCGAGAATCGACTTGGGCAGGCAGCTACGCCAGTTGATGCCGCCCTCGCGGGTGCGGCAGGCGCCGCCGGCCTCGTCGCTGCCACGGAGCATGCGCACCGCGACGACCACCATGAGGGCGGCGAAAGCGAGGAAGAGCCAACGCTCGGGGATCAGGCGTCCCAGCGCGGCGCCGGCGAAGGCGGCCGGGATGCCGGCGGCGCCGAAGACGCCGGCGATGCGCCATTGGACCGCGTGCCGGCGTTCCCGGGGGAGGACGCCGCCGAGAGAGGAGACGGCCACCACCGCGAGGGAGGCGGGGATGGCGGCGTGGAGCGGTTGCCCGACGCCGTAGACCAGGGCCGGCACCGCGAGGATGGATCCTCCGGCACCCAGGAGGCCGAGCGCGAGTCCGATGACGGCGCCGAAGAGCACGGCCAGAATGCTGATCACCTCATGTGCTTAGGGCGCCCCGCGGATCGTCAGGGGCGGACACCACTGGTAGCGACGTGCCGGGGCGGGGTCGGTGACGGGGCGGCGAGCGCCCCGGTCACCGACCCGGTGATGGCCGGCTCAGTCAGGCGCCGGTCAGGGGTACTCCGGCGCCTTCGGCGGTGTCGAAGTGGTCGTCGATGATGACCGCGCGGCGGCCTGCCTGTTCCAGGACGGAGGCGGCGGCGGTGGCGCGATAGCCGCTGCCGCAGTGCACCCACACGGCGCCGGCGGGGATCTCGCCCAGGCGGTCCTTGAGCTCGTACAGCGGGATGTGCACCGCGCCCTCGACGTGCGCGGCCGTGAACTCGTTGTTGGTCCGCACGTCCAGGACCACGTCCGCGGCCGGCAGGCCGCCGGTGCGGCCCTGCAGCGCGGCGGCCAGGTCGGCGAAGCCGGCCGTGTCGGCGTCCTGCAACTGGGCGGTGTCGGCGGCGAGCTCGGCGGGCCGGCCAGTGGCGGCGCCGGCGAGGTCGTCGATGCCGATGCGTGCCAGTTCCCGCTGTGCTGCGGCGACCTGCTCACTGCTCTCGCCGACCAGGGTCACCGGGGCGCCCCAGTCGATCATCCAGCCGAGCCAGGTGGCCATGGGGCCGTCGAGGCCGAGGCTGACGATGCCGGCGAGGTGGGAGGCGGCGTATGCCTTGCGGTTGCGCAGGTCGATCACCCACTCGCCGCTCTCCAGGTGCTGCGCCAGCTCCTGCGGTGTGGTGGTCGCCGGGGCGCGCAGGTCCAGCGGCTCGGGCCCTTCGGCGTTCTTCACGCCCATGTGCGCGTAGTAGGCGGGGTAGGCGTCCAGGCCGGACAGTGTCTGCTCGACGAACTCCTCCTCCGCCAGCGTGAGCGCGGGGTTGATGCGGCGCTGTTCGCCGATGTCGGCGGTGTCGCCGGCCGCCTGGGTGGCCGAGCAGAAGCTGCCGAAGCCGTGGGTGGGCCACACCTGTGCGCCGTCGGGCAGCAGGTCGGCCAGCTTGCGGGCGGAGGCGTGCTGGTGGCGGGCCAGTTCGTGGCTGTGCTCGGTGCCCAGGAGGTCGGTGCGGCCGGTGGTGCCCAGCAGCAGCGAGCCGCCGGTGAACACGCCGACCGGACCGGCGTCGCCCTCCAGCGCGTAGGACAGGTGGTGGAAGGTGTGCCCCGGGGTGGCGAGCACCCGGACGCGCATCCGGCCGGAGAGTTCCAGCACCTCGCCGTCGCGCAGCGGCCGGTGTGGGAACGGTGCCTGGTCCGCTGCGGCCACGCCGTACTCGGCGCCGGTCAGGCGGGCCAATTCCAGCCCGCCGGAGACGTAGTCGTTGTGCACGTGCGTCTCCAGCACGGCCGCAATGCGCACGCCGAGCCGCCCGGCCTCGGCGATCACCCGGTCCACGTCCCGCTGAGGGTCGACCACCACGGCCACCTCGCCGTCGGCCGCGAGATAGCTGCGGTCACCGAGTGACGACGTCGCCACCGTTGACACCGACAGCCCGCCCGGGAGCGTCTCCTCGGCCTGCTTGTTCGCCGTGTCCGTCACTGCTTCGCTCCTTCGACTTCGCGGCCGGACTCGATCCACGCCGACGTACCGCCGGCGACCGAGACGGCCGTCACTCCTGATTGCTCCAGCGCGCGCGCAGCTTCGAGGCTGCGACGGCCGGACTGGCACACCACGTGCACACCGTCCGATCCCGCGCTCGCGGGCGCGGCCAGCAACTCCTCCAGCGGCACATTCACCGCCCCGGGTACATGGCCCTGCGCGTACTCCTGCGGCGAGCGCACATCGAGTACCCGCACCCCGCGCTCCCGCGCGGCGGCCGGCTCCTCCACGGTCACCTCGCGCACCGTGCTGTTCATCACCGAACTCCTTACCCGAGGGGGTATTTTTCGGGTTGTCGCAGGGTGGCCCCGCAAACCCGGCAGTCGGCGGCTCCCGTCGCCGGTGTCCACCATCTTCCACAATACCCAGGGGGGTATTTATTCCGTTGCAGGGGTCCGCCGGTGGCGGGGCGGGGTCTCGGCACGGGAGTGGTGGGGTCCGCTTCTCGCGCCCAGGTCGTGGGGTGTCCGGGTGGAAGGCGTCACGGCCCAGGAATGGGCCGCTGCGGCGCCCGGCTTCCGCTAACGGTCCAGGGTGCTCAGGGTGTCGCGGAGGTCGCACTGGCGTGTGCGGTTGTGGGGCAGCTTGGCCAGCACGGCGGCCATGCCGCACGTGTCGGTCGCGGCGGAGAAGACCAGACCGGCCGCGATGCCCGCGGACAGCAGCTGGAAGGCCGGGTGCACCAGAAGGCCGAGGAGGAGTCCGGTCAGGACGAGTGTGCCGGCGGTGAGGCGGACCTGGCGTTCCATGCCCCAGGTGGTACGGGCTCCTTCGGGGTGGTGGACCTCGCCTCCGTACTGGGTCCACGCCCGCGTGCCGCCAGTGAGCGTGGTGGCGCTTACGCCGTGTTCTGCGAGCGTGGCGGATGCCTGACTGGAGCGCGCGCCGGAAGCGCACACGACCAGCAGCTCACCGCGGGCGGCCGCGTTCTGCAGCGTCGGCAGAGCGACCGACAGCTGATCGAGGGGCACATTGTGTGCTCCCGGAAGGTGGCCCGAGGCATACTCCCCCGGCGTACGGACGTCGATGATGGTGTAGCCCTCCAGGCGTGAGGCCGCCTGTGTGGGGTGGACCGCGGTGGGGGCGGGCATCGTTGGGTGTCCTCTCGATGTTGACGGATGAGCTTTCCCCCGAGAGTACAATACCCATGGGGGTATTCAAGAGGAGGCATTGTGGAACTGGACATGGCCGCTGACGAGCTGAAGGCGGCGCTGAACCGGCTGCGGCGCGCTCAAGGGCAGCTCGCCGGAGTCATCAAAATGATCGAGGACGGGCGCGACTGCGAGGACGTCGTCACCCAGCTCGCCGCCGTCTCCCGCGCCCTGGACCGAGCCGGCTTCGCGATCATCGCCACCGGGCTGCAGCACTGCCTGACCGAACAGGGCGAGCAGCAGCCCGGCGACCGGGACCGGCTACGCGCCCGTCTGGAAAAGCTGTTCCTGTCCCTGGCGTGAGAAGCCCGTCACCCTCTCTCGGTCTGCGAGGGTCCGCTGGGCGTGCGCCGGTAGCCACGCCTGTTCGCGACGGCTTCCCGGATCCGGGCACGTTCTTCGTCGGTGAGGTCGTCCAGGTCCTGGTGGAGTCGCTGGATCAGGTGCCGGACGCGGGCCTGGCGCGAACGGGCGCGCCGACGAGCATGCCGAGGGCGAAGGCCGAGGTGAGCGTGCCTGCGGTCCCGACGGTGACGCCGAGATCCGCGGCGATGTCCGGCAGGAGGCCGGCGAGCATGAACTCCGGGGTGAGGAGAGGGAGCGAGAGGGCTCATCTCGTCACCGCGGCCCGCCCCGGTCGCCGTCGGCTTGATAGGCAAGTCGCTACTTGCCTATTGTGGGCGCATGGCGGAGGATGTCTTCAAGGCGCTGGCCGATCCCACACGTCGGCGCATCCTCGACGAGCTGGCGGAACGGGACGGCCAGACGCTGTTCGAGATCTGCACGCGGCTGGTGACCAAGTACGGCCTGGGGCTGTCACGCCAGGCCGTGAGCCAGCACCTGGCCGTGCTCGAATCCGCCGGCCTGGTCCGGACGCGGCGCCAGGGCCGCTACAAGTTCCACGACCTCAACACCGAACCCCTGGAGCACATCGTGACGCGATGGCTCCGGCCCGACGCACCGGAGAACACCCCATGAGGATCCATGTGTCCAGCGTCTTCGTCGACGACCAGGAGGCGGCGCTGCGCTTCTACACCGAGGTGCTGGGCTTCGTGAAGAAGCACGACGTACCGCTCGGTGAGGCGCGCTGGCTGACAGTGGTCTCGCCCGAGGACCCCGACGGCACCGAGCTGCTGCTGGAGCCTTCCGGGCACCCCGCCGTGCAGCCGTACAAGACCGCGCTCGTCCAGGACGGCATCCCGGCCACCTCCTTCGCCGTGGACGACGTACCGGCGGAAGCCGGCCGACTGCGCGAACTCGGCGTGCAGTTCACCCAGGAACCCCTGGAGATGGGGCCCGTCACCACCGCGGTCTTCGACGACACCTGCGGCAACCTGATCCAGATCGTGCACAGCAAGTAGTCGTCGGTCCGCGCCGTGGAGGGCGGACGGAGGCGGAGCGGGAGTACCGTGCGGGGGAGAGCGACCCGTCGGGGCGGTGCCTACGCGAGCCGCACCGGCGCCGGTGTCCTGCTCGACGCTCGCGTACAGCCCAGCACGGAAGGAAGTCCGACATGGCGGAATCCGACAGCGGCGGTCCGGTGAGAAGCGACGCCTCCGGGAAGGTCACGCTCACCAAGAGTGCCCCCAAGGTCTCACTCGACAAGCCCCGTTCCGGCGGCGAACTCACCGTGAACCTCAACTGGAACGCCCGTGGCGCCGAGGGTACGGCAGGCGGGACGGGCAAGCGGGGCCTCATGGCCAAGCTGCAGACGGCGTTGCAGCCGAAGCCGGGGATCGACCTCGACCTCGGTTGTCTGTGGGAGTTCACCGACGGCTCCAAGGGCGCGGTCCAGGCAGTCGGCAACGCCTTCGAGGCCCGGGACTCCTCCGGTCGGACCGTGCTCCAGTTGGACGGCGACGACCGTTCCGGTGCCGCGGCGGGCGGTGAGAACCTGCGTATCGACCTGGGCCGGATCGACTCCCTCAAGCGGGTGCTGGTCTTCGCCATGATCTACGAGGGTGTGCCGAACTGGGAGGCCGCGCGGGCGGTCGTGACGCTGGTCGCCCCGGCTCAGGCGCCGATCGAGGTCCTGCTCGACGAGGCCGACCCCAACGCCCGGATCTGTGGCGTCGCGCTGATCGAGAACACCGCTCAGGGCCTTTCCGTGCGGCGCGAGGTCCGCTACGTCAAGGGTTCTCAGCGCGTGCTGGACCAGGCGTACGGCTGGGGGCTGAGCTGGGCTCCCGGGCGGAAGGACTAGCACCAGGGGCGCGGAGACGGCGAGGAACCCGTCCGCGTCCGGACGGCGCGCCGCGCTTCATGACGGAGCCGAAGAACCGGTGGGTCAGCCCCAGCCGAGTTCGCCCGTGGGGGTGGCGTGCGGCTGGTCGAACGGGGGCGGGTCCGGCATGCGGCCGGTCGTGAGCACGTCGGCGAACGTCTCCAGGCACGCGCCGAGGGAAGGCCAGGCGGCGGCCTCGTCGAACGTGCCCGGGCCGTCGTGCGGCACCAGGCCCATGCGTCCCCGGCCGGGGCCGGGGCGCATGTCGAGGCATTCCAGGTCGCCCTGGAAGTGCGTGACCGGCACCCACAGGCGATGCCAGTGGCGCTGCCCCGCGACGACGCCCCACGGCTCCTCGCCCTCGTCCTCCTCGGTGGAGACCTCGTTCCACAGTTCCCACTGCTCCACCACACCCTCGGCCGACAGCAGGTCCGCGCGGAACGGCAGGACGCCCGAGCCCGGTTCGCTGCCGTCGTGGCAGGCGAGCGAGGCGGCGAGGTCGGCGGGCAGCGCCATGCCGAGCGCCCGCTCGGCGGCGGCGAGCGCGGCCGGTGCCGCGCCGGGGCGGAGCTGCGCCAGCGCGGCCGGCGCGTTGGCCCCGAGCCACGCGTCGATGCGCGCCCAGGACTCGGCCACCGGGGCGGTCGGTGGCGTCACCCTGTCTGCGAGGCGAGGAGGAGGAAGGAGCGCCACGTGGTGGGGGAGAGCGCGAGCTGCGGGCCGTGGGGGTCCTTGGAGTCCCGTACGTGCACGGTGGTGGCGCACGTCGCCACCTCGACGCAGTCGCCGTCGCCGCTACTGCTGTGGCTGGATTTGTGCCATGACAGGGCCACTTCGACGCAGGCGTCCCCCGAATCGCCGCTGTAGCTGGTCTTGAACCAAGCCGGTCCGGTAGTCATCGCGCGCCTCGCATCCGCCGCAACAGGCCCACGGAATCTTCGAGTGGCAAGGCCTGTGATCGCATCCTGGCATACCGCTTCTGCAAGACGCTCACCTCTTTCACGTCGGAGAAGAACAATCCGCCGCGTTGCCCTTCGTTGTAGGCGAACCACCGGCCCTCGGGAACCTCGAGCATCTGCATCGGGCCAGCCATGCCCGCGTGGCTGCCCCTCGTCAACGGCATGATCTGAATCTCCACGTTCCGGAGTTCGGAGAGAGCGATCACATGATCGATGAGCTGGTCTGTGAGCGTCGAGCCTCCCGTTCGGCGCAGGAAGAGGTGCTCTTCCAGGATGAAGCTGAAGGATGTGTGAGGGCGTTCCATGAGGAGCCGTTGCCTTTCGAGGCGAGCCGCCAGGTGCGACTCGATGTCCTCGTCGCTCAGCGGGGGAAGCCGGTGCTCGAACAGCCGCCGCGCGTACGCCTCGGTCTGGAGGAGGCCGGGGATCAGGCGGCACTCGTAGGTGTAGAGGCTGATGGCTTCCGCCTCCAGGCGCGCCCACTGGCGGAACCAGCTCGCCAGGCCGGGCTGGCGGGAGAGGTGCTGCGCGGCCTTGCGGAGCACGCCCGTGTTGCCCAGCGCTTCTTCCGCCTGCTCGACGAACGAGGCGTCCGGCATGCGGCGGCCCTGTTCGACGGAGGCCACGGTATGGCGTGAGTACCGCACCAGGCGGGCGAACTCGTCGCGGGTCAGGCCCGCGTGCTCGCGGAGCGCCTGGACGACCGCGCCGAATGTGCGGAGGCTGTCGGAAGCCTCCGGTTCGCCGCCCGCGTTGTCCTTGCCGTTCCTGCTCTCGCCCATTCCGGCCACCCTCCCGCAGTACCCGCCCGCCTGACGGATCATCACACTGCCTAACGCGTACCGCAGTCGTTGGTGCGCGTACGCTCCCGGCGCGTACGCGCACGCCGTGGGGCGGCCGACCGGGCGTGCAGGCGCCCGTGGGATGCTCTGCGCATGGCCGTCTTCCGCGACTTCAACTTCAAGCTGCTGGTCGTCGAGCAGCTCATGTACCGGCGGGAACTGCTCACGCCGCAGTTCCGGATCGCCGACCGCATGCGGGAGCGCGGCGTCACGGACGTGCAGGGCTGGGCGTTCGACAACGACCTTGCGTTCACGGTGCTGGACGAGCCGCGGGAGTACTTCGCGGAGCTGGAGATCCCGGACGACCTGCTGGCGAAGGTCGAGGAGCTGAGCGTCGACGGTGGGCTGGAGGTCTACCAGGAGTGCGCGCCCGTCTGGGACGGAGAGGACGACCTGTTCGACGTCCGCTCACTGGACGACCTGGACCTGCTGCCGAACCTCCGGCGCGTCGAGGGCGTGGAGGACTGCGCGATCGTGTCGGTGCCGGACGCCGTCGAACTCCTCGCGGCGCGGGGGATCGAGGCCGACTGAGGGGGCGCGCGTACGTGGCGGCGCGGTGCTGCGTACGACGGCCCGCAGTACGCGGGCCCAGAGTGGAGAACCGGCGTCCGTGCAGGTCAGGGTGGGTCCATGCGATCGACCTCCGCCCCCGAGGGCACCGGCGCGGTGCGCCTGTTCACGCAGCGGTTCAGCTCCACACGGCTCGGCGCGCGCCTCGCGCGGCACCTGGCGCTGCATCAGCTGGAGCGCTGGGACCACCCGCACGGCACCGCCGTGTCCGACGCCGCTGCGCTGCTCGTGGCGGAGCTGGCCGCGAACGCCGTCACGCACGGCCGCGTTCCCGGGCGGGACTTCGAGCTGCGGCTCCTGCTGGCCTGCGGCACGCTGCGCGTCGAGGTGACCGACGCGCGTGACGAGCGACGGCCGCCGCCACCGGGCCACCTTCCCGAGCCGAAGCCGCACGCCGAGCGGGGGCGCGGCCTGTACCTCGTCGAGGCGCTGGCCGACCGGTGGGAGGTGCTGGACCGGGTGCCGGTCGGCAAGACGGTCGCCGCCGAGCTGGACCTGCCACGCTGAGCCGGCCGCGCCCCGCCGCACGGCGGGGCGCGGCCGGGCTCACTCCTCCCGGGCGCGTGCGGCGGCCTGCTTGCGGTCGTAGTAGACCCCGAAGATCAGTCCCGCGAAACCCATGGCGATGCCGGCCAGCGCGCCCTTCGCCGCGATGCTGTTCAGCGGCGTGGTGAGCAGCACTGCGACGGTCATCGCGACCAGCAGCACCCCCACGGCGATCTGCATCGGGACCTTCCACCGCTGCATGCGGGTCACCTCTCCGTTCTGCCGGAACCGCTCGTTCCGTTCGGTGTGCCGTACTGCATGGTGAGCCACCGCCCCGCACGTCGACACCGGTCCCGACGGCTTCCAGAACTTCCGCCAGCAGGTGCGCCGCATCGCGGATGAGCGCTCCGCGAGTGGGTAGACGCCGGTGTCGCCAGGTCGTGACCGGCCCAGGCGGTGATGAGCCTGCGGGCCCCCGGCGGATCAGGCGATGCCGCTCTCAGCTCTGGACGGGGGAGATCGGTGTGCTCTGCTCCAGGCGGATCCCCGGGGTTGCGGTGAAGTCCTCGGCCTTCTCCAGTCGCATGCGGCTTCTCCACCTGTGCGGCGGTGGGTGCTGGCAGGTCCGCGCGGGCTCCAGCAGAGCATCGCGCTCATCGGCGTCCGGGCCGGTCTCCTCGTCGTGCCGAATGGTGCGCAGGGGCAGCTCCGTCCGCGCGACGACCTCGGCGATCTGCAGGTGCCCGGTCTTCACGCCCGTGTTCCCCGGCCCTTCCACCGGACGGCGGGCCGCGTCCCCTACCCCCTCCAGTTCCGGCTCCCACGTGGGAGTAGAGTTGCCGGTGAGGGTGGCCCGGCCGCCCCGCTGCTGCCGTTTCCGGGGCCGCTGATGCCCCCGGCGAAGATCCGACTCTTGCAGGAGAGAGAGCGTGCGCGAGCCCATGACGCCGATCGCCGCCGCCTGCCCGCCGTGACCTTTCGCCTTCCCGCGTGAGCCGCAGGGTGCCCGTGGGCGCCGCTGCCTCGCCTCTGTCCTCGACTGCTTCCGGCCCCGTTCCGCGGGCTGTCCGCGGGGTGCCGTCCGGGCACCCGCGAGTCCTTCCCGCACGCCCCGCTCTGCCGTAAGGGGTGTGCCCGACCACGACAGGTACGCGTCCCCTTGTCTTCTGCTGCTGTGACCCCCGCCGCGCGGCTGCGCGGCCTCAAGCCGGACTGGCTGAACCATCCGAAGGTCTGGCGCACCGAGGTCCTTGCGGGCCTGGTCGTCGCCCTCGCCCTGATCCCCGAGGCGATCTCGTTCTCCATCATCGCAGGCGTGGACCCTGCGGTCGGCCTGTTCGCTTCGTTCACCATGGCCGTGGTCATCTCGGTCGTCGGCGGCCGACGCGCGATGATCTCCGCCGCGACCGGCGCCATCGCCCTCGTCATCGCCCCGCTCAACCGTGAGCACGGCCTGGGCTACCTGATCGCCGCCGTCATCCTGGCCGGCGTCTTCCAGGTCACCCTGGGCGCGGTCGGCGTGGCGAAGCTGATGCGGTTCATTCCCCGCTCGGTCATGGTCGGCTTCGTCAACGCCCTGGCGATCCTGATCTTCATGGCCCAGGTCCCGGAGATGCGGGACGTCCCGTGGGCGGTGTACCCGCTGATGATCGGCGGGCTGGCCCTGATGGTGTTCTTCCCGAAGATCACCACCGTGATCCCCGCCCCGCTGGTCGCCATCGTCATCCTGACCGTCATCACCGTCGCGGCCGGGATCGCCGTGCCGACCGTCGGGGACAAGGGTGGACTGCCGTCCTCCCTGCCCGTGCCGGGCCTGCCGGACGTGCCTTTCACCCTCGACACCCTCACGACGATCGCCCCCTACGCGTTCGCCATGGCGCTCGTCGGCCTGATGGAGTCGCTGATGACCGCCAAGCTCGTCGACGACATCACCGACACCCGATCCGGCAAGACGCGCGAGTCCATCGGCCAGGGCATCGCCAACATCGTCACCGGCTTCTTCGGCGGAATGGGCGGCTGCGCCATGATCGGCCAGACGATGATCAACGTGAAGGTCTCCGGCGCCCGCACCCGCCTCTCCACCTTCCTCGCCGGCGCCTTCCTGATGGTGCTGTGCATCGCGTTCGGCCCCGTCGTCTCCGACATCCCCATGGCCGCACTCGTCGCCGTCATGATCATGGTTTCGTTCGCGACCTTCGACTGGCACTCCGTCGCGCCCAAGACGCTCAAGCGGATGCCCGCGGGCGAGATCGGCGTCATGGCCGTCACCGTGGTCGCCGTGGTGGCCACCCACAACCTCGCCATCGGCGTCGTCGTCGGCTCCCTCACCGCCATGGTCGTCTTCGCCAAGCGAGTCGCCCACCTCACCGAGGTCACCGCGGTGACCGATCCCGACGGCACCACGGTCGTCTACCGGGTCACCGGCGAGCTGTTCTTCGCCTCCTCCAACGACCTCGTCGGCCACTTCGACTACGCCGGCGATCCGAAGAAGGTCGTCATCGACCTGTCGTCCGCCCACGTCTGGGACGCGTCCTCCGTCGCCGCCCTGGACGCCATCGAGACCAAGTACAGGCAGCGGGGCAAGACCGTGGAGATCACCGGGCTGAACGACCCCAGTGCTCACCTCCACGGCAAGCTCTCCGGCGAACTCGCCGACAGCCACTGACCCCCGCCGCAGTGCCGGCGCTCGCTGCCCGGGTCGGCGCCGTCGCCCGGTGCGCACCTGCGCTGCTGCGGACGGGTTCGGTGCTCTCCGAGATCATCGAGAATCCCGTCGGTCAGCCGACGCGGCGGGCCAGGGCGCACCCGGGCCAGGAACCGGAGGTGAAACGGCCGGTCGGCGTGAAGCCGTTGCGCTCGTAGAACGCGACCAGGGCGCCCCCGCCGCCCGCCCAGCAGTCGACCCGCAGCAGCCCGACGCCCGCCCGCCTGGTCTCCTCGGCGGCGTGGGCGAGCAGCGCCGCGCCGATACCCGAACCGGCGTACCGGCGGTCGGAGACCAGCAGCCGTACGTACCGCTCGGGCTCCCCGGCCGGCGCGATCGGCAGTTGCGGGCTGGGGCCGCCGTCCAGGATCAGCACACCGGCCGGCGTCCCGCCGAGCTCGGCGACGTACGGCGTGTTCTCCGTGAGGTACCGCTCGACCCGGGCCGGCCCGTCCGAGCGCTGCGAGTACGGGGTCGTGCCCCACTGCCCGGTGTTGCCGCGCGCGTTCATCCAGGCCACGGCGGCGTCCAGCATGCCCAGTACGGCGCCCGCGTCGGCCGCGTTCCCCGGCCTGAGGCTCAGCCCCCGTGCGTCGTCGTCCACGGCCGGAAGCCTAGTCGGCGGCAGCGGCCAGGCGACGCCGCAGCTCCTCCTCCGGGACGTCCTCCAGGTGGGTGAGGAAGACCCACATGTGGCCCTGGGGGTCCTTGAGGATGACGGTGCGGTCGCCGTGGAACATGTCCGTCGGGGGCTGGAGGATCTCGGCGCCGGCGGCCTCGGCACGCTCCGCCAGGTCGTCGACGTCCGGTACGAAGACGTGCAGCGTGACGGAGGTTCCTCCGCCCAGGGCGGTGGGGGAGGCGAAGCGGGCGGCCTCCGCCTCGTCCACGCTGGCGTCGCCCAGCATCAGCGCCGACCGTCCGACGGTGATCTCGGCGTGCAGGATCCCGCCGCCCGGGGCGTCGATCCGGAAGTCCTCGCGGGCGCCGAACGCCCGCCGGTAGAAGTCGATCGCGGCGGCGGCGTCGTCGACCATGATGTGCGGGACCACGGCGTAGTGGTACTGCTCGGGAATCTCGACGGCGGTGGTGTGCTCGGGCATGGCGAAGCTCCCTCTCCGGGCGCCGCAGGTCGGTCCCGGCGGCTCTGGGACGAACGTAGAAGTTCACCTTTGGTTCAGGTCAAGCGCCGGTGTCGGGCGGGTGCACGCAACGGCGCGCAAGGTCTTCCGCAAGTTTCAGCAAGCTGTTACGTTCCTTCCCGTCCGGTCCGGTCGGCCGGGGCCCGTCGCATCGGGCCCACGCGCCCGGCCGGCCGGGCCGGTTCACACCGGCAGCTTCAACCGCCTTGCGGGCAGCGGCGCGTGGCCCGGCGGGGCGGCACACCCATCCTCCCCAGGGCCTCCGGCCCCGGGAGGGACCCCCAGCCCACCCCCAAGGAGGCATTGTGGCCAGGAGAAGGACCACGGGGGCCGCACTCGCGTCGGTCGCGACCGTCGCGGGACTGCTGACCGTCGCGCCCACCCCCACCGCAGAGGCCGCCCCGCCCGGAGGCAAGGACGTCACCGCCGTCCTCTTCGAGTGGGACTTCGACTCCATCGCCCGCGAGTGCACGAACACCCTCGGCCCGGCCGGCTACGGGTACGTGCAGGTCTCGCCGCCGCAGGAGCACATCCAGGGCGGCCAGTGGTGGACGTCGTACCAGCCGGTCAGCTACGAGATCGCCGGACGGCTCGGCAACCGTCAGCAGTTCCAGAACATGGTGAACGCCTGCCACGGCGCGGGCGTCAAGGTCGTCGTGGACGCCGTGATCAACCACATGACCGCCGGCTCCGGCACGGGCACCGGCGGCTCGCCGTACACGCACTACGACTACCCCGGCACGTACTCCGGCGCGGACATGGACGACTGCCGGGACGACATCAGCAACTACGGCGACCGGTACCAGGTGCAGCACTGCGAACTGCTCGGCCTCGCGGACCTGGACACCGGCGAGGGCTACGTGCGCGGCCGGATCGCCGGCTACCTGAACGACCTGCTGTCGCTCGGCGTGGACGGCTTCCGCGTCGACGCCGCCAAGCACATCCCGGCCGGCGACCTGGCGAACATCAAGAGCCGGCTCAGCGACTCCGGGGTGTACCTCAAGCAGGAGGTCATCCGGGCGGCCGGCGAGCCGGTCACGCCCGAGGAGTACCTGGGCGTCGGCGACGTGCAGGAGTTCCAGTACGGCCGGGACCTCAAGCGGGTCTTCGAGAACGAGAAGCTGGCCTACCTCAACAACTTCGGCGAGGGCTGGGGCTACCTGGACAGCGGCAGGGCGGGGGTGTTCGTCGACAACCACGACACCGAGCGCAACGGCGAGACGCTCAACTACAAGAGCGGCGCGAACTACACCCTCGCCAACGTGTTCATGCTGGCCTGGCCGTACGGCTCCCCGGACGTCAACTCCGGCTACGAGTGGTCGAACAAGGACGCCGGACCGCCCAACGGCGGCCGGGTGGACGCCTGCTGGCAGGGAGGCTGGAAGTGCCAGCACGCCTGGCCGGAGATCGAGTCGATGGTCGCCTTCCGCAACACCACCCGCGGTGAGCCGGTCACCGGCTGGTGGGACAACGGCAACGACCACATCGCCTTCGGACGCGGCGGCAAGGGCTACGTCGTGATCAACCACGAGGGCTCCTCCGCCACCCGCACCTACGACAGCGCGCTGCCCGGCGGCACGTACTGCGACGTGCAGAGCGGCACCACCGTGAACGTGGACGGGGAGGGCCGGTTCAGCGCCACACTCGCCGCGAACACGGCGCTCGCCCTGCACACCGGCGCCCGCTCCTGCTGACCGCCGCACTCCCGCTCCGATCGCTCTGAGGCGGGACCGCACCACCCGGGCCGCCCGGCACACTCCGAACCCCGCTGCCGGGCGGCCCGTTCCCGCCACTCACCCTCACCCTCCTCCACCCTCACTTTCCTCCACCGCCCCTGAAGGAGAGCCACCGTGCTCGGTTCCTCCGCGCGCAGAGGGGTGGCCGCGGGCATAGCGGCCGCCGTTCTGACCACGCTCGTCACCGCCGCCGCGCCCGCGGCTGCGAAGAAGGCGCCGCCACCGCCGTCCGACAAGAAACTCGCCGCCGAGGCGACGCGGCACGACCTCACCCGCGAGCAGTTCTACTTCGTGCTGCCCGACCGCTTCGCCAACGGCGACACCGGCAACGACGAGGGCGGCCTGGCCGGCGGACGCCTCCGGACCGGCTTCGACCCGACCGACAAGGGCTTCTACCAGGGCGGTGACCTCCAGGGCATCATCGACCGGCTCGACTACATCGAGGACCTCGGCACCACGGCCATCTGGATGGCGCCGATCTTCAAGAACAAGCCGGTGCAGGGCGAGGGCGAGAACGCCAGCGCCGGATACCACGGCTACTGGATCACCGACTTCACGCAGGTCGATCCGCACTTCGGCACCAACGCACAGCTCGAGACGCTGATCGAAGCGGCCCACGACAAGGGCATGAAGGTCTTCTTCGACGTCATCACCAACCACACCGCCGACGTCGTCGGCTACGAGCCGGCGTCCTACGACTACCTGTCCAAGGGCGCCTTCCCCTACCTGACGAAGGACGGCAAGCCGTTCGACGACGCCGACCACGCGGGCGGGAAGCGCTTCCCGAAGGTGGACGCCGGGTCCTTCCCCCGTACGCCCGTCGTGCCGGAGGCGGAGCGGGACGTCAAGGTGCCGTCGTGGCTCAACGACCCGGCGATGTACCACAACCGCGGCGACTCGACCTTCGCCGGCGAGTCCAGCGAGCAGGGCGACTTCGCCGGGCTCGACGACCTGTGGACCGAACGGCCCGAGGTCGTGCGGGGCATGGAGCGGATCTACCAGCGCTGGGTCCGCGACTTCGACATCGACGGCTTCCGCATCGACACCGTCAAGCACGTGAACCGGGAGTTCTGGTCGCAGTGGGCCACCGCCCTGGACCGGTACGCCGCGAAGAAGGGGCGTGACGACTTCTTCATGTTCGGCGAGGTCTACTCCTCCGACGTGAAGACCACCGCGCCGTACGTGACGCAGGGCCGGCTGGACTCCACCCTCGACTTCCCCTTCCAGGACGCCGCCCGCGGCTTCGCCTCCCAGGGCGGCTCCGCGCAGAAGCTGGCCGAGGTGTTCGCGCAGGACTACCGCTACACCACCGGCAAGGCCAACGCCTACGAACAGGTCACCTTCCTCGGCAACCACGACATGGGCCGCATCGGCGCCTTCGTCCGCCAGGACAACCCGGACGCGGACGAGGCCGAACTGCTGCGCCGCGACACCTTCGCCCACGAGCTGATGTTCCTCAGCCGCGGCAACCCGGTGCTCTACTACGGCGACGAGCAGGGCTTCACCGGAGCCGGCGGCGACAAGGACGCCCGCCAGACCCTCTTCGCCTCGAAGACCCCCGACTACCTCGACGACGACCAGCTCGGCACCGACCGCACCCACGCCGAGGACGCCTACGACACCCGCCACCCGCTGTACCGCGCCGTCGCCCGGCTCTCGAAGCTCACCACGCGGCACCCGGCGCTGCGCGACGGCGTGCAGGTCGAACGGCACGCGGCCGACGGCCCCGGCGTCTACGCCTTCTCCCGCTTCCCCGCCGAGCAGGACGCACCGGCCCGCGAGTACCTGGTAGCCGTCAACAACGCCGAGGAGAAGCGGACCGTCACCCTCGACACCGCCTCGCCCGGCACCCGCTTCCGCACCCTCCACGGCGAGGGCAAGCCCGTCACCAGCGCGGCCGACGGCGAGGTGAAGGTCACCGTGCCCCCGCTGTCCGCCCTGGTGCTGCGCGCCGCGCAACCGGTGCCGGAGCCGGAGGACGGGCCGTCCGTCACCCTCACCGCCCCCGAGGCCGGCGCCACCGGCACCGTCGAGCTGAGCGCCGCCGTGGACGGCGGCCCCCTCACCCGCGTCGTCTTCGCCGCCCAGACCGGCGACGGGACGTGGCGCACCCTCGGCACCGCCGACCACGCGCCGTACCGCGTCACCCAGCACGTCGGCGACGACGTCGCCGCAGGAACGCCGTTGCGCTACAAAGCCGTCGCCGTGGACCGGCAGGGCCGCCTCGCCTCCGACACGGCCGGCAGCACCGCCGGGCAGCCGCCCGCCGAACAGCCGCCGTCCGCCCTGGAACGCGACTGGGCCGTCGTCCACTACCAGCGGCCCGACGGCGACTACGACGGCTGGCAGCTCACCGCGGGGGAGCGCACCGCGCCCTTCACCGGACGGGACGCCTACGGCGCGTTCGCCTGGGTCCCCGTCGCGGACGGCGAGAGCGCCGTCGACTTCCGCATCGAGAAGGACGGCACGGCCGACGGCGGGGAGCGCAGCATCGACCTGGGCCGCACCGGCGAGGTGTGGGTGCGGCAGGGCGGCGACGAGACGCTGCCCGAGGCGCCCGACGGCGCGTACCCGCCGCAGGACGAGAGCACCGCCGTGGTCCACTACCACCGCCCCGACGGCGACTACGACGGCTGGGGCCTGCACACCTGGACCGGTGCCGCCGACCCCACCGACTGGGCCGAGCCGCTGCAGCCCACCGGCCGCGACGCGTTCGGCGTCACCTTCGAGGTGCCGCTCGCCGAGGGGGCGGGAACACTGAGCTACATCCTGCACAAGGGCGACCAGAAGGATCAGGCCGCCGACCAGTCACTCGACTTCGCCACCCACGGCCGCGTCGCGTGGAAGCTCAGCGGCAAGGACGGCTACCTGCTCCCCGCCGGCGGCAGCGCACCCGACCTCGACCTCACCAAGGCCGAGGCGCAGTGGATCGACCGCGACACCGTCGCCTGGAGGGTCGAGGCCACCGGCGCCACCGGCGAGCAGCTCGTCTTCGACCCGAAGGGCCGCATCGGGATCGAGGACGGCGCCCTGTCCCGCGAGGGCCGGTGGATCCGGCTCACTCCGGTCGAGGGCGGGCTGACCGAGGAGCAGCGCGCGCAGTACCCGCACCTGAAGGACTACGCCGCCTTCCGTGTCGACCCGCGCGACCGCGACCGGGTGCGCGAGGCGACCCGCAGCCAGCTCGTCGCCACCCAACGGGCGAAGAACGGTGCCCTGCTGGCCGCCACCGGCGTTCAGCTCCCCGGCGTGCTGGACGACCTGTACGGTGCCCGGGCCGAGGACGCCGAGCTGGGCCCGGTCTTCGACGGCCGGGGACGCCCCACGCTGTCGGTGTGGGCCCCCACCGCGCGCACGGTCTCCCTGGAACTGGACGGCCGCACGGTGCGGATGCGACGCGACGACGCCACCGGCGTGTGGAGCGTGCGCGGCGACCGGAACTGGGAGGGCAAGCCCTACCGGTACGTCGTGGAGGTGTGGGCGCCGACGGTGCAGAAGCTCGTCACCAACGAGGTCACCGACCCGTACGCGACGGCGCTGACGACCGACTCGAAGCGGAGCCTGGTCGTGGACCTGTCGGACCGGAAGCTGAAGCCGGAGGGCTGGGGGCAGCTGGACAAGCCGCAGGCCACGCCGCTGCGCGACGCGCAGATCCAGGAACTGCACGTCCGCGACTTCTCCGTCGCCGACGACACCAACCGCCACCCGGGGAAGTACCTCGCCTTCACCGACGAGGACTCCGACGGCATGCGGCACCTGCGGAAGCTGGCGAAGGCCGGCACTTCCTACGTGCACCTGCTGCCCACCTACGACCTCGCCTCCACGCCCGAGCGGCGCGGCGACCAGAAGGAACCCGACTGCGACCTGGCCGCGCTGCCCGCCGACTCGGCGAAGCAGCAGGAATGCGTCGGCGCGGTGCGCGGCGAGGACGCGTACAACTGGGGCTACGACCCGCTGCACTACACCGTGCCCGAGGGGTCGTACGCCACCCGGACGGACGGGCCGCAGCGCACCCGCGAGTACCGGCGCATGGTGCAGGGACTCAACGACGCGGGCCTGCGGGTCGTGCAGGACGTGGTCTACAACCACACCTACGCCGCCGGGCAGGACGGGAAGTCGGTGCTCGACCGCATCGTTCCCGGCTACTACCAGCGGCTGCTGGCCGACGGCGCCGTGGCCACGTCCACCTGCTGCGCCAACACCGCGCCCGAGCACACCATGATGGGCAAGCTCGTCGTCGACTCCGTCGTCACCTGGGCGAAGGAGTACAAGATCGACGGCTTCCGCTTCGACCTGATGGGCCACCACCCGAAGGCGAACATGGTCGCGGTGCGCGAGGCGCTGGACGAGCTGACGCCGGCGAAGGACGGCGTCGACGGGTCGTCGATCATCCTCTACGGCGAGGGCTGGAACTTCGGCGAGGTCGCGGACGACGCCCGGTTCACGCAGGCCACGCAGAAGCACATGGCCGGCACCGGCATCGCCACCTTCTCCGACCGGGCACGGGACGCGGTGCGCGGCGGCGGCCCGTTCGACGAGGACCCCGGCGTGCAGGGCTTCGCCTCCGGCCTCCACACCGACCCCAACGACTCGGAGAACAACGGCACCCGGGAGGAGCAGAAGCAGCGCCTGCTGCACTACCAGGACCTGATCAAGGTCGGGCTCACCGGCAACCTCGCGGACTACGCCTTCACCGACTCGGGCGGGAAGCGGGTCACCGGAGCCGAGGTCGACTACAACGGTTCGCCCGCCGGGTACGCCGACGCCCCCGGCGACGCGCTCGCCTACGCGGACGCGCACGACAACGAGAGCCTGTACGACGCGCTCGCCTACAAGCTGCCGAAGGACACGACGGCCGGGGAACGGGCCCGCATGCAGGTCCTCGCGATGGCGACCGCGGCGCTCTCGCAGGGACCGGCGCTGAGCCAGGCCGGGACCGACCTGCTGCGCTCCAAGTCGCTGGACCGCAACTCCTACGACTCCGGCGACTGGTTCAACGCCATCCACTGGGACTGCCGCGACGGCAACGGTTTCGGCCGCGGGCTGCCCCCGGCGTGGGACAACGAGGACAAGTGGCCGTACGCGAAGCCGCTGCTCACCCGGGACGCGCTGACGCCGGGGTGCGAGGAGATCCGCGGGGCGTCGGGCGCGTACCGCGACCTGCTGCGCATCCGCGCCGGTGAGGACGCCTTCTCGCTGGGGACGGCCGCGCAGGTGCAGGAGCGCGTCTCCTTCCCGCTGTCCGGGACGGACCGGCAGATCGCCGGGGTGATCGCGATGGAGGTCGGCGACCTGGTCGTCGTCCTCAACGCGACGCCCGAGCGCCGGCGGGTCGCCGACGACGGCTGGCGGGACGGCGGCTTCGCCCTGCACCCCGCCCAGGCCCGCGGCTCGGACGAGGTCGTGAAGTCGGCGGAGTTCGACGCCGGGACGGGCACGTTCGAGGTGCCGGGACGTACGGTCGCGGTGTTCGCCGCCCGCTGACGGGCCGCGTCCGGTGTCCTTCCTCGCCGGGGCGGCTCCCGCTGGAGCAGCCCCGGCGAGGCATGAGCGGAGAGGTGAGTGGAGTGGCCGTGAAGTACGTCCTGCTCGACGTCGACGGCACGTTGATCGACGCCGTGGACAACCAGCGGCGCGTTTGGCGCACCTGGTCGCGGCGGCACGGGCTGGACGTCGACGAGGTCTACCGGGTGGCGCTGCGGACGAGGCCGCTGGAGACCTTCGCGGAGGTCGCTCCGGGCCGTGATCCGCAGCAGTGCCTGGCCCTGCTGCACGAGCTGGAGGACGAGGACGTCCGGGCCGGGACGTACACCGCCTTCGACGGCGCCGCGGAACTCCTGGACGGCCTCCGCCCCGGGACCTGGGCCGTGGTGACCTCGAACTACGCGCACCGGGTCCGCGGGCGCTTCGCGCGGACCGGCCTGCCGGTGCCGGAGGTCCTCGTGGACGCGGCCGCCGTCGAGGAGGGCAAGCCGTCGCCCGTGCCGTACCTGCGGGCGGCCGCGCTCCTCGGGGCCGCTCCGGAGGACTGCCTCGTGATCGAGGACGCCCCGTCGGGCGTGCGGTCCGGGCTGGACGCCGGGATGACGGTGTGGGGTGTCAACACCGCGGCGGCGGTGGACGGCGTGCACCGCCACTTCGCCACCCTGCGCGCAGCGGTCCGCGAGATCCTCGCCGTCGCCTCCGGCCGGGACGCCCCGGACGTGTCGAACGCCTCGGACGGGCCGGACGGGTCTTAGCGCCGTCCTCGGCCTACGGCCCGCGCGGGGCTTCGGTGGGGTGGGGCAGGAGGGCGAGGAGTCCGGCCACCAGTTCGGAGAGCGGGCCGTCCGTCGGCTCCTGCCCCACGACGCGCCGCACGACGGCCGCCGTCTCCTCGTCGTGCACGGCGGTCACGGCCGCCAGCGCCATGAAGTCGTGCACCAACTGCACCTCCAGCTCACGGCGCGGCACCTCCCGCCCGTCCAGCCAGGTCAGCGCGGTGGTCTCGGCCAGCCCCACCCAGGAACGCACGACGAGCGACAGGCGCGGGCCGGGCGACTCGATGCCCAGGTGCGAGAGCACCTGCTCGTACGCGGCCTGCCGCACCTCGTCGATGACCGCGCCCGTCTGCGGGGAGCCCACGGCCGTGCCGCCGCGCAGCAGCGCGGAGAAGCCGGGGCCGTGGTCGGCGACGAAGTCGAAGTACCGGCGCATCACGCGCAGCAGGCGTCCGCTCAGCGGGCCCTCGTGCGGCTCGCTGAAACGTCCCGCGAGCTCCTCCGCCGCGATCCGGACGGCCGCCTGATAGAGGCTCTGCTTGCCGGGGAAGTAGTGGTACACCAGCGGCCGCGAGATTCCGGCGGCGTTCGCGATGTCGTCGATGGACACGTCCTCCGGAGCGCGGCTGCTGAACAGCTCCAGGGCGACGGCGATCAGTTGCTGCCGCCGCTCCTCGACGCCCATCCTGCGGCGCGCACCGGTGGTCGGTGTGGTGGTCATGTCCCCAGACTAAGCGGTACCGGGCGCGTGTTCTGACAGGGCGTCAGGGTCTGGGAGGGGGCCTGCCCCGGTCCAGGTGGGCGAGGACGGCCAGAACGCGGCGGTTGTCGTCGTCGGAGGGCGGCAGGCCGAGCTTGGCGAAGATCTGGGAGGTGTGCTTGCCGACCGCCCGCTCGGTGATGACCAGCCGGGCGGCGATCGCGGCGTTGGAGCGGCCCTGGGCGACGAGTTCCATCACCTCGCGCTCCCGCGGCGTCAGCCTGCCCACCGGGCCCTCGTCCCGTTCGCGCCGGGACAGCAGCTGCCGGATCACCTGCGGGTCCATGGCCGTGCCGCCCGCGGCCACCCGCCGCACCGCGTCCACGAACTGCTCCGCGTCGAACACCCGGTCCTTGAGCAGGTACCCGACGCCGCCGGAGCCGTCGGCGAGCAGTTCGCGCGCGTAGAGCTGCTCCACGTGCTGGGAGAGCACCAGCACCGGCAGCCCCGGGCGGGCGCGGCGCGCGGCCAGCGCGCACTGCAGGCCCTCGTCGGTGAAGGTGGGCGGCAGCCGTACGTCCACCACCGCCACGTCCGGGACCTCCTCCGTCAGGGCGCGGGTCAGCCCGGGGCCGGTGTCGACGGCGGCCGCGATCTCGAAGCCGTACGCCTCCAGCAGTCGCACCAGGCCGTCCCGCAGCAGGAACAGGTCCTCGGCGAGCACGACGCGCGCGGCACCGCTCGTCACGGCGCCACCACCTCCCCGGCGCGCTCCCCGGCGGCGGGCGGTTCGTCGGGCCGCCCCCGAAACGCCCTGCGGCGCGGCGCGCGGTGACATAGCGTGTGCGGGTCGAACGCATCGGGCACGAAGGAGAAGCACCGGGTATGGCACGGGTGAGCGTGATCAGCGGCGGGGGGACCGGCATCGGCCGGGCGACGGCGGAGCGCTTCGCGCGGGACGGCGACCGGGTCGTGCTGCTCGGGCGGCGGGCGGAAGTGCTGGAGACGGCGGCGGACGACCTGCGGGCGCGCGTCGCGGGAGCCGAAGTGAGCACCCGGGCCGTGGACCTCGCCGAGCCCGCGCAGGTCGAGGAGCTGTGCGCGGAACTGGCCCAGCGCTACGGCCGGGTCGACGTGCTGGTCAACAACGCCGGCGGCAACGTGGAGATCGGTGCTCCGGCGGAGGCGACGAAGGGACTGGCGGGCGCCGCCGCGCACTGGACCGGCAACTTCCGGTCCAACGTGCTGACCGCCGTACTGCTCACCGAAGGGCTCCGCGACCTGCTCGCCTCGCCCGGCGGCCGGGTGGTGCTGCTCAGCTCCATCGCCGCCTTCCGCGGCTCCGGCACCGGCTCCTACGCCGCCGCGAAGGCCGCGCTGCACCCGTACGCCTACGACCTGGCGGGGGCCCTCGGACCGCGTGGCGTCACCGTCAACGCCGTGGCCCCCGGCTACATCGAGGACACCGAGTTCTTCCGCGGCGGGATGACCGACGCACGCAGGCGCGTCCTCGTCGAGCAGACGGATACGGGCCGGGCCGGCGTCCCCGAGGACGTCGCCGACACCGTGCACTGGCTCTGCTCGCCCGGCGCGGGTCACGTCACCGGCCAGATCGTGCAGGTCAACGGCGGGGCCCGGAAGGGGAACTGACCGGCTCCGCCGCGGGGGCGGCCGGCACCTCCATGGTCACCATGGTCGGGCCGCCGGGCGGGCTGCTCACCGCGAGGACGCCGTCGAACCCGGCCAGGCGGCGTTCCACGCCGCGCAGGCCGCTGCCGGCGGACGGGTCGGCGCCGCCCCGTCCGTCGTCGGTGACGGCGACGCGCAGCGCGCCCCCGCCGCCCGGTGCCGGCGCGAAGTGCAGGTCCAGCCAGACGCGTCGGGCGCCCGCGTGCCGGACCGCGTTGGTCAGCACCTCGCTGATCGCGAAGTAGGCCGCCGCCTCGACGGGTTCGCCGTACCGGCCGGGCAGGTCGATGTCGGTCTCCACCGGCACGCCGCAGCGCAGCGCCAGCGCCTCCGCCGCGTCGGCGAGGCCACGCTCGGCGAGCACCGGCGGGTGGATGCCGTGTACCAGGTCGCGCAGTTCGGTCAGGGCGGCCGCGGACGACGAACGGGCCTGCGCCAGGAGCGCCTTGGCGCCCGCGGGGTCCTTCTCGATCAGTGCCAGGGCGGTGCCCAGGTCCATCCCCATGGCGACCAGCCGGGCCTGCGCGCCGTCGTGCAGGTCCCGTTCGATGCGCCGCAGTGCGGCGGCGGAGTCGTCCACCGCGTCGTGGCGGGTCTCGGCCAGGCGCCGCACCCGCTGCTCCAGCCGTGCCTCCCGCGTCGGCGCGAGCAGGGCCCGCACGAGGAGGAAGTGGACGCGCAGCAGTGCCGGGTTGGCCACCAGACCGAGGGCGATCAGCGCCGTACCGAGGGCGGCGCACAGCACCGCGCTGCCGAAGCCCGAGACGGGGATGAACGCGTACCAGTAGGCGCCGGAGACCGCGTGCCACAGCCCGGCGAGCAGCACCAGCCCCTCGACGCCGTAGCCGATCAGCGCCACCGGCAGCAGCGCCGTGACGAAACCGGCGACCGCGTCCACCAGCAGCCACAGCACGTCGCGCCAGGTCGCGGGATCGCGCAGGAGCAGCGTGCACCGCTCGACCTGGCCGGCCAGTCCGCCGCGCCTCGTCGGGGGGAACGCCCGGTACGGCGCCGGGACGGTCAGGCCCACCCAGTCGTGCGCGAGGGCGCGCCGCTGGTTGGCGTGCATCCGCACCAGCGTGAGCACGGCGGGCGTCGTGAGGAAGCCGACGCCCAGCAGCAGGAACGCGAGCGACACCACCGTGACGATGAACAGCGCGAGCGACACCCCGAGCGACAGCAGGCAGAGTGCGAACGCCCGCACCGTCGCCACCACCGAGGCCCTCCACCGGCGCAGCCGGTCCTCTCCCTGAGCCACCGCCCTCACCTCCGCCGCTCAGTCTGGCGCCGGCCGGGCCGCCGCACACGGGTGCCGCCACCCCGCCGGGGGTGGTGCTGTCACCACCCCCGGCGGGAAACGTGGTTACCCCGTCAACCTTTTTGCCCGGATATCTACCTCTTCGGCGTTCCGGCGCGCACAATGGGAGAAGGCGACATGTATATGTCGCACGGCTGAGCACCACGCAGTCGGACTTGCGACACGAGTAGGAGGCGAGTCGGATGGCCGATGTGTCTCACCGGGGAGACCTGGCGGGTCACCCCGACGCGACGGAGATGCGGGAGAGGTACTCCCGTGTACTCCAGGGAAGGGACGTGGCGTTCGTCGACGGGCCGGTCTTCCTCGTCGGCCTGTACTGCGCCGTGTCCCCCTGGGTGGTGCACTACTCCGGCAACCAGCCCGCACTGACGACGCACGCCCTGATCATGGGCATCGCGATCACCCTGCTGGCACTCGGATTCACCGTGACACCGGAGCGGATGTACGGCCTGAGCTGGGCCATGTGCGCGATCGGCGCATGGATCATCGTCTCGTCCTGGGTGGTCGGCGACAGTCCCGACGCCGGCATCATCTGGAACAACATCATCGTCGGCGGCCTCGCCTTCCTTCTGGGCGTGGCCTGCGTCGGCGTGGCGGCCAGGAGCGGCCGCGCCACGTGACCGGAACCCGGCGAAGGCCGGGGACGGAACCGACGACGCACACCCCGAACCCCGCAGGAGCCCGGAGGTGAAAGGGCCCGGGCACGGCCGGCGCGCCGCTCGCGCGAGAAGCGGCGCGCCGCCCTGCGTGCGGGACGGCCTACGCTGTCGGCATGCCGATGACGACGCCGCACGACGACCTGCCCGGCACCCCGCACGGCGCGCCGCCGCCCGCACCCCTCCGCTTCGGCCTGCTCGGCACGGGACCGTGGGCCCACGCCACGCACGCGCCCGCGCTCGACGCCCACCCCGGTGTGGAGTTCGTCGGCGTGTGGGGGCGGCGGCCGGAGGCCGCCGCCGAACTCGCGGACCGCTTCGGCGCCCGCGCCCACTCCGACGTCGACGCGCTGCTCGCCGACTGCGACGCGGTGGCCGTCGCCCTGCCGCCCGACATCCAGGCGCCCCTGGCCGTACGTGCCGCCGAAGCGGGCTGCCACCTGCTGCTCGACAAGCCGGTCGCCACCACTCCCGGCGGCGCGGCGGAGGTCGCCGCCGCCGCCGAACGGGCGGGCGTGGCCTCCGTGGTGTTCTTCACCCTGCGGTTCAGCCCCACCACGGCCGGCTGGATCGACGCCCGGGCCGCCGCGCGCGACTGGCTGCTCGGCCGCGCCGACTGGCTGTCGCCGGTCTTCGGCGGCGCCGACTCCCCGTACGCGGCCTCACCCTGGCGCAAGGAGAAGGGCGCGCTGTGGGACGTCGGCCCGCACGCGCTGTCCGTCCTGCTGCCGGTGCTCGGCGACGTCGCCGACGTCGCGGCCGTCGCCGGCCCCGGCGACACCGTCCACCTGACGCTGCGGCACCACGGCGGAGCCTCCAGCACGGTCACCGTCAGCCACACCGTGCCGCCGGGCGCCGCGGGCGTCACCGCCGAGGTGCGCGGACCCGCCGGCGTCGCCGTGCTGCCCGAGCGCGAGGAACCGCCGGCCGAGTCCTTCGGCCACGCGCTCGACGCCCTGCTCCGCGCTGTGCGCACCGGCACGCCGGACGCCTGCGACCTGCGCTTCGGCCGCCGGGTGACGGAGATCCTGGCCGGAGCGGAGGCCGCCCTCGGCGCCGTGCCCGGCCTGGACACCGAGCGCGCCGCCGCCGCGCGCTGACGCGGACGGGCCGTCCCGCCGCAGGGGGACGCGGCCCGCGCGGCACGTCGGGTGGGGCCTGCCGGCATGCCCCGGCCGCCTGCCGTCCGCCGTCCCCCGCCTTCCGGCCGGACCCGCGAGGGACGTGCGCCGCAGTGGCCGACGCGCGCCGCAGATCCGGAATCCGGGACGGCACCCCCGCACCCCCTCCCCGGCGGGGCTTCATCAGCGGGAGAGCGCGTCCCGGACCGCCTCCTCGCTGCGGCCCACCACGGCCGTACCGTCGTCGGCCGTGATGATCGGCCGCTGGATCAGCTTCGGATGCCCGGCCAGGGCGGCGATCCAGCGGTCGCGGGACGCGGCGTCGCGCGGCCAGTCCTGCACGCCCAGTTCCTTCGCGGCCGCCTCCCGGGTCCGTGTGATGTCCCACGGCTCCAGACCCAGCCGGTCCAGCACCGCGCGCAGCTCCTCCTCGCCCGGCGGGTCGTCCAGGTAGCGGCGGACGGTGTAGTCCCTGCCCTCCTCGTCCAGCAGTTTCACCGCGCTGCGGCACTTCGAACAGGCGGGATTGATCCAGATCTCCATGCCGGCAACGGTAGCCGCCGGGCGCGGGGGAGCAGCGCCCGGTCAGGCGTGCTCCGCCGCCCCGGCGTGCGCCGGTGCGGTGCCCGCGGGCAGGTGGTCCGGCAGCCCGAAGGTCTCGAACAGGCTCAGGTCGAAGAACGCGGCGACGTGCGACACGCGGTCGCCCTCCAGCGACAGCACCATCGTGCTGAACGGCAGGAAACGCCCGTCCTCGCCGCGCATGTACATCGCGAACGCGGGCTGGCCGTTCAGCCCCGTCGGTATCAGGCGCAGCTCGTCCGGCCCGGCCGGGCAGTTGAGGTCGATGAGCGTGCCGATGCTCTCCGGGCCCTGGTACCAGCCGGTGAACGGCGGCATCTCCCAGACGGCCTCCTCGGTGAACAGCCCGACGATGGCCTTCATGTCCTTCTTCTCGAAGGCTGTCACATACCGGTCCAGCAGCTCGCGCTGCTCCGCCGACACCGGCTCGCTGGTCCCGCTCTCGCTGGGGGCCACCCTGCCGAGCTGCGCGCGGGCGCGCTGGAGCGCGCTGTTCACCGACGCGGTCGTGGTGCCGAGCAGGTCCGCGGCCTCCGCGGCCTTCCACTTCAGCACCTCGCACAGCAGGAGCACCGCACGCTGCCGCGGTGGCAGGTGCTGGAGGGCGGCGACGAACGCCAGCCGGATGCTCTCCCGCGACGTCACGATCGCCGCCGGGTCCGCGCCGTCCGCACCCACCATGGCGTCCGGCACCGGCTCCAGCCAGGGCACCTCGCGCTGCTCGACCAGGTCGTCCACCGGGTCGGTGCTCGGGGCTCCCAGGCCGGTCGGCAGCGGGCGCCGGCCACGGCTCTCCAGCGCGTCCAGGCAGGTGTTGGTGGCGATCCGGTGCAGCCAGGTGCGCATGGAGGACCTGCCCTCGAACCTGTCGTACGCCCGCCAGGCGCGGAGGTAGGTCTCCTGCACCAGGTCCTCCGCGTCGTGCACGGAGCCGAGCATCCGGTAGCAGTGGGCCAGCAGCTCACGCCGGAAGGGATCGGCAAGCTTCGGGAAATCCTCGCTGACCTGGTTCTCCGCCATGGTCCACGCCCTCTCTCGCAGGAGCTCCGATGCGGATGGGGACATCCTGGCACCGGGGTCTGACAATCGCCCCCGAAACGACCGCGACCGCCGTTCGCCGGCCCCACCGATGAGTTTCCGGCCCGGCCGCCGTCTCCCTGTGCGACACGCGACACCCTCGCTACGAGAGGCCGGGACCATGACCGCTTCGACGCCGGACACCGCGACCACGACCACAGCCGCAGCCACCTCGGCAACCGCCACCCGGGCGAACGCCACCCCCTCCACCCTCGGCTCCCCGCCCCGCAGCCGCAAGGCGAACGTGGCGCTGTGGACGCTCCAGATCGTCACCGCGCTCCTCTTCGTCAACGGCGGCGTACTCAAGCTCGGCGGACTCGCCGGATCCCCCGAGGCGTTCGCGGAGCTGGGGCTGGGCCTGCCCGGCATGTACCTGGTGGGCGTGGCCGAGCTGGCCGGCGGCATCGGCCTGCTGGTGCCGCGCCTGGCCGGGCTCGCCGCGCTGTGCTTCGTGCCGATGATGGCCGGTGCGGTCGTCCTGGAGCTCGCCGTGCACGGCCCGGCCATGGCCGTTCCGCCGCTCGGCGCGCTGATCTTCGTCGCGGTCCTCGCGCGGTTCCGCCGGGACAGCACGCTGCGGCTGCTGCGCGCCGTCCGCCGCCGCTGACCGTCCGCCGTCGGCCGTCCGCCGGCGCCGCTCCGTCCGGGGTGCGGCGCGGACGGTCACCGGGCGTCGCGGCATTGGCCGCCCTTCCCCTCGTCGGCGGAGGGAACGCACGGCTATCGGGTGACCCGTGGGCGGGCCGTCCGGCCGTCCGGCGCACCTCCGGGGCATGATCGCCGCGGATCGGGCCCGCTGAAGCGGGCCGCGCCCCGGACGGCCGGGAGGTCGACGTTGCACATTCTGCTGGTGGCCGGAGCCTTCAACAGCCTCACCCAACGCGTCCACGCCGAGCTGACCGCACGCGGCCACGACGTCGCCGTGGAGACGGTCGCCGACGGCGAGGCGATCCGGACGGCCGTACGGCGGCACCGCCCCGGACTGGTGCTCGCGCCCATGCTGAAGGCCGCCATCCCGCGCGAGGTGTTCACCGCCCACACCTGCCTGGTCGTGCACCCCGGACCGCCCGGCGACCGCGGTCCGTCCTCCCTGGACTGGGCCGTCGCCGGGGGAGCGCTCCGCTGGGGCGTGACCGTCCTCGAGGCCGAGGCGGAGATGGACGCCGGACGCGTCTGGGCCTGGGCGCCCTGCCCGCTCCCCGAACGCGGGAAGAGCGACCTGTACCGCGGCGAGATCGCCGACGCCGCCCTGACCGCCGTGCACCTGGCCGTCGAACGGTTCGCCTCCGGCGCCCACACCCCTTCCCGGCAGGACGACCCGGCGCTGGGCGCCGAGGTGTGCGTACGGCCTGCGATGCGGCAGACCGACCGGCGCCTGGACTGGCACCGGCACACCACCAGCGAGGTGCTGCGCATCCTCCGCGCCGCCGACTCCCAGCCGGGCGTACGCGACACCCTGCTCGGCGCGGAATGGTTCCTGCACGGCGGGCACCCCGAGTACCGGCTGCGGGGGCGGCCCGGCACGCTCCTGGCCGTCCGCGCCGGCGCGGTGTGCCGGGCCACCGCCGACGGCGCCGTGTGGCTGCCCGTCCTGCGCGCACGACGCACGGACGGCCGGCGCGGCATCGCCCTGCCCGCCGTCACCGCCCTCGGGGACCGGCTGCCCGACCTGCCCGAGGAGCCGGTCCTGCTGGACCCGGAGGCGGCGCCCTGGCCCGGAGCCCCCGGGGACCCGGACGCACGTACGGCCTGGTCGGACATCCGCTACCGGGAGCAGGGCGCCGCCGGATTCCTGGAGTTCTCCTTCCCCGGCGGCGCGATGAGCACCGCGCACTGCCGCCGCCTGCTCGACGCCTACCGCTACGCCTGCACCCGCCCCACCCGGGTGCTGGTCCTGGGCCCCGCCCGTGACTTCTTCTCCAACGGCATCCACCTCGGCGTCATCGAGGCCGCCGCCGACCCCGCCGCCGAGTCGTGGGCCAACATCGAGGCGATGAACGACCTGGTGCGGGCCGTTCTCACCACCACCGACCGGTTGACGGTCGCCGCCCTCGGCGGCAACGCGGCGGCCGGGGGCGTGATGCTGTCGCTGGCCGCCGACGAGGTGTGGTGCCGCCGCGGCGTCGTGCTCAACCCGCACTACCGGCTGATGGGCCTGCCCGGCTCCGAGTACTGGACCGCCACCCTGCCCCGCCGCGTCGGCCCGCACACCGCCCGCGACCTCACCGAGCGGGCGCTGCCGGTCGGTGCGGACACCGCCCACCGCATCGGGCTGGTGGACCGCGTCCTGGAGACCTCCCCGCAGGGGTTCGCCACGGAGACGGCCGCACGGGCCGCACGGACGGCGGGCTCGGCCGAGACCGAACGCCGCATCGGCGCGAAGAAGTCCGACCTGGAGGCGCGCGAGGCGCGCAGGCCCCTGGCCGACCACCGTGCGGAGGAACTCGCCGCGATGCGGGCCGTGTTCGACGACCCCGGCGCGCCGTACCACGCGCTGCGGGCGGCGTTCGTCCGCAAGGAGGCCCCGCCCGCCGGGGCCCCGCAGCCCCGCTTCGCCGCCCGCGCATCGGCCGCTGGCGAGGGCGAAGCCTCACCACGTCGTCCCCCAGCCGAAGCCCATCGCACCGTCTGACTCCGCAGACCCGGCAGCGCCCCGGAACCCCCGGCGCCTGGAGGCATCGTGGAATCCCCGCCGGGGAGAAGCTGTTCTTCTCCCCGGCCTGCATTCCATGCCTTCCGCCTGACTCCGGATGGAGTCAGTTCCGGTGGGGGACGACGACGACCGAGCAGAGGGCGTGGTGCAGAACCGCCTGGCTCACGGATCCCAGCAGCATGCCGGTGAAGCCACCCCGTCCGCGGCTTCCGACGACGACGAGCTGCGCCTGGCGGCTCGCCTCGATGAGCGCCTCACGGGTGTCGTGGCGCAGAGGCGCCTGTTCGACCCGGACATCCGGATAGCGTTCGCGGTGGCCTGCGACCGCCTCGGCGAGCAGGCGCTCTTCCTGGGCCGCGAGCTCGCCCGGCTTGGCCGCGTAGGGCATGGACGGATCCTGAGGGGCCGGCGCCTCGGTGTTCCAGACGGTCCAGGCGTGCACGGCCCTGACACCGGTGCGGCGCAACGACGCCTCCGCGAACGCGAAGTCGAGTGCCGCGTCGCTTGTCGCGGAGCCGTCGACGCCCACGACCACCGGCCCCCGCGCCGGGGCCCCGTCCCGGACCACCATGACAGGGCAGTGGCTGTGAGCGGCGAGCTGAACCCCTGTCGAGCCGAGCAGGAGTCCCGCGAAAGCACCCCTCCCGCGGTTGCCGACCACAACGAGAGCCGCGGCACGCGAGTGTGCTTCCAGCACCACCAGCGGATCGCCCTGTTCCACCTCGGCGATCACTTCCGCTTCCGGTTCTTCGGCCAGCGCGCAAGCGGCGGCGTCAGCGGCGACCTGCTCGGCGGTGGCACGAAGCCGGTCGGGCGGAAACCCGAGCGGCGGTTCCCAGGCGGGCATGCCGTATGCGTGCACCACCTGCAGTCGTACCCCGCGCAGCCGTGCCTCGACGGCTGCCGCCTGTGTCGCCCTGATGCTCGACTCGGAGCCGTCCACTCCCACTACGACCGGACCCACCATGACTACTCCTTCGGTTCACCGGTTTCCGGCGGATACGGGTGACCGGACGTTCTCACCCGGAACCTCGTATGGCGCATCGGTGCCGACCTCCTGCTCGAGTGGCCTGCGGGGGTGGGAGCCAGACCGGCGCAGAGGCCGGACGATCGCAGGGAGGCGTGGTCGGTGCGGGCCGCCATGGGAGTTCCGGCCCGGCAGTCACGAGGACGGCGAAGGTCGCCCGTCACTCCGGGTACTGCGGGCGCGTCTTTGTCCACCTGCCATGGGGCGGATCCTCCTGCCGGCGGCGGGTGTGTGCCTTTGAGGATGCCGGGTGGCATCTGGTGTCCGCAGAGGTCGAATGTCCTTCGATGTGGTCCTGTCGGCCCTGGCTCGGCGCGCGCCGGTGCTTCTAGCTTCCGGTGAGGGCCAGGGCTGCGTCGGGATCTGCGTGGTGGGCGGTGGTGCGATGAGGGACCGGGCGGGAGAGGCACAGGCGGCCGCGCGGGATCCGGGTCTGTCGGAGGCCGAGGCGTCGCTGCGGCTCGCCGCTTGGGGGCCGAACGCGGTGCCTTCGGCGCCACCGGCGCCGCTGTGGCGGCGGGTGGTGCTCCAGCTGCGGGACCCCCTGATCGTGGTGCTCCTGGCCGCCGCACTGCTGACCGTTGCCACGGGTGACGTCTCGGAGACGGTGGTCATCGCGTTCGTCGTGGTGGTGAACACGGCGGTCGGTGTGTCTCAGGAGGTGCGGGCGGAGCGTGCTGTCGCCGCGCTGTCCGTCCTCAGAGCCCCGGCGGCGAGAGTGCTGCGGGACGGCCGGGCGCGTTCGGTGGCCGCCGACGGGGTCGTCGCGGGTGATGTGGTCCTCCTCGCGGAGGGCGATGTCGTTCCCGCCGACGGCCGGGTCCGTGAGGCGGCGATGCTGCTTGTCGACGAGTCCTCGCTCACGGGTGAATCCCTTCCCGTGGACAAGGCGGCGGGTGATGGGGACGGCGATCGGGGCGATCACGCTGCTCGCGGGCTGGTGGGCGAAGGAGACGGACCGGCCGTGGCAGTCGGTGGTGTTCCTCGTGCTCGGCGTCAGTCAGCTGGGCGTTGCGCTGGGGTCCCGGGCGCGGCCCGGAACCCTCGCGAATCCGTTCCTGCTCCTGACGGTCTGTGCGGCTCTGGGCCTGCAGTGCGCGGCGATCTATCTGCCGCCGCCGCGGTCTCTGCTGGGGACCACGGCGCTGACCATGCCGGAGCTGCTGGTCGCTTCCGCGATGTCGGCGCTCGGCTACCTCCTGATGCGCGTGCAGTCCCGGCTCTGGCCGGAGAAGCGGGCCGGACGCGGCCGGGCCGGTCCGCCCGGCTGTGGGGACCTTGGGCCCACTGACCCCACCGACTCCTCGGCCGATGCTTGAGAGAGAACGGGACGTGGCCACGGACCGGAGCCGGGCCTGGCGCACGAGCCGAGGAGGTCGGCGACAACATGCGGATACTGGTCGTCTACGCCACTGTGTACGGCTCGACCCGGCAGATCGCGGAGCGGATCGGAGCCCGGCTCGGAGCGTCTGGAGCTCACGTCGAGGTGCGCGCCGTCGACATGGTCGGGGACGTGTCGCGGTTCGATGCGTTCCTCGTCGGAAGCGCCATTCACGACCAGGCCTGGTTGCCCGAGGCGCAGGACTTCGTGCAGAGGCACCACGCGCTGCTGTCCCGTTGCCCGGTGTGGCTGTTCAGCGTCGGCATGGCTGCCGCCCTTCCTCCGCGCATGCGCGCTCTGGCGATGAGGCAGGAGCACATCGTTCTCGCTTCCCTGCCCCCCGTCCGTCCTCGTGGCCACCACGTGTTCTCCGGAATCGTGATGCCCGATCGCATACCCCTGCGCGCACGCATGCTGTTCCGTCTACTCGGAGGCCGGTACGGCGACTACTGCGATCCGAAGGAAGCCGACAGGTGGGCCGCGGGCATCGCCGGCCGTCTGAACGGAGTCGCCGGTGAGGTGCAGTTTTCCCCTCCCCGCCGCCCTTCTGAGCCGACCGCGTAGCCGAAATCCCCCGAGGAAGGTGAGCCATCATGCACGCCCTCGTCTACTACGGTCCCGAGAAGTTCGCCTGGGGTCAGGTCCCCGATCCGGCGGTCAAGGACGCCGAGGACGCGGTGGTCCGTGTCGACTGCACGACCATCTGCGGCACCGACCTGCACATCCTCAAGGGGGACGTGCCCGATGTCGTCCCTGGAAGGGTTCTCGGGCACGAGGCCGTAGGCGAAATCGTGGCAGCAGGGCACAACGTGACCGGGTTTCAGCCGGGGGACCGGGTACTTGTCTCCTGTATCTCCGGTTGCGGCAGGTGCCGTTTCTGCCGGGAGGGTTCCTACGGGCAGTGCGTCGGCGGCGGCGGCTGGGTTCTGGGCCACCTCATCGACGGTACGCAAGCGGAGTACGTCCGCGTCCCCCATGCGGATGTCTCCCTCCACCCCCTGCCCCGCTCCGTGCCGGGCGAGGACGCGGTACTGCTGTCCGACATCTTCCCCACCGCCTACGAAGTCGGTGTCCTCAACGGCCGGGTGCGGCCCGGGGACGACGTCGTCATCGTGGGGGCCGGGCCCATCGGTCTGGCGGCGGTTGCCGCTGCCCGGCTGTACTCCCCCGGCCGCATCATCGTCACCGACCTCGCGTCGAGCCGGCTCGAGGCGGCCGAGCAGCTCGGAGCCGAGGTCGTCGTACAAGCGGCAGAGGAGCCCGAACGCGTGGTGCAGGAACTCACTGGCGGGCTGGGCGCGGATGTGGTGATGGAGGCCGTCGGCGTACCGGAGACCTTCGAGATGTGCACCCGCATGGTCAGGCCGGGTGGGTACGTGGCGAACATCGGCGTTCACGGCAAGCCTGCGGCCCTCCACCTCGAGTCGCTGTGGATCAAGGACGTCACGATCACCACCGGCCTGGTCGACACCTTCACCACACCGATGCTGCTGCGCCTGCTGTCCCAGGGGCGGCTCCCCACGTCCGCACTGGTCACTCATCACTTCCGTCTGGAGGAGATGGAGACCGCTTACGACGTCTTCGCCCGCCCCGGTGACACCGGCGCCCTCAAGGTCACGCTCTCCAGCGGCACCTGACACCCGTGCGCCTCCTCGTCCCTGCGAACTCCTGCGATCAGGCGGCGGCAGGGACGTTCGCCACCGGGCAGGACGCGTGGTGCGGCAGGGCGTGGGTGACGCGCCCCAGCTGGAGGCCGTAGGCGGGGCACAGCCATGCCCGGATCGCGCGAAGCGGGCTGTGTCGTGCCGCTGCTTCGGCTTCAGTCGCTTCACCGGCGCCGAGAGCGACGGGGCGAGAGGCGTCCTGCCACTCCTCTGGACGGCCGCGGACCGCGCTCACGCCCTTTCGGTGGTTCGGCGGGGGCGGTGCAGGTGAGGGACGTGAGCGTCGGGGCCGGGAAGGACAAGGCTCACTCCACCGGTGTCCGACCAGCGCACGTCGTAGGGGGAAGTGCCGTCGTCACTGTGGAGGCCGACGCTCTCTCCGTCGCGCCCGGGTGGCCCTTCGGCGGGGTTTTGCACGACGAGTGGTCTCCCGGCAGCGGCCCGCACAACGGTCATCCAAGCTGTTGGCCGTTGTCACCTACGGGTGCGCGCGTCCCGACCAATGCGGTTCCACCGCGTCCCACTCCTTCTCCCAACATGTGGCGTGGTGCCTCTCGAAGAGGCGGCGCAGTCCTACGTTGGCAGTGAGCGTCAGGGCGACGACGGCACCGGCGGCCATGAGGCCCAGCGCCCAGGCTTCGGCCTCGGGCGAGGGCCGGGTCTCCGGAGGGCTGGTGAGGTCACCCGCCCGGTCGAGCCAGACGCGTACGCGTTCGTCCCGCTCGGACGCGGTGGGGACTTGGGCCGTACCGGTGCGGGTCTCGCCGTCGGAGCGGGTCCAGCGGACCTGCGCCCATGTCGACGGGCCCCGGGTACCGGATTCCTGTGACTCCGCCGGATCCGTGACCACCTTCGCGGTGACTGCTCGTCGCTCCGCCAGCTCTGCCTGAACACGCGCCGTGTGCGCCGAGTGTCCGGCGTTCGCGGCCACGATGCCGGCGGTCACCGCGCCGACCACGAGTACCGCCGCCAGAATCACTCGAAGCCACGACCACAGACGGTCGGAGGGGCGGCGCAGAGGGTTCTCGCGTCGCGAACTCCGGTGCGGTGGCGGTTCTGGTGCAGAAGGAAACGGTGACCTGCTCGGGTTCATCGGATTTCCTCCCCCTGTGGCGACGCCCACGGTTCAGTCGTGGGGTACGACGGCCACCGGTGGTTCGGCGTGATGCAGCACGGCGTGGGTGACGGAGCCGATGTGGGTGCCGAAGCGCGACCGGCGGTTGCGACGTCCGACGACGACGAGGGATGCGTCTGCGGAGGCGGTCAGGAGAGTGCGGGCCGGCCATCCGACGGGGGCCTGGCAGGAGACGGCGGGACGGGGGTACTTCTCCTGCCACGGCAGGAGCAGCTTGCGTACCGCTTCCGTCTTCTCTTCGACCAGTTCCTCCACCAGTCGGGGCGGGGCCGCGATCGGGCGTACCCCGAAGGCAGGCGGCAGTTCCCATCCGTGGACGACACGCAGAGCGGTTTCCCAGCGCTCCGCGGTCCGGAAGGCGAAGGAGAGGAGTTCGTCGGCGGACTCCTCCAGCTTGACTCCCAGTACGACCGGTCGTTGCTGAGGCTGCTGAGGTGCGTCGTCCTCGGCTTCCTGATTCCGTACGACCACGACGGGGCACCGCGCATGTGCGAGGGTGGGCAGTCCCACGGAGCCCACGAGGAATCCCGTGACCGGCCCCAGCCCCCGGGATCCGAGAACGAGCAGGTCGTCGCGGTCGCTGAAACTCACCAGGACCTTCGAGGGGCGCCCGGAGTAGTGATGCGTCGCTGTTCGCAGGCCGGGGTAGCGGCGGGCCAGGTCGGTCACCGCCTCCCGGGTGGTCTCCTCCCCCCATTCGCGTTCGACCTCGTCGTCCATGAGGGGGGAGTAGGGGTAGGGGCCGGTCTCCCTGATCTGGACGAGGTTGAGTTCGGCGTCGCGGCTGAGGGCCTCTCGCGCAGCCCATTCGACGGCCGCCCGACTTTCGCGCGAGCCGTCGAGACCCACGGTGACGGTGGGAGTCATGGTGTACCTCCTGTCTGCAGCAAGCCGACGGGCACCCGGGCCACGGGTGTTCGTCTTCAGCGTCCGCCGTGCGAGGTGGGAGGTGGAGGGGCCACAGGTCCCTGCTCCGATCCGATGGGCCCCGGCACGGGTCCCTCGGGGTTGTCGAGTACGTAGCAGCCGCCGGGCGCGACGGTGATGGTGCGCTCTCCGAGCTTGATACGGACGGGTGCACCGGCGGATTCGGGGACCGCGACATGAAGTGTTCCGTGGTCGGCCCGAAGCTTCAGCCCCCAGTGTCCGCGGAAACGCAGCGAGGACCGGAAGCTCGGTAGCTGCGGGACGGTGACCGGGTCCAATGCGAGTACGTCGCCTTCGGCTTCCAATCCGGTCAGACCTCTTTGGACCAGGTCGAGGGTGCCCGCCATGGCCCCGAGGTGAATACCTTCGGAAGTGGTGCCGCCCTGTATGTCGGCGACATCGGACAGCAGCGCTTCTCGGCAGTGGTTCCAGCTGTCCGCGCGGTGGGACCGGGCTGAGACCCAGCCGTGGACGAGGCTGCTGAGCGTGGATCCGTGGCTGGTACGACGCAGGTAGTAGTCGATCGTCGAACGCCACACCTCGTCGTCCAGGTGATGGCCCAGCCGGTGGAAGAGAGCGGCGAGGCGACGGGGCGGGAAGAGGTAGCCCAGCATCAGGACGTCGGCCTGCTTGGAGGCCCGGTACCGGTTGACGCTGTCGCCCTCCGCCTCCAGGATGCGATCCAGTCGCCGGATGTCACGGTACCTGTCGCGGTAGGCGGCCCACGGGAGTTCCTTCAGGTCTCCGTAGCCTTCGAACTGGCTGATCACGCCCTGGTGCCAGGGCACGTGCAACATTCGGGAGACCTCTTCCCACAGGTCCGTCTCGTGGGCTTCCAGACCAAGGTGACCGCTCAGTTCCCGCCGCCGAGGAGCGGGCAGTTCCTGCCAGACCTGCAGAGCCCGTGCGAGGACCCAGGCAGCGGTGACATTGGTGTAGGCGTTGTCGTCGATGCCGGGTCCGGAGGCTCCCGGGTAGGCGTCGTGGTATTCGTCCGGGCCGACGACGCCGCGGAGGCGGTACCGGCCGAGTGACGCGTCCCAGGAGGCGGCTCCGGCCCAGAAGCGGGCGATCTGCAGCAGCATCTCCGCACCTGCCCCGTGCAGGAACTCTGCGTCTCCGGTGACCTGCGCGTATTCCCACACGTTGAACGCGATGGCTGAACCGACGTGGTGCTGCAGGTGGGAGTGGTCGGAGACCCAGTGTCCGGACCGGGGGTTCAGGTGGAGGGTCTGGGATTCCTCGCGGCCGTCGCCGGCGCTTTGCCAGGGGTACATCGCACCCGCGTGTCCGGCCGCCTGTGCGGCCTCGACCGCTCGTGGAAGCCGGCGGTGCCGGTAGGCGAGCAGGCCCCGGGAGACCTCCGGGAAGTGCAGGTTGAGCCAGGGCAGCACGAACAACTCGTCCCAGAACACGTGCCCGCGATAGGCCTCACCGTGCAGTCCCCTGGCGGGTACACCGACGTCGAGCTCGGCTGTGTGCGGGGAGAGGGTCTGCAGGACGTGGAAGAGATGGAGGCGGAGGATGCTGCCGGCTTCGCCGGGGACTTCCAGTTCGGCCCGGCGCCACAGCCGCTGCCAGGCAGCGCGGTGGCAGGCAGCCGTCTGCGCGAAGGGCGCCGCCTGGTGCAGACGGTGCAGGGCGGCTTGCAGCGGTTGGCTGATGGCGCTGTCCCGTGAGGTGTGAACGGTCACGGCCTTCTCCAAGGTGACGGTGTGTCCCGGCACGACGGGCACGCTGACCCGCTGCATCACGCTCCGCCGACGGGCGCGCGGCTCGGAGAACCCGGCTCCGGGAGAACCGGCCCGGTGCCGTACCGCCATCGCCACCGCTGTGCCGGAACTGCTGGTGCGGCACTCGAGCCAGAGCAGGCCGTCACGGACGCCGGTACGCCAGTCGGTGAGATGCGCGCCGTTCAGACCTCGGTAGCGCTCCACTCCGCAGTTCGTGACATCGCCGTCTATCCCCGATTCGAACTCGAGGGCGCCGGCCCAGTTCTCCGGCGTGATCTCGGTCCGCAGTGCGGCAAGGTGCGCGTCCGCCATGGATACCAGCCGGGTCTGTCGTACCGAGAGGCGGCGGCCCGACTCGTCTTCGAAGCGCATGCACCGGGTGAGCAGGCCTGCGCGCAGATCGAGCGTCTGTGTGTGGTCCAGAAGGAGGGCCGAGTCCGGGGAGAGCCACCCACCGACGGCGACTGTGTCGTCCGAACGGATGCGGAAGCGCACCGGAAGCCAGTTCGGCAGTTTGACGAGATCTTCGTGCTCCACGTCGTGACCGGCGACACGGGAGGTGAGCCGGTTGTAACAGCCTGCGACGTAGGTGGCGGGGTAGTGCGCGGAGTCCGCGGGCGCGGCTTCGGGAGCTGCCCCGCGCGTGGCGAAATAGCCGTTGCCCAGGGTGCACAGCGTCTCCCGCAGACGTTCTTGTTCCGGGGAGTAACCCTGGTAGGTCCACGACCAGGCCGACGGAGGGCCGGGTTCCTGGGGCGAGGAGCCGTTCACGTCGCCGTCTCCGTGTGCGCAATGAGTTGATCGAGATCGTCTACGACGATGTCGGCGCCCCGCGAGCGGAGGTCGCCCGTGTGGGTGGGGGTTCTGCTGCGGTCGACGCCGATGACCAGGCGGAATCCTCCGCGCCGCCCCGCCTCCACTCCGGCGAGCGCGTCCTCCACCACCGCGCAGGAGGCCGGCCGGACATCGAGTCGCCGCGCGGCCTCGAGGAAGAGCGCCGGGTCGGGTTTCCCCGGCAGGTTCAGCCTGGCCGCTTCGTTGCCGTCGACGACGGTGGTGAACAAGGCGAGGACCGCTGCCTTGTGCAGCAGCCCTCGGGCATGGCGGGAAGCGGAGACCGCTGCCATGGGGACGCGGAGGTCTGCCAGGGCATGGAGCAGCCGCACCGTCCCCGGCCAGGCGACGACGGAGCTGTTGCGCAGGCGGCACAGGAAGGCGCGTTCCTTGGCGGCCGCGAGCGCGTGAACGGTGGCGGACCCCGGCGGGTCGTCCGCCGTGCCCATCGGAAGTTCCAGGCCTCGTGCGGCGAGGAAGGACACCACACCGTCCATCCGGGCCCTGCCGTCCACGTAGCGGCGGTAGTCCTCGGCCGCGTCGAAGGGGAGCGCCCCCGATGCGGCCAGGTAGTCGTCGAAGGCGTCCTTCCAGGCCGCCGCGTGCACCTGCGCCGAGTCGGTGACCACGCCGTCCGTGTCGAAGATCATCGCGCGAACCGCGTGGAGCGGCGGGGCAAGGGACAGTTGCACGGGGAAGGTCCTCCTTCCGCTCGTCGTGTTCGCCGCACGCCGGGGTCAGCAAGCTTCCCGCCCCGGCGACGCTTCGGAGCACCGGACCGGACGGGCTGCGACGGTCTGGTCCCCACGGTGTCGCGGCCGCTCCCTCGGCCTGCAGGGCCTTCCCGTACCGGACACCGGGACCTGTGGCCCGATTCCCGTGGCGCTTCTCACCGGGGCGTGCCGCACCGGTCGGGCGCGTCGCGGTGCGGAGCGTCGCTCCGTCGGCTGAGGTCCGGTGGACGGCGGAAGGCCGTGCTCTCACAGAGCCCTCGGGACGAGTGGCCCCTACCGGTCGTCTCTGCCGGATTCCACGATGGTGGTGCAGGGGCCCGTGCCGCAGGGAGGTGAGTCTCGATGGTGGAGGTCGGTCCTGTGCTGCTGGAAGCTCTTCCCCCAGCGGGCAGGGAGGCCCTGATGCGGGAGGCGAAGCCGGTGGAGTTCCCCGACGGCGCCCGGATCTTCCGTGAGGGGCAGCGAGCAGACCGCTTCTGGGTTCTGCGCAGCGGCTCGGTCCGTTTGGCGTGGGAGATTCCGCTGCAGGCGCCCGTGACGGTGGAGCGGCTGCATCGCGGGGAACTTGTGGGGTGGTCGTGGCTGTTTCCCCCGCACGAGTGGCATTTCACCGCGCGGGCCGAAGGCCATGTCACGGCATGGGAGTTCGACGCTGCGGCGGCGCGTGAGTTGTGCGACTCCGATCCGGAGTTCGGCCGGTCTCTCGTATGGCAGGTGGCCCGCATCGTCGCGCATCGGTTGCAGACGGCTCGCATGCGTCTGCTGCACACGTACGGTCCATGGAGGCACGCCATGACGTCGGAGGGGGCGGAGTGAAGCACTCTCCTCATGTGGTGAACGACGTGATGACCCACACGGTGGTCGCGGTGGGTCCTGACGCCTCCTTCAAGGAGATCGTGGAAACGATGCAGAAGTGGAAGGTCAGTGCGCTGCCGGTGCTGGAAGGTGACGGCAGGGTCGTGGGGGTGGTCTCGGAGGCCGATCTGCTCTTCAAGGAGGAGTACCGGAACGGTCCGCCGACCCTCGCTGACGAGGCGCGGTATCCCGGGGACTCCGTGAAGGCCGGAGCACTGGTGGCTCGCGATCTGATGACGACGCCCGCAGTGTCGGTACGTTCGGATTCGACGCTGGCCCAGGCGGCGCGCGCGATGGCCCGCCGACGGCTCAAGCGCTTGCCGGTCGTCGATGCAGAGGGGCACCTGACGGGAATCGTCAGCCGGAGTGATCTGTTGAAGGTGTTCCTGCGTTCCGACGAGGGCATCGCAGAGGAAGTCCGTGAACAGGTGATCGCTCCGCTGTTCCCGTTCGAAGAGGCGACGGTGCACGTGTCCGTCGAGGGAGGCGTGGTGACGTTCCTCGGCTGGTTCCGGGACACTTCCCTGGTTCCCATGGCGGCACGCATGGCTCGCTCCGTCGAGGGAGTGGTCGATGTCGACTTCCGCCTCAGCCACCCGGGCGACGCACCGGGCCGTACGCTGCCTGGAGAGCGGAGAGCTGCTGCGTCACCGGGACGTTCCCGCGATGATGAGGCCACGTAACCGCTCCTCCTCGAGGTGACTCGCGATGCCCGACACAGGTGCTCATCCGGCTGCGGCCCCCGAACGACCGGTCCGTGTGTTCCTCCTCGACGACCACGAGGTCGTCCGGCGTGGCCTGAGTGATCTCCTGGGAAGCGAATCCGACATCGAGGTGGTGGGTGAGGCCTCCACCGCCGATCAGGCTCTCGCTCGAGTGCCCGCCCTCCGGCCCGACGTGGCGGTCCTGGACGTGAGGCTGCCGGACGGCAACGGGATCGTCGTGTGCCGGGAACTGCGTTCGCGGATGCCGCATCTCGCGTGCCTGATGCTCACTTCCTTCGACGACGACGACGCTCTGCTCGATGCGATTCTGGCCGGAGCCGCCGGGTACGTTCTCAAGCAGATCAAGGGGTCCGATCTGCTTGCCGCCGTGCGGACGGTCGCAGCGGGGCAGTCCATGCTGGACCCGGCGACGACCGGTCGGCTGATGAACAGCCTGCGGGGAGAGACGCAGGAACCCGCGGCGCAGGAGAGCCTGGCAGGTCTCTCGACGCGCGAGCGCGAGATCCTGGCACTGATCGGCGAGGGCTTGACCAACCGGCAGATCGGGAAGCGGCTCTATCTGTCGGAGAAGACCGTCAAGAACAACATCTCCCGGTTGCTGAGCAAGCTGGGTGTGGAGCGCCGGGTGCAGGCGGCGGTGATCGCGACGCAGTCGGGTCTCCGTCCGGCGCCGGAAGAGCACCGGGGCTGACGAGGGCGCGTGGGGTTCGCGGAGGCCGGAGCGGCCGGCTTCCCCCGGCTCCGGCCGGACGGATCAGCCCGGTCCACCGGCCAGTGGAGCGGACCACTCCAGGGAGGTGCCGCCCTCGCGCCGCCTGGACACGCGGAGGCGACCACCGAGTTTCTCCGCGCGCTCGGCCAGATTCCGCAGGCCGCTGCGCCGGCCTCCGTGCTCCGGCATGCCCACCCCGTCGTCCTCCACCGACAGGATCGCCGAGCCGTTCGCCGCGGTCAGGGAGACCTCCACGGCGGCCGCCCCCGCGTGCCGGGCCACGTTGGTCAGGGCTTCACTCAGGACTGCTTCGACGGCGTCGGCGACATCTGCGGGGACGTCGGTGTCGATCAGTCCTTGCATGCGCAGCGCGGGGGTGAAGCCCAGGGGTGCCACCGCGTCTTCCACGGCCTTGACGATTCTCGACCGCAGCCCGTTCTTCCCGGTCCCCTCTCGTCGGCGCAGTCCGAAGATCGTGGAACGGATGATCCTCGTCGTCTCATCCAGGTCGTCGACTGCCCGGAGCAGTCGCTCACGTGCCTCGGTGTGTTCGACGAAGCGCAGTGCGCTCTGTACCGAGATCCCGGTGGCGAACAGGCGCTGGATGGCAAGGTCGTGCAGGTCCCGCGCGATGCGGTCCCGGTCCTCGAGCAGGGTGATCTGCTCGGCGTCGCGTCGACGGTCGGCGAGTTCCATCGCCAGTGCGGCCTGCCCCGCATAAGCGAGGAGGGGGGCGGTCTCCAGGTCGGTGAAGACGGCGAGGGGGTCTTTGCGCGCCAGGAGGAGCACTCCGCGGGCTCCGTCCTCGGCGGCCATGGGCACGGCGGTGGCGGGGCCGAAGGCACGCCAGCGTGGGGGGCCGGCCGTGATGCGGGGGTCGCGGGAGATGTTGTGGCTCGTGATGGGCCTTCCGGCAGCGACGGCGGCGCCCGCGAACGACCCGCGGCGCGGGAGGACGAGCCCTTGGTGTCGTTCGGCCTCTGCTCCTGCGGCCAGTGCCACCCGAAGGGTGCTCGGGTCGTCTTCGACGAGTGCGAGGGCGCCCAGGTCTGCTTTCAGGATCCTGCGAGCGTGATCGACGATGAGTTCCAGGACTGCCGGTTCCTCGGTCCCGGAGAGCAGGCTGGCGGTGACTTCCGCGTTGGCTTCCAGCCATCGTTGCCGGTTGCGGGCCTGCTCGTACAGCCTGGCGTTGTCGACGGCTATGCCCGCGGCGACAGCCAGAGTGGACAGGACCGCTTCGTCTTCGCTGTCGAACTCCCGGCCGTCCCGCTTCCCGGTGAGGTACAGGTTCCCGAACACTTCTCCGCGGATCTTCACCGGTACGCCGAGGAAGGTGTGCATGGGTGGATGCCGCGGCGGAAAGCCCCGGGAGGCCGGGTGGCGGGAGATCTCGGCAAGGCGCAGGGGCTCGGGGTGGCGGATGAGTTCGCCGAGAAGTCCATGGCCCGTGGGCAGGGGGCCGATGGCTTCGATCTGCTCCTGGGTGAGTCCCACGGGCACGAACTGCGACAGCTCTCCCTCCTCCCCGATGACGCCGAGGGCGCCGTACTCGGCATCGACGAGGACCGTTGCCGCCTCGACGATCCGTCGCAGGGCCTGAGGGAGATCGAGTTCGCTCCCTACGGACAACACCGCTTCGAGCAGATGATGAATGCGGTCGCGGGTTCCGCGCATCGCCTCGATGCGCGCCTGCAGTTCCTCCAGCAACTGGTCCAAGTGGAGTCGCGGCAGGTGGTCGGGGGTTCGGCTGTCCTGGGTCACCGGCCCTCCAGAGGTACCCGAAACGCGTCGGAGACTCTCAGAACCACCGTAGCTGTTCGTCTGCGGCGGCGCTGCCGAAGACATCGCACACGAGCCCCTGCGTAATCGTCCCGATGCCTTACGTCACGAAGAGAGGGGCAGTCCAACGACCAGATGCGTTACCGGCGCCAACCCTGACGCCGACAGCGGCCGGGGCCCTCGACGCCGCCCTCACACGCCTCGTGGCGGTGCGCGCCCCGCCCGCCGACGGCTCGCCCGCTGTCGGCGTCAGGGTTCGATGACGAGAACGTCCGTGACCGGTCGGCGCGGAGCGCCGGTTCCGCGAGGGCCGTACCCCAGACGCATCAGCATCTGCACATGTCCGACCCCGGTCATGGGGTCCTTCAGCGGCCACCGCGTGTCGGTCCACTCGAGCGCTTCGGTGGCGAAGGAGGTGGCCACGTCGTGGAGGGTCGCAGTGAGCAGGACACGTTCCATGGCCTGTCCGGCGCGCAGCCAGTCCGTGGGGCCGTCGTAGTAGGTGCTGATCAACGCGACCTGCGGGTGGTTTTCGAACGATGTGGCACCCAGGTCGGACGATGGGCGATTCCCGGCGAAGTCGCGCACCGGCGCCCGTCCTCCTCGCCGGCGCGGCCCGAACGCGTATTCCGGCACTCCGTCGGTCGCAATGTCCGAGGCTGCCGCTCCGACACGTGTCCAGCGTGCCAGTTCTTCAGCTCGTTCGGGGTCCTCCCTGTTCCGCGACGCCCCCTCTTGAGCGAGTTCGAGTACCCATTGCAGGTGCCAGTCGGAGGGGAAGGTCAAGATCGCACCCTCCCGGGCGGCCGCTTCGATCAGCTCACTGCGGATACGGTCGGGAAGGGCTTTCCGGGCGAACGGATAGCGGCTGGTATGGCGCCGGGCGACGGCCGGATGGAGCACGGCCAGATCCTCGTCGGCGCCCGGTGAAGGGGAGGTGAGGCGCACTGTGGCCATCAGGTCCGGCTCGTCATCGCTGGGCCGCAGCCGGGTGAGGGTGGAGTGCCCGGCCTGGCATGCTGCGGCGCGCAGGTTCAGCAGCGCGGCACCGCATCCGATGTGCAGTGCCCGTGCCTGGGGGTCGGTGTGCGGCAGGGCCCGGGCGAAGTCGCCGTAGAGGTGGAAGGTCGCGGTGCTGCGGGTGTAGCGGAAGCGCCACGGCTGGGCGTTGTGCAGCGAGGGGGCAGCGACTGCGGCTTGAGCCAGTGCCCGCACTTGCTGGTCATCGGCTGGCGGCGTCTGCTTCACGGCCGACCTCCTCGACTGCTGTAGCGGCCCTCGGCCGGATGGAGGACGGGTCGAGGGTCCGTCCGCTTCTCGCGGACCCTGATCGCGCGGTGAGCGGCCGGGAACGGTCGTTTCTCCGCGCCTTCCGGTGGGCCCTCGACCCGCTTCTCAGTGCACCGCGCAGGCGGTCCCACGCGCCAGAGGCCGACCGGCCTCGTTCTGACCGGGCCGGACGGGCGCGGGCCTCGTCAGACGGCGGGGAATTCTCAGCTGTGCCCGGTGTGCCGCATGCCCGAGCAGGTACCGAAGGTCCCCAGGCCCGCACCCGCTCGGCCCTCGCCGGTCATGCCGCAGGAACGGCATCGTGAAGACGAGAGCACCGGCGCATCCAGGGAGGACGTCATGCACACATCGATGGAGCCTCGTCACGGCACGATGTCGCTCCCCGACCTGTTCGACTGGATCGTGCCCGACTTCCCGGCGATGCCCGGGGCCCGCGGGGCGCACGGCATCCGGGTGGAGGAGGAAGTCACCGACGGTGGCTTCGTGCTCCGCGCCGAGCTGCCGGGCGTCGATCCCGAACAGGACGTGAAGATCAGTGTCGAGGGTGACCTGCTCAGCATCCGGGCAGAACGCGTCTCCACGACGGAGGACAAGCGTCACTCCGAGTTCCACTACGGAGTGCTCGCCCGAACGGTTCGCCTGCCCGCCGGGGCCCGTACCTCCGAGGCGAAAGCCGACTACAGGGACGGCATCCTCACGGTCACGGTGCCCGTGCCCGAGGAGTCCGGGAAGGGCCCCCGCACCATCGCCGTGCAGCGCCCCGACGAGTGAGAACGTGCCGGTCGACGTCGCCTGGTCCCGTCGCCGCCGATCGGCACTCTTCAGGCGGGCTCGCGACCATCGAGCCGTGAGGGCACGAGCGGCACCGCGGAGGACGACATGACGGATCGACCGGTTGCGGTCGGAGTGGACGGCTCCGAACCGAGCATGGCGGCCGTGCAGTGGGCGGCGGACGAGGCAGCGGCGCGTGGGGCACCGCTGCGCCTCGTGCATGCCCGTGTGTGGCGCGGCAGCAACGAGCAGTTCTCCATCGGCCTCTCGGCTCAGGAGGACTGGGCCCGGGACAGGATCAGGGACGCCTGGAGGCAAGCCGCCGCCCAGCACCCCGAGCTGGACATCAGCGGCGACGAGACGCTGGAGGCACCGGCGAAGGTGCTCCTCGACGCGTCACGCGAGTCGCAGCTGCTCGTTCTCGGCTCCCGGGGCACCGGAATGGTGTCGGGGTTCTTGACCGGCAGCGTGGCCCTGCCGGTGGTGGCTCACGCCACCGGGCCGGTGGTTCTCGTCCGTGAGAGGCCGTCGGCAGAGGACGGGGAGGACGAGCGGCGTCGGCCGGTGGTGGTGGGTCTGGACCTGGAGCACCGGGTCGACCCGGTGCTGGAGTTCGCCCTGCGGGCGGCGGCACGCACAGGCCGGCGGCTTCGTGTGGTGCACGTCTGGCCCAGGTCGTCCGTGTACGCCTATCCGTCGGCACTACCGGACCCGCACGTGGGAGCCGGCCTGGAAGCGACCGCGCGGAAGGACCTGGACGCCGCCCTGGCCGCCTGGCAGGAGTCCTTTCCCGAAGTGGAGATCGAGCGGGTGCTGCTGGACGGCTCGGCCGCCCCTCGCCTGCTGGAAGCCGGCATGAACGCGCACCTGATCGTGGCCGGGCGCCGTATGCGCAAGCACGTCAAGATCGCCACCTTCGTGGGCCCGGTGACACACGCTCTGCTGCATCACGCGTCCGTGCCCGTCGCCGTCGTCCCGCACCACTGAGATCCGGCCCCGACCCGGGAGAGAGAGCATGCGGCACCGCACGGTGAGGGATCTGATGACGCGGCACGTGGTCAGTGCCCGTTACGACACGTCGTTCAAGGAGATCGTCCGCCTGATGACCGAGAACGAGATCACTGCGCTTCCTGTGATCGATGCCGGAGGCAGGCCCCTCGGAGTGGTCTCCGAGGCGGACCTCCTGCGGAAGGAGAGTGATCAGCCCGGCATCGCCGGGCGTGCTCCGGTGCCTCCGCTGGAGGCATGGGAGCGTGCCAAGGCGCGAGGAGAACGAGCCGAGGACTTGATGTCCGCCCCGGCGATCTGTGCGCGGCCGGAGTGGACCGTCGTCGAGGCCGCTCGGCTGATGGAGACCCAGCTTGTCAAGCGTCTCCCGGTGGTGGACGAGACGGACCGGCTGTTGGGCGTCGTCAGCCGGAGGGACCTGTTGCGCGTCTTCCTGCGAAAGGATCGGGCGATCCGCGAGGAGATCGAACAGGATGTCCTGCAGGACACCTTGGGTCTGGCACCCGCGCAGGTCTCGGTCGCCGTACGAGAGGGACGAGTCGAACTGCGCGGTGTGATCGACAGCAGGAGCCTGATCCCGGTCGTCCTGCGCCTGTGCACCTCCGTCGACGGAGTCGTCGGCGTCACCGACCGGCTGTCCTACCGCATCGACGACTCGCGCCCCGCTCGTTCCGGCGCATGAGGCCGTCCGGCCGACCGCCGACGCCGTCCTCGGTGAGCCGTCGCCTCCGAGCTCCCTGCGGCCGGATCCACTCACACGTGCAGCACTCCCCCGAAACGCGGTGGTTCCGGGGACCGGGGAGCACTGCTGATGCCGGGTTCGGTTCACCGAGGACCGTGCGAATCTCAGTGGACCGGAACGCAGATCACCGGGACAGGTGACGTATGCAAGAGCTTGTGGGGCGTCGCCCCCAGCAGCGCGCCCCGGAGCGGGGACTCTCCCCAACTGCCCACCACGATGAAGCGCGCTCCGTGACGCTGCGCGGCCGCCGTCAGTGCGGTGACGGGCTCGTCGTCGATGACTTCCTCCACCGGTTCCAGCCCTGCCTCCCGGACTGTTGCGGCACCCTCTTCCAGTTCGGCGGTACCGATGCGGCGGAGCGCAGCAAGGTGTGCCCGGTACTCGGTTCCGGCCACGCTTCCGCCCGGAGGGGCGGCGCCGTAGACGAGTACCACCGGATCGTTCGCTCCGGAGGCGACGTCACAAGCCGTTCGCAAGGCTCGTACGGAGCCGGGCGATCCGTCGTACCCCACGACCACCGACATCCGCAGACTCCCTCCGGCGGAATCCAGTCGACCGGCTGTCGGGTTGCCCGAGGTGTGGACTCCAAACGGCTCCGTCCGGCCGGCGCGCTCATGTGACGCCGCGCAGTCGCGTGCCCTGCGCGGGCTGCGGTCCGCAGCCGCTCGGCGGTGCGGGGCGCGTGGGCCCGCTCCCGTTCACGCCTCGCGCCCGGAGGGCCGTAGTCCACCGGGGACCGAGCCGCCGGCGAGGCGTGTCGTCACGGGCCCGGCGACGGCGAGGATGAGGACGTAGGCGGTCACAAGCGGGCCGAGCCTGTCGTCCAGCGTCCCGGCCAGGGCGATGATGACGATCGAGAACTCACCGCGGGCGATGAGTGCGGTCCCCGCCCGTAGGCGGGCCTGCACACCGGCGCCGTCCCGTGCAGCGGCGTACCAGCCGACCACCAGTTTCGTACCCGCCGTGGCCGCGGCCAGCGCCAACGCGACGGGAAGCATGGGCAGCAGGCTGCCAGGGCTCACGGACAGTCCGATGGCCAGGAAGAACACTGCGGCGAAAAGATCGCGCAGCGGGCCGAGTACTGATCGCGCGCGGTCGGCTGCCTCTCCGGTGAGGGTGAGTCCCACGAGGAAGGCGCCGACCGCCGCGGAGATGTGGACGGCCTCGGCGAGGGCCGCGACGATGAGGGTGAGCCCCAGAACGCGGAGGAGAACCTGTTCCGCGTCGGGGTGGGAGACCAGGCGGCCCAGATGACGGCCCCACCAGTACGAGGCGGCGAAGGCGACCGCCACCGCGCCCACGGCGAGGAGCGCGCCCCCGAGAGCCTGGCTCCAGGTGCCGCCGGAGACGACGACGGCCAGGACGGGAAGGTAGGCGGCCATGGCGAAGTCCTCCAGGACGAGCACGGAGAGAACGGCCGATGTCTCCTTGTTGCCCAGCCGCCGCAGGTCTCCGAGGAGCCGGGCGATGATGCCGGACGAGGAGATGTAGGTGACGCCCGCAAGAGCCAGCATTCCTCCCGCGTTCCACCCGAGCAGCCATCCCGCCAGGGCTCCCGGCGCCGCGTTGAGGACGAGGTCGAGACCGGCGGACGGTACATGACGGCGCAGGCTGACCGTGAACTCGCGGAGAGTGAACTCCAGGCCGAGGGTCAGGAGCAGGAGGACCACGCCGATGGACGCGCCGATCTCCACGAACTCTCCGGCGGCCGGCACGGGAGCGAGGCCTCCCTCACCGAGGAAGAGTCCAGCCAGGAGATACAGGGGCACGGGCGAGAGTGCGAGGCGCTGCGCGAGGGCGCACAGCACGCTCAGTGCCCCGAGGATGATGCCGAGTTCCAGCAGCAGAGCGATCGAGGTGTGCACCGGGATCAGCCGCGAATGATCTGTTCCACACCCGTGATCCCGTCGTGAGTACCGATCACCACCAGCACGTCACCACCACGCAGTACGTGTTCGGGCCCGGGGGAAGCGATCACTTCGACGCCTCGTACGACGGCAACGATGGACGCGCCGGTGCGGGTCCGGGCTCGGGTGTCTCCCAGCGGCCTGCCGTCGAAGGCGCTGCCGCCCCACACTTCGATCTGTCCGGCGCTGAGCCCGGGGACTTCCTTGGTGAGGTCGGCGAAGCGCTCCGCGATCCGCGGGGCGCCCAGGATCTCTGCGAGGACGTCGGCCTCTTCGCTGGTGAGCCGGAGCACGGAGCCCGCCCTGTCGGGGTTGTCGGCCGCGTACACGATCACTTCGAACGCCCCTGAGCGCAACGCCACCACGCCGATGCGGTCGTCGTCCTGATTGGTGAACTCGTATCGCAGTCCCACTCCGGGGAGGAGCACCTCGTTCACGTCCATCCGCAGATTGTCGTCAGAGAGATGCCGCTGTCCCGAAGGGACATGGATGGCATACGGGTGGACGTCACTTCCCCTCCGGAGGGGAAGCACCGCTCGGCCGTTGGCGGCCGGAGAGAGGTCCTCGCGGAGGCCGTGCAGGTGAGGGGTGCACCGCAGTCCTCACCTGCACCTGGCCCCCGAACCGTGCACGCGGGCGTGGCCCGAACGGTGTCACTTCGTCCGGAAAGTACTGTGCCCGGGTGAACGGCCGCTCTGGCGGCGCTTCCGGACCGGCCCCGCAGGGAAGGACGCCGGTTCCGGTTGCGCACGGCTCAGGTCGCTTCGACCGTGGGCTCCCGACCACCTGCCCCCCGCCCGACCTCAGACCGCACGACCGCACCGACGAAAGGCGCGACGCATGGCCGGCAGTACGGAGCCCACCGCCGAGGAGACGCCCTGGTGGCACCCCGAGGCCGAACGCGGTGTGGACCCCGCGCGCGACCGGGTGCAGGTGCAGGGCACGTCGATCGGCGCCGGAGACCGCGTCGTGCTGCGGCCCGGTCAGCGCCGCAGCGACGCACAGGACGTCTTCCTCGACGGCCGCACGGCCGTGGTGGAGGAGGTGCTGCACGACGTGGACGGCTCCGTGCACCTCGCGGTGACCGTCGAGGGCGACCCGGGCACCGAACTGCGCCGTGCCCAGCGCCGCTACTGGTACTTCCAGCCCGACGAGGTCGCCCTCCCGGAGGAGGCGTGAGCAGCCCGGAGACGAACGGCCCGCAGGCGAACGGCCCGGCCGTCGGCGGCGCGAACGCGGAGACCGGCCCGGAGGCCGCGCCCGGCCGCATCCTCGTCGCCGGCATCGGCAACATCTTCCTCGGTGACGACGGCTTCGGCGTCGAGACCGCGCGCCGGCTGCGCGAGGAGACGATGCCTCCGGGCGTGGAGGTGCAGGACACCGGCGTGCGCGGCGTCCACCTCGCCTACCAGCTGCTCGACGGCTGGGCGGGCCTGGTCCTCGTCGACGCCGTACCCGGGGACGACCCGCCCGGCACGCTCCGCGTCATCGAACCCGGTCCCGACCCCGCGGGAGGCCCGGTCGCCGTGGTCGACGGCCACCGCATGACCCCGGACGCCGTGCTGGGCCTCCTGGACACCCTGGCCGAAGGCACCGGGGAGGCCGGCCCGCGCCGGGTGCTGGTCGTCGGCTGCGTGCCGGAGACGGTGGAGGAGGGGATGGGCCTGTCCCGGCCGGTGGCCGCGGCGGTGCCCGAGGCCGTGCTGCTCGTGCGTGAACTCGTCGACGACCTGGCCGCGGGGCTCCTGCCGCACCCGGAGGCGGGAGCGGCGGCCGGCGGCCCCTCCTGAGCCGAACGGGCCAGCCGCCCCGGCCGTGGCGGCGTGTCAGCCCGGGGCCCACCCGGGCCCGCCCTCTAATGAGCGGACGGGCAGCAGGAGGCGCCGCGCACCCCGACGTCCACGCGAGAAGAGACCACGATGCACGAGATGTCCATCGCCATGGCGGTGGTGCAGCAGGTCGAGGAGGCGCCGCCGGAGGACGTCACCGGCGCTGTCGAGTGCGTCCGGCTCCAAGTCGGCGAACTCGCCGGCGTCGTCCCGGACGCCCTCCGCTTCAGCTTCTCCCTGGCCTGTGCCGGGACCGTCCTGGAAGGCGCGGAGCTGCTGATCGACGCCGTCCCCGGCCGGGCCCGCTGCGCGGCCTGCGGCCACGCGTGGGCGACGGGCATGCCGCCCCGCCTGACCTGCCCTCAGTGCGACGGGGCGGACACCGAACTGCTCGCCGGCCGGGAGCTGCGGATCACCGCGCTCCGCTGCTCCGGTGCCCGCCCCGACCCCGTCCCGTCCGCCCCGGTGCCCGAGGAGAGCTGACCATGTGCCGTGCCGTCGACCTGCAACAGGCCGTACTCGCCAAGAACGACGACAGTGCGCGGACGCTGCGCGCCGACCTCGCCGCCCGCGGCACCACCGTGGTCAACCTGCTCTCCAGCCCGGGCAGCGGCAAGACCGCGCTGCTGGAGACCGAACTCGGGCACGCTCGCCAACGGGGCGTGCCGGTCGCCGCGCTCACCGCCGACCTCGCCACCGAGAACGACGCGGTGCGCCTGGCCCGCTCGGGCGTCCCCGTCAAGCAGGTGTGCACGGACGGGCTGTGCCATCTGGAGGCGCACATGCTCCGCGGTCACCTGGAGGGCTGGCTGCCGGACGACACCCGGCTGCTGTTCGTGGAGAACGTCGGCAACCTGGTCTGCCCCGCCTCCTACGACCTCGGCGAGACCCTGCGGATCGCGCTCGCCTCCGTCACCGAGGGGGAGGACAAGCCGCTCAAGTACCCCACCGCCTTCGGGCTGTCGAACCTGGTGGTCGTCACGAAGAACGACATCGCGGCCGCGGTCAGCTTCGACCGCGCCGCGTTCGAAGCGAACGTGCAGCAGGTCAACCCCGGCGTCGAGGTGCTGTTCACCTCCGCGCGGACGGGGGAGGGGAGCGGCGAGGTGCTCGACCGTGCCCTGGCGGCGCACGACGGGGAGCCCGTCCACCGGCCGGTGCTGGCCCGCACCACCCACGACCACGGACACGGCCACGCGCACGGGCACCACGACCACGACCACCACGACCACGACCACCACGACCACGCCCACCCGCACGTCCACGAGCACGCCCGCTGACGTGAGCGCCGACGCCCTGCCCGCTGCGGCAGTCACCGCGGCCCCGGAACGACGCCGGTGCCGGGTCACGGTGCGCGGTGTGGTGCAGGGCGTCGGCTTCCGCCCCTTCGTGTACGCCCTCGCCACCGAACTCGGACTGCACGGCCACGTCGCCAACACCCCCGAGGGGGTCGTGGCCGAGGCCGAGGGTGCGGAGCCGGCCGTGACGGCGTTCCTCGAGCGGCTCGCCACCGACGCACCCCCGCTCGCCCTGGTCGAGTCCGTCACCCCCGAACCGCTCCCCGCCACCGGCACCGGCGGCTCGGCCGGCTTCGCCATCCACGAGTCCCGCGGCGATGCGGCGGCCCGTACCCTCGTCTCCCCCGACACGGCCACCTGCGCCGACTGTCTGGCCGAACTGTGCGACCCCGCCGACCGGCGGTACCGGCACCCCTTCGCCACCTGCACGCACTGCGGGCCGCGCTTCACCATCGTCACCGCCCTGCCCTACGACCGGGCGCACACCACCATGGCCGGCTTCCCGATGTGCGCGGACTGCGCCCGCGAGTACGCCGACCCGGCCGACCGCCGCTTCCACGCCCAGCCCGTCGCCTGCCACGCCTGCGGCCCCCGGCTGCGCCTGCTGCTTCCCGCCCACGGCGCCGGAACCGGCGTCCCGGGCGGACCCGCCGACCACGCCGAGCACACCGACCACGCCGAGCACACCGAGTACGACGGCGAACCGGTCGCCCGCGTGCGGGAGTTGCTTGCCGCCGGGGCGATCGTCGCCGTCAAGGGCCTGGGCGGCTACCACCTGGCCTGCGACGCCGCGAACCCCGAGGCCGTCCGGACGCTGCGCCGTCGCAAGGCCCGCGGCGACAAGCCGTTCGCCCTGATGGCCCGCGAACTCGCCGACCTCGCGCCCCGCGTGCACCTCGGCACCGCCGAACGGAACCTGCTCACCGGCCCGGCCCGGCCCATCGTGCTGCTCCGCCGCCGCCCCGCCGCCGACGTTCCCGCGGACGCGGTGCCGCTCGCCGAAGCCGTCGCCCCCCGCAGCGCCGACCTGGGCGTGATGCTGCCCTACACGCCCGTGCACCATCTGCTGCTCGGGCTTCCCGGGGACCCGCCCGGCCCCCGGCTGCTGGTGATGACCAGCGGCAACCTCGGTGGCGAGCCCATCGTCACCGGCGACGACGAGGCCCTGGAACGGCTCGCGGGGCTCGCCGACGCGTGGCTCGTGCACGACCGTCCCATCCACGTGCCGTGCGACGACTCCGTGCTGCGCGTGGTGGACGGCGAGGTGCTGCCGGTGCGCCGCTCGCGCGGCCACGCACCCTTCCCCGTCACCCTGCCGTTCCCCGTACGCCCTGCCCTGGCCGTCGGCGGCGACCTGAAGAACACCTTCTGCCTCGGTCGCGGCCGGCGCGCCTGGCTCTCGGCGCACATCGGCGACATGGACGACCTCGCGACCCTCACCGCCTTCACCGATGCCGAAGCGGCGCTGGAAGGGCTCACCGGCGTCACCCCGGAACTCCTCGCCGCCGACCGGCACCCCGGCTACCGCAGTACCGGCTGGGCCCGGCGCCACACCGCAGGCCGGCCGCTGCGGCAGGTCCAGCACCACCACGCGCACGTCGCCGCCGCGATGGCCGAAGCCGGGCACGACGGCGCCCGCCCGGTGCTCGGCGTGGCCTTCGACGGCACCGGCTACGGCGACGACGGCGCCGTGTGGGGCGGCGAGTTCCTGCTCGCCGACTACGACGGCTACCGGCGCTTCGCACACCTGGGCTACGCCGCGCTGCCCGGCGGCGACGCGGCCGTGCGCCACACCCGCCGGATGGCGCTGTCCCACCTGCACGCCGCCGGGCTCCCGTGGGACCCCGCGCTGCCCCCGGCAGCGGCCTGCGCCCCCGATGAACTGCGACTGCTGGCACGCCAGTTGGAGCGCGGCCTGCACTGCGTGCCCACCTCCAGCATGGGTCGGCTGTTCGACGCGGTCTCGTCCCTCGCCGGGATCTGCCACCACGCCGGGTACGAGGCCCAGGCCGCCGTCGAACTCGAGGCCGCCGCCCACGCGCACCTGGGCGAGCACGGCACGGAGGACCCGGACCCCGCGTACGACGCGGACTTCGCGCTCCGGCCCCCGGCACGGCAGCACGACCGGCCGACGGACGACGGGCCGCTGATCGCCGACCCGGCGCCCGTGATCCGCGCGGTGGCGGACGCGGTGCGGCGCGGCGACCCGCCGGGTGCGATCGCCGCCCGCTTCCATGCCTGCGTCGCCCGCCTCGTGCGGCGCGTGTGCGCCGCCGCCCGCGACCGGCACGGCACGGACACCGTCGCTCTCAGCGGCGGCGTGTTCGCCAACGCGCTGCTCGCGCGCGACTGCGTGCGGGGCCTGCGGGCGGACGGTTTCAGCGTCCTGACCCACCGCCTCGTCCCCCCGAACGACGGCGGGCTGGCGCTCGGCCAGTTGGTGCTCGCCGCCCGCGAGGACCCTGCGGGCCCGGCCGGGGCCCGCAGCGACGAACCCCGAGAGCGAGGAGGAGCCCATGTGTCTGGCGGTACCCGGCAGGGTGCTCACCATCGAGGAGCGTGACGGCACCCGGATGGCCGAGGTCGACTTCGGCGGCGTGGTGAAGGAGGTGTGCCTGGAGTACGTGCCCGATCTTCAGGTCGGCGAGTACACCATCGTGCACGTCGGCTTCGCGCTCCAGCGGCTGGACGAGGAGTCGGCGCGGCAGACCCTCGAACTCTTCGCCGGACTCGGTCTGCTGGAGGAGGAGTTCGGCGACGCCTGGCTGCAGGCGGCCGAGGAGAGCGGGCAGCCCGTGCCGCACGCGGCGGGCACGGCGGACGCGCCGGACGCGGCGGAGGGGCCCGGCGGGGCAGCACGTGTCCCCGCCGCCCAGGACACGGCGGAGGAGGCCCGGTGAAGTACATCGACGAATTCCAGGACCCCGAGCTGGCGCGGCGCCTGCTGGACGACATCCACGCCACCGTCACCCGGCCCTGGGCGCTCATGGAGGTCTGCGGCGGACAGACGCACACCATCATCCGGCACGGCATCGACCAGCTGCTGCCCGAGCAGGTACGCCTGATCCACGGGCCCGGCTGCCCGGTGTGCGTGACCCCGCTGGAGGTCATCGACAAGGCGCTGGCCATCGCCGCCCGCCCCGGGGTGATCTTCTGCTCCTTCGGCGACATGCTCCGCGTCCCCGGCACCGACCGCGACCTGTTCCGGGTGCGCAGCGAGGGCGGCGACGTGCGCGTCGTCTACTCGCCGCTGGACGCGCTCCGCGTCGCGCAGGAGAACCCGGACCGTGAGGTGGTGTTCTTCGGGATCGGCTTCGAGACCACCGCCCCGCCCAACGCCATGACGGTGTACCAGGCGCGCAGGCTCGGCATCCGCAACTTCAGCCTGCTGGTCTCGCACGTCCGTGTCCCGCCCGCCATCGAGGCCATCATGACCTCGCCGGACTGCCAGGTGCAGGGCTTCCTCGCGGCCGGGCACGTGTGCAGCGTGATGGGCGTGGAGGAGTATCCGGAGCTGACCGAACGCCACCGGGTGCCGATCGTCGTCACCGGCTTCGAGCCGCTGGACATCCTGGAGGGCGTCCGCCGCACCGTGCAGCAGCTCGAACGCGGCGAGCACACCGTCGACAACGCCTACGCCCGCGCCGTGCGCCCCGAGGGCAACCCGGCCGCGCGCGCCATGCTGGCGGACGTCTTCGAGGTCACCGACCGGGCCTGGCGCGGCATCGGCGTCATCCCCGACAGCGGCTGGCGGCTCTCCGAGCGCTACCGCGACTACGACGCCGAGGAGCGCTTCCCCGTCCGCGGCATCACCACCGCGGAGCCGGACGCCTGCCGCAGCGGCGAGGTGCTGCAGGGGCTGCTCAAGCCGAACGAGTGCGAGGCGTTCGGCACCACCTGCACCCCGCGCACGCCGCTCGGCGCCACGATGGTCTCCAGCGAGGGGGCCTGCGCCGCGTACTACCTCTACCGCCGCCTCGGCGGCTCCGTGAGCACCACCACCGCGCAGGAGGCGACCACTGTTGGCTGAGACCACCGCCGAACGCACCGCCGGCCACCCGGCACCCGACTTCTCCGGCTGGACCTGCCCGGCGCCGCTGCGCGACCAGCCGCGCATCGTGATGGGCCACGGGGGCGGCGGCGCCCTGTCCGCCGAACTGGTCGAGCACGTCTTCGCCCCCGCCTTCGGCGGCGAGACGCTCGCCACGATGGCCGACTCCGCCGCCGTCACCCTCGGCGGCGCCCGCCTCGCCTTCTCCACCGACACCTTCGTGGTGCGCCCGCTGTTCTTCCCCGGCGGCTCCATCGGCGACCTCGCCGTCAACGGCACCGTCAACGACCTCGCCATGAGCGGCGCCCGCGCGGCGTACCTGTCCTGCGGCGTGGTGCTGGAGGAGGGCGTGGAGATGCCGGTCGTGGCCCGCGTCGCCGAGGCGATCGGCGCCGCCGCCCGGACGGCGGGCGTGGAGATCGTCACCGGGGACACCAAGGTCGTCGAGGCCGGCCACGGCGACGGCGTCTACCTGAACACCGCCGGCATCGGCCTGATCCCCGACGGCGTCGACATCCGCCCGCAGCGCGCCCGGCCCGGCGACGTGGTGCTCGTCAGCGGGCAGATCGGCCTGCACGGCATCGCGGTGCTCAGCCTGCGCGAAGGGCTGGAGTTCGACGTGCGGGTGGAGAGCGACTGCGCCCCGCTGGGCGGACTGGTCGAGGCGATGCTCGCCGTCACCCCCGACCTGCACGTGCTCCGCGACCCGACACGCGGGGGAGTGGCGGCGGCCCTCGGTGAGATCGCTGCCGCGGCGGGTGTGGGCGTGGCCGTCGACGAGCGGCACCTGCCCGTCCCCGAGCCCGTCGCCGGAGCCTGCGCCATGCTCGGCCTGGACCCGCTGTACGTGGCGAACGAGGGCAAGCTGGTCGCCTTCGTGCCCCGCGACCACGCCGACGCGGTGCTGGAGGCGATGCGGGCCCACCCGCTGGGCGCCGACGCGGCCGTCATCGGCACCTGCGTCGCCGACCACCCCGGCATGGTCGTCGCCCGCACCGGCCTGGGCGGCACCCGGGTCGTCGACCTGCCGCTCGGGGAGCAGCTGCCCCGCATCTGCTGACCGCACCGCCGCTCGCTCATCGGCCCTGCCGGCCCGCCCGCCCGTTCCGGGCGCGTGAGGGCGGGGCGGCGGGGTACCCGGCCCCGGTTCCCGACCCCGGCCCGCGCGGCGGGCGACCGACGAGGACGTCGAAGCCGGAGGTGAGAGGCATGCAGGCTGCGGTGCAGCACGGAAACCGGGACGTGAGGCCCCGGGAGGGCGGGACCCGGGTGGCCGCGCCGATGCCGGAACGGTAGCGCCCCGGCTACCGCGGCGACGGGACAGGCGTGCGGGACGACGGCCGGGGCGGCAGGCGGAACCCGGAACGGATCTGGGGAGCCCTCAGCGTGGTGACGGCCCTCATGGTCACCGGGTACTTCCTGCTGCCCCTCGACGCGTTCGGCTCCGAGCGCCCCGTGATCGGCTGGTCCGTCTTCGTCCTGCTCCTCACGCTGATCGCCGTGCTGCTGCTCAAGCAGATGCGGGACGTGCTGCTGGACCGCAGGGGCGTGCATCCGGGCTTCGTCATCCCGCTCCTGGTGGCACTCACGGTGCTCGCGTTCTCCGCGGCGTACTACACGCTGGCCAAGGAGCCCGGGCAGTTCCACGGACTGCGCACCCGGCTGGACGCGCTGTACTTCACGGTCGTCACCCTGGCGACGGTCGGCTACGGCGACATCCACCCGCGGGGACAGACGTCCCGCCTGCTGGCGGTCATCCAGATCACGTACAACCTGGTCTTCCTCACCGCGGCCGCCACCACGCTGTCCCACCGCTTCCGGCGGCACGTCGGCCGCCACTGGGGCGGCCGGGGCGGCGGCGCGGTGCGCCCCGCCGACCGTGAGGGCCCCGACGACGGCCGGCCGGACGCGGGCGGGCCCGGTGCCGCCGGACCGGACGACGGGGACGACGGGGGGCCGCCGCTGCGTCTCTAGTGACCTGAGCGGGAGATTCGCCGGCCTACTGCCACCGAAGCTCTGACGCAGGTCACTGGTGAGTGCTCCGGGGCGACCCGGCTCGCAGGAACCCGAGGAACTGCGCGGTGCCGTCCGCGACGTCCTCCGCCGTCCACTCCAGCGCCGACGCCGACACCGTGACCTCCGTGTGCGAGAGGCCGGGCAGCGGACCTTCCTGCCAGACGCCGAACACCAGCGTCTTGGTCTCCTCCGCCTGCCGCAGCCCGGCCTCGTTCAGCACGTCCGCCGGGTACGGCAGCCACACCTGGAACTGGTGCGTGCACGGCGTCTGCGGATGCACGCGGAAGAACGGCACCTCCGCCGCCAGCGCCTCGCGCAGCGCCGCGGCGACGGTCGCCGCGTGCGCGACGTACCCCGGGAGCCGCGGCAGCTCGTGGTCCAGCCCGTACAGCGCGGACAGCACCGCCGGCCACTGCTGGAACGGCAGCCCGCCGTACCGGTGCCGCCACGCCTTCGCCTCCGCGACCAGGTCGGCGGAGGCTGCCAGCGCGGCTCCCGAGACGCCGCCCAGCGACTTGTAGAACGACACGTAGACGCTGTCCGCGAGGTCCGCGATCTCCGGCAGCGGCCGCCCGAAGTGGGGCGTGCACTCCCAGAGCCGGGCGCCGTCGAAATGCACCACCGCGTCGCGTTCCCGCGCAGCCGCCACGGTCGCCGTCAGCTCCTCCCACGACGGCAGCACGAACCCGGCGTCCCGCAGGGGCAGTTCCAGCATGAGCGTGCCGAACGGTTCCGCCAGATCGCGGACTTCCGCCGCGTCCGGCAGCCGCTCCTCGCGCGTCGGGTGGACCGTGCGCAGGCCGGCCACCGCGCCGAGGGCCCCGCCCTCGTGCACCTCCGGATGCGCCCGCGGGTGCAGGGCGACCGTGGCGTCGCCCGTGCGGCCCGCCCAGCAGCGCAGCGCCACCTGCTGCGCCATCGTCCCGGTGGGGAAGAACGCGGCGTCCTCGGCGCCCAGCAGCTCCGCGACGCGCTGCTCCAGTCCCGCCACGGGGCCGTCGCCGTACATGTCCGGCGGCCCGTCCAGGTCGTAGCTCTCCAGCCGCGTCAGCCGTTCGCGCATCGTCGGCCACCTGCCCGCCGACAGCAGCCGGTCACAGCCGTTCACCGCCGCCGTCCGCCGCGCCCGCAGCGCCGCCCGCTCCTCGTCGGTCATCCGCCGATTCTCGCACCGGACGCGTCTGCGCGGGCCGACGGGAACCGGCCTCTGCAGCGGGTGTGCGGGCCGGGGGCCGGAACTGGCAGGATGATGCCAGGGGCTCCGCTCGGCCCCACGTCACCATCCGCGTCCCTCGGGGGGTCCAGCGCCATGTCCGATCCGCACCAGAACCCGTACCCGGAGCAGCAGCCCCCGGCCGGCGGCTACGGCTACCCCCAGCAGCCGAGCCCGCAGCCCGGCACCCCGCCGCCCGGTGCTCAGCCCACCACCCCGCCGCCCTACGGCACGCAGCCGCCGTACGGCACGCAGCCGCCGTACGGCGCCGACCCGTACGGCCAGCCGTACGGCGGCCAGCCGTACGGAGACCCGCAGTACGGCCAGCAGTTCGCCGGTCAGCCGGGCTACGGCTACCCCGGCCAGCCCGGTGCGATGCCCGTGCCCTACGGCTACGACCCGGCGGCGCCCTACGGCTACGACCCGTACGGGCGGCCCTACTCCGACAAGTCCCGCATCGTCGCGGGCGTGTTGACGCTGTTCGCCGGCGGCCTCGGCATCGGCCGGTTCTACACGGGCCACGTCGGCATCGCGCTCGCCCAGCTCTTCACCTGCGGCGGACTCGGATTCTGGGCGCTCATCGACGGCATCATCACGCTCACCAACAAGGACGCGACCGACAGCGAGGGCCGGGTGCTGCGTGGCGGCTGACGGGGGCGCGGCGGCCGGTGGCGGCCTCGTCCGGCTCCGTGCGGCACTGCGCCACCCGCTGGCGCTGCCCACCGGGCTGGCCGCGTTCGCCGCTGCCGGTGCCGCCTACCTGTACCGGACGAACCCGCACCAGCCCGGTCAGCTCCTGCCCCGCTGCCCCCTGGAGTGGGCGACGGGGCTGCTCTGCCCGGGCTGCGGCGGCACCCGCATGACGTACGACCTGCTGCACGGCGATCTCGTCGCCGCCTTCCACGACAACGCGGCGATGCTGCTGCTCGGGCTGCCGGCCGCCGCGTACCTGTTCACGCGGATGCTGCGCGAGGGCCTGCGGGGGCGTCACTACCGCCCCGAGCCGAGCCGCCTCGGCACGGCCGCGATCGTCGCGACGGCCCTGGTCTGGACGGTCGGACGCAACGTCGCCGGGTGACACCGGCCCGCGGGTGACCGCGGGGGCCGACGACGACCCGTCAGGTCTGCGCGGCGGGGGCCACCGGCTGTTCGGTCCAGATCACCTTGCCGTTCGGCGTGTACCGGGTGCCCCAGCGGTCCGAGAGCTGGGCGACCAGGAACAGCCCGCGGCCGCCCTCGTCCATCGTGGCGGCGTGCCGCAGGTGCGGCGAGGTGCTGCTGCCGTCCCAGACCTCGCAGATCAGCGCACGGTCCAGGATCAGCCGGGCGCGGACCGGGCTGGAACCGTAGCGGATCGCGTTGGTGACCAGCTCGCTCAGGATCAGCTCGGTCGCGAACGCCTCCTCGGACACGCCCCACCGCTCGAGCACCTCGCCCACCGCGGCGCGCACCGCGGCGACCGCCGCCGGGTCCGAGGGCACGTCCCACTCGGCGATCCGGTCGGCGGGCACCGAACGGGTCCGGGCCACCAGCAGCGCGATGTCGTCCTTCTGCTGTTGCTGCTGCGGCAGCAGCGTCTCCAGCACGCCCCGGCAGGTCTCCTCGGCGCCGTCGCCGTCCGCACCGGCCAGCGCGTCCCGCAGCAGGCCCAGGCCGTGGTCGATGTCCCGGCCGCGCCGTTCCACCAGCCCGTCGGTGTACAGCACCAGGCGGCTTCCGGTGGCCAGCTCCATCTCGGCCGACTCGATGGGCAGCCCGGGTACGCCCAGCGGCGGCCCGGCCGGTACCTCGGCGAACGCCACCGAGCCGTCCGGCGCCACCACTGCGGGCGGCAGGTGTCCCGCCCGGGCGACGGTGCAGCGCCGGGCCACCGGGTCGTAGATGGCGTACAGGCAGGTCGCGCCGGTCAGCCCCGCGCCGCTGAGGTCCGCGCCGTCCGGATCGCTCTGCAGCGCCAGTTCGTTCAGCCGGCCCAGCAGCTCCTCGGGCGCCATGTCGAGGGAGGAGAAGTTGTGCACCGCGGTGCGCAGCCGTCCCATCGTGGCGGCCGCGTGCAGGCCGTGCCCCACCACGTCGCCGACGACCAGCGCGACCCGTGCGCCGGGCAGCGGGATGACGTCGAACCAGTCGCCGCCCACCCCGGCCTGCGCCGGCAGGTAGCGGTAGGCGACCTCCAGGGCACGCTGCTCCGGCAGCCCGCTCGGCAGCAGGCTCTGCTGGAGGGTGACGGCCATGGAGTGCTCGCGGGTGAAGCGGCGGGCGTTGTCCACGCAGGCCGCTGCGTGGGCGCAGACCTCCTCCGCGAGCGACAGGTCGTCCACCTCGAAGGGCTCGGAACCCTCCGTGCGCCAGAAGTTCGCCAGGCCCAGCACGGTGTTCCGGGACCGCAGCGGGACGGTGATCATCGAGTGGATGCCGTAGTCCATCAGGGCCTGCGCGCGCTCCGGGTCCTGCGCCTGCCAGCCCGGCGACTCCCGCAGGTCCGCGGCGAGTATCCCGCGCGCCCGGCCGACGCCCTGGGCCTGCGGCGAGGACTCCACGAACCGGATGAGCCGACCGACGGGGAAGAACGGCGGCCCCTCCGCGATACCGCTGAGCGCGGCCCGGCGCATCTCCACCGACGACGCCGGCCCCGGCTCCTCACCGGCCAGCACACCGTCCAGCAGGTCCACCGTGGTGAAGTCGGCGAAGCCGGGCACGGACGCCTCGGCCAGCTCCTGGGCGGTGCGCCGCACGTCCAGCGTCGTGCCCACGGTCACGCTGATGTCGTACAGCAGCCGCAGCCGGTCGCGGGCCAGCGCCGCCTTGCCGGACAGCTCGTGCAGCTCGGTGGTGTCGCGGAGCGTGGCCACGGCCCCGGCCGGGCTGCCGTGCCGGTCGGCGGGCCGGTTGTTCACCGCGAGCAGCCGGTCGCCGGAGGCCACCACCTCGTCGGTCGCCACCCGGCCGGTCGCCAGCAGTTCGGTGATGTGCGCGTCCATGCCCAGGTCGACGACCGGGCGGCCCTCCGCGTCGGCGGGGAGGGACAGCAGTCGCCGCGCCTCGTTGTTGGCCATCAGCAGCCGCCCGTCGCCGCCGACGATCAGCACGCCCTCACGCACGGCGTGCAGCACCGCGTCGTAGTGCTCGTACATCCGGGCCATCTCGGCCGGGCCCAGACCGTGCGTCTGCCTGCTGAGCCGCCTGCCCACGAGCACCATGCCGGTCGTCGCCAGCGCCAGCGCGACCGCCGCGCCGCCGAGCAGCACCGGCAGCTGACGGTCGACCACGTCGCCCACCGCGCTGGTGAGCACTCCGGCCGACACCAGGCCGACGACGTCGCCCTGCTCGTCCTTCACCGGGACGACGGCCTGCACCAGACGTCCGATGGTGCCGTCGATGGTCTCGGTGACCGCCCGCCCGTCGAGCGGAGTCTCGATGTCCCCGACGAACTTCTTGCCGATCCGGTCGCGTTCGGGGTGGGTGTAGCGGATGCCCTGATCGTCGGTGATCACCACGAAGTCCACCCCGGTGCGCTCCCGGACCGCCTCGGCCCGCCGCTGCAGCACGCTCGTGGGGTCGGGGGACCGGAGGGCCTCGACGATGCCGGGGGACCGGGCGAGGCTCTGCGCCACGGCCAGGGAGCGGTCCTTCGCCGCACGCTCGCTGTAACGTTCCGTCTGGAGCAGCAGCGCGGCCACGCCCGCAGTGACGATCAGCAGCGCCAGCACGACCTGGAGCACCAGCGCCTGGCCGGCGACGGTGCGCATGCCCAGCATCGACCGTCCCCCGCCTCCCCGCCGCCACGGACGACGCCGGGAGGGGGGTTCCGCGTTCGTCCGGGACCCGAGACTCACCATGGTCGAGATGCTTCCACACCGCTTCCGCCGGGGCGAAGCCGCACACCGCGTACGGGCCGCGTACCGCGTACGGCGCCGTCCGGCCGCGGGCCGTCCGCCGGGCCGCCGCACGCCCGCAGGCCGTGCCCCGGAGTGCGGGGGCACGGCCTGCGGGTCACCGGCGCGACGCCGGAGGGCGGAAGCGGGTGGATCAGGCCACCGGGGCCGGGAAGGTCGGGTACTCGGCGCCCGAGACGTGCTGCACGATCCGGACGACCTGGCAGGAGTAGCCGAACTCGTTGTCGTACCAGAGGTAGAGGATCGCGTTGTCGCCGTCGACCTTGGTGGCGCCGGCGTCGACGATCGAGGCGTGACGCGAGCCGATGAAATCGCTGGAGACGGCGTCGGGGGCGCTGATGAAGTCGATCTGGCGCTTGAGCGGCGAGGTCAGCGAGACGTTGCGGAGGTAGTCGAGGACCTCCTCGCGCTCCGCCTCGCGGGCGAGCTGGAGGTTGAGGATGGCGATCGACACGTCCGGTACCGGCACGCGCACCGAGCTGCCGGTGATCTTCGCCTTCAGGTCCGGCAGCGCCTTCGAGACCGCCGAGGCGGCACCCGTCTCGGTGATCACCATGTTGAGCGCGGCCGAACGCCCGCGGCGGTCCGAGCCGTGGTAGTTGTCCAGCAGGTTCTGGTCGTTGGTGAACGAGTGGACGGTCTCCACGTGGCCACGCAGCACGCCGTACTCGTCCGCCATGGCCTTCAGCGGCGGCACGATCGCGTTCGTGGTGCAGGACGCGCAGGAGATGATCCGCTCGTCCGGCTTGATCGTGTCGTGGTTGACGCCGTGCACCACGTTCGGCACGTCGCCCTTGCCCGGGGCGGTGAGGACGACCTTGTCGACGCCGGGACGCAGGTGCTTCGCCAGGCCCTCGCGGTCGCGCCAGCGGCCGGTGTTGTCGATGAGGATGGCGTCCTTGATGCCGTACGCCGTGTAGTCGACCGTCGTCGGGTCGTCGGAGTAGATGACCTTGATCTCGTTGCCGTTGGCGATGATCCTGCTGTTCGCCTCGTCGACGGTGATCGTGCCCTGGAAGGCGCCGTGGATGGAGTCGCGCCGCAGCAGCGAGGCACGCTTCACCAGGTCCTGGCCCTTGCCCTGGCGCACCACGATGGCGCGCAGTCGCAGGCCGTTGCCGGAACCCGCCTTCTCGATCAGCAGGCGGGCGAGGAGCCGGCCGATGCGGCCGAAGCCGTACAGGACGACGTCCCGCGGCTCGCGGCGGTCGATCTTGTGCTCGCCCATGGCGCCGGCCACGGCGTCGGCGGTGAACTCCTCCACGGACAGTCCGCGGTCGTCGGCCCTGTAGGTCGCGGCGAGCATGCCGATGTCGATCTGGGACGGGCCCAGGTCGAGCGTGGTCAGCGTCTTCAGGAAGGGCAGCGTCTCGGTGACCGAGAGCTCCTCACCGGCGATCTGCCGGGCGAAGCGGTGAGTCTTGAGGATGCTCACCACCGACTTGTTCACCAGTGAGCGGCTGTGGAGGAGGACGGTCACGTCCCGCTCCCGGTGCAACGTGCCGATGATCGGGATCATCGACTCCGCGATCTCCTCGCGGTTCTTCCAGTTGGTGAACGCGTCCTCGTTGACAGTCACAGTTCTTATCTTTCGAGCTAGGCGGTGCTCATATGCTAAACACATCCCTAGCCGATCACCCGACCGCCCCACCCTGACGGGCCGGTCCTGCGGAAGCGGTCGGGCAGGGGCCCGGGCGTCCCGGGGGCGAGGCACCCGGCGCCCGGCGGCTCAGTGCGCCGGGCCCGCATCCGTGCAGCAGGTGCAGCCGGGTGAGCACCCGCATCCGGCCGGCTCCTCGTCGGCGGTGTCCGGGCTCGCCCCTGCGCGGGCGGAGGACGCGCAGCAGCCCTTGCCCTGCCAGGCGTCACGGCCCTCCTTGACCGCGATCGCCGCGATGACGAGGGCGGCCACCGGGTCGGCCCAGGACCAGCCCACGGCCGCGTGCAGGACCAGCCCCACCAGCAGCACGGCCGAGAGATAGGTGCACAGCAGGGTCTGCCGGGAGTCCGCGACCGCGCTGGCCGAGCCCAGTTCGCGTCCGGCGCGGCGCTGGGCGGCGGACAGAAACGGCATCACCGCCAGCGAGAGCGCGGCGATGACGATGCCCGGCACCGAGTGCTCCGGCTCGCCGTCGCCGACGAGGGCCCGTACGGCGTCGATCCCCACGTACGCGGCGAGTGCGAAGAACGACACGGCGATGATCCGCAGCGTGGTCCGCTCGCGGGCCTCCCGCGCGGCGTGGTCGCGGGCGGAGAACTGCCAGGCGACCGCCGCGGCGGAGGAGACCTCGATGACCGAGTCCAGGCCGAACCCGATCAACGCCGTGGACGACGCCAGCGCGCCGGCGGTCAGCGCGACGACCGCCTCGACCACGTTGTAGGCGATGGTCGCGGCCACCAGCAGCCGCACCCGCCGGGCCAGCGCCTCACGGCGGGCCGGGGAGGAACCGAGCGACAGGGGAGACGTCCGCGCGGCCATCAGCAGCAGTCCTCCGCGTCGGCGTCCGGACAGCTGCGGTCGCCCGCCACGGCGACCACCGCCGCGCGCAGGTCGTCCAGCGCGTGGCCGAGTCGTGCGTCGGCGAGTTCGTAGCGGGTGCGGCGCCCGTCGGGAGCGGTCACGACCAGGCCGCAGTCGCGCAGGCACGCCAGGTGGTTCGACAGGCGGGTCCGGGAGACGCCGAGCGTGTCGGCGAGGTCCGCCGGGTACGCCGGACCCTCCCGCAGCGCCAGCAGTACCCGGCACCGGATCGGATCCGCCAGCGCCCGCCCGAACCGCGCCAGCACCTCGACCTCGGAAGCAACAGTCAGCATGCCCGTGACGGTACACGATTCTCTGAATCCAGGAAATCGTGTACCAGCGTTCTCCGTGCGGGGGTGGCCGTCGTACGCTGAGCGGCATGTGGGAGGCGGGAGGCCGGGATGGCTGACGACACACGCACCGGCGCGACGGCGGACGAGGTGAGGGCCGAGCTGGCCGGACTCGAGGACCCGAAGGTACGCGCGGTGAACGAGAAGCACGGCGACGACCACGGCGTGAAACTGAGCACGCTGCGCGCGCTCGCCAAACGGCTGAGGACGCAGCAGGAACTCGCCCGCGAACTGTGGCGCACGGGCGACACCGCGGCGCGACTGCTGGCGCTCCTGATCTGCCGCCCGAAGGCGTACGGGCGCGACGAACTGGACGGCATGCTGCGCGAGGCGCGCACGCCGAAGGTGCACGACTGGCTCGTGAACTACGTGGTGAAGAAGAGCCCCCACGCGGAGGAACTCCGCGTGGCCTGGTTCGCCGACCCGGACCCCGTGGTCGCGAGCGCCGGCTGGGCGCTGACCACCGAACGCGTCGCGAAGCAGCCCGAGGGCTTCGACCTGCCCGGCCTCCTGGACACCGTCGAGGCGTCGATGAAGGACGCCCCGGACCCCCTGCAGTGGGCGATGAACCACTGCCTGGCCCAGATCGGCATCGAGCATCCCGAGCACCGCGCCCGCGCCCTCGACATCGGCGAACGCCTCGAGGTGCTCAAGGACTACCCGACCTCCCCCGGCTGCACCTCCCCCTTCGCCCCCACCTGGATCACCGAAATGGTCCGCCGCCGGGAGGACGCCCCAGGCTAGGGCCCGCCCGGACCCTCCACCTGTCGCGGAGCCGCCCCTCCGGCCCGCGGCTCGTCGAGGTACTGGTCGGCCCAGGCGCAGATGATGTGGGCGGCCCGCTGCGCCTGCCCCCGCGCGGTCAGCAGGTGGTCCGCCCCTTCGAGGGAGACGAAGCTTCGCGGATGCCGCGCCTCCTGGAAGATCTCCGCGGCGTTGGCGATGTCGACCGTGGAGTCGGTGGGCGAATGGGCCACGAGGAGCGGCAGGTCCACCTCGCCGATCCGGTCGCGCAGGTGCGCCCGGCGGACATCCTCGACGAAGGCGCGCTTCAGAACCAGGGTCCTGCCGCCGACGAACCACTCGTGCGCCCCGTCCTCGAGGACGCGGTCCAGCACCGAGTCGTAGTGCCGCTCGACGTCGCTGGGATCGACGGGCGCGGCGATCGTGGCCAGCGCCCGGAGACCGGGCGTCTCGTGCGCGGCGGCGATCGCGGCCGCGCCTCCCCAGGAGTGCCCCACCAGCAGGTCCACCGAAGTCCCCCGCTCCGCCATGAAGGCCGCGGCCCGGACGGTGTCCCGCACCTTGACGGTGAAGGAACCGTCCCCCCAGTCGCCGTCGGAATCCCCGATCCCGAGATTGTCGTAGCGCAGCATGCCGACGCCCTCGCGGGCCAACTGCCTGCACACGCGCGAGGCGGCCGGCGAGTCCTTGCCGAGGGTGAATCCGTGCACGAACAGCCCCCAGCCCCGGATCTCGCCCTCCGGCACGTCGATCACCCCGGCCAGCTCGGGACCGACGACGCTCGGGAACCTCACTTCTTCCTTCATGCGGGGCGCTCACCTCGACAGGGACGGATCGTGGCACGGGAACGAGGGCGACCTTAGCGTGTGCCGTGGCAGGCGAGGAGATCCTGCCGCGGACTTCGTCTCCGTCCCCCTCACCCCGTCGCCGACAGGGCGGGCGCGGCCCGACCGCGCTCCGCGCTCTCGTGGCCTCACGCCGCGAGAGGTTGCGCCACCGCGGAGGATCGTGCAACCCACCGCCCCGCTCGCGCGTCGGGACAGATCATGAGCCGTGTCGAGCCGAGTCCCTTCGCGTGGTTTCCCTGGGCGGGTGCCGTCCTCCTCGGGGCGCTCGCGGGATACGGCACGTGGGTCCTCACCTTCCACGCACGCGCCGTGTGCGACGCCGGGTTCGAGCCCGGTCATCGCTTCGGACTCGTCTTCGTGATGCTCCCCGCCTGCGTGGGCGGCTTCGCCGTGTACGCGGTCCTCGCCTACGGCCTCGGGCGGTCCCTGCTCTTCCGCCGAGCGCCGGCCGGACTCCGGGAGTGCGCGTCGCTGGTGCTGCTGCTCGCCGTACTGATGCTCCTCGCCTGGTGGTGCTTCGCGACGGCGGGGACTCCCGAGGCGATTCACAGCTACACCCGCAGGTGTCCGCCGAGCAACATCCCGCCGTGGTGGCCCGACTGGATCCCCGTCTGACAGGGGCATCCGCCCGAGCGCGCCGTGGACCGCGCCTCCGTCACGGAAGCCGCGGCCCACAGCTCTGCGGGGCAGGCCGGTGTGACCTGCGGGTGGCTCAGATGTCGAAGTACAGCTCGAACTCGTGCGGGTGGGGGCGGAGCTGCATGGGGGCGATCTCGTTGGTGCGCTTGTAGTCGATCCAGGTCTCGATCAGGTCGCCGGTGAAGACGCCGCCCGCCTGGAGGTACTCGTTGTCGGCCTCCAGGGCGTCGAGGACGGCCGGGAGGGAGGTCGGGACCTGCGGGACGCCGGCGTGCTCCTCGGGGGCCAGCTCGTAGAGGTCCTTGTCGATCGGCTCGGCCGGCTCGATCTTGTTCTTGATGCCGTCCAGGCCGGCCATCATCAGCGCGGAGAAGGCCAGGTAGGGGTTGGAGGACGGGTCCGGGGCGCGGAACTCGACGCGCTTGGCCTTGGGGTTGGCGCCGGTGATCGGGATGCGCATGGCCGCGGAGCGGTTCCGCTGCGAGTAGACCAGGTTCACCGGGGCCTCGAAGCCGGGCACCAGGCGGTGGTAGGAGTTCACCGTCGGGTTGGTGAAGGCCAGCAGCGACGGGGCGTGCTTGAGGATGCCGCCGATGTAGTAGCGGGCGGTGTCGGAGAGGCCCGCGTAGCCCTGCTCGTCGTAGAACAGGGGCTCGCCGCCCTGCCACAGCGACTGGTGGACGTGCATGCCCGAGCCGTTGTCGCCGAAGATCGGCTTCGGCATGAAGGTGGCGGTCTTGCCGTTGCGCCAGGCGACGTTCTTCACGATGTACTTGAAGAGCATCAGGTCGTCGGCGGCGGCGAGCAGCGTGTTGAACTTGTAGTTGATCTCGGCCTGTCCGGCGGTGCCGACCTCGTGGTGCTGGCGCTCGACCTGGAGGCCGGCCTTGTCCAGCTCCAGGGAGATCTCGGCGCGCAGGTCGGCGAAGTGGTCGACCGGCGGGGCGGGGAAGTAGCCGCCCTTGTAGCGGACCTTGTAGCCGCGGTTGCCGCCGTCCTCGATGGCGCCGGTGTTCCAGGCGCCCGCCTCGGAGTCGATGTGGTAGTAGCCGGCGTTGGCCTTGGTCTCGAAGCGCACGTCGTCGAAGACGTAGAACTCGGCCTCGGGCCCGAAGAAGGCGGTGTCGGCGATGCCGGAGGAGGCGAGGTACGCCTCGGCCTTCTTCGCCACGTTCCGCGGGTCGCGGCTGTACTGCTCGCCGGTGATCGGGTCGTGGATGAAGAAGTTGACGTTGAGTGTCTTGTCGCGGCGGAACGGGTCCACGCGGGCGGTCGAGAGGTCCGGGACCAGGGCCATGTCGGACTCGTGGATGGCCTGGAAGCCGCGGATCGAGGAGCCGTCGAACATCAGGTGCTCGGCCGGGTCGAACGACTTGGCCGGTACCGTGAAGTGCTGCATGATGCCGGGCAGGTCGCAGAACCGTACGTCGACGAACTTCACGTCCTCGTCCGCGATGAACTTCTGGGCTTCGTCGGCGTTCTGGAACATTCGACTCCTCCTAGTCCCGCCGTGTGGGGACGGGCTTTGCTGCCGTGAGAGCGCGGGCCGGTGCGGGGGCACGCTGATCCCCGACCATAGGGAGACGCCATTTCTCGGGCATGACCCATTTGTTTCGCCGATGTTAACCACCCTACGGCCCGGAAACCTCGCCAACCGGGCGGTCGTGGACGATTTCGCCCGCGATACCGTGGAGCCGTGGACAACAGGGAAGCAATCGGATCGTGGCTCTCCGGCCCGCGCAGCGCGGCCGAGGGCATGGGCGCGGACTTCGGCTACCGCGGTGAACGGCTCGGCCTGCCGCAGGACGGCCCCCGGTCGGTCGCGTCGTTCGGGCGGCGGCTGGGCGCCATCTTCATCGACTGGGCGCTGGCCGTGCTCATCTCCTACGGGCTCCTCTCGGGCGGCGCGCTGCAGACCGCGAACCGGTGGGCGCTGCCCGTCTTCCTGGTGATGGTCCTGCTCACGGTGGGCACGGTCGGCTTCACCCCGGGCAAGCGCATCCTCGGCCTGCGCGTGGTCGCGGTGGACGGGCTGGGCCGGCTGGCGACGTGGCGGGTGCTGGTCCGCACGGTCCTGCTCGGCCTCGCGATCCCCGCGCTGATCTGGGACCGCGACGGGCGCGGCCTGCACGACCAGCTCTCCGGTGCGGTCCAGGTCCGCATCTGACCGGTCCGCCGGCCGGCGGAGACATGCGAGAGGGGCCGGTGCACCGCACCGGCCCCTCAGCCGTTCGTCGGGGTGGCGGTCGTCAGCGCCGGCCGCCGTTCGGGCCCTTCGGCAGCCGCATGCCCTTCGGCATGGGGCCCTTGGGCATGGGCATGTTGCTCATCAGGTCGCCGAGCGCACGCAGCCGGTCGTTGGTGGCGGTGATCTGCGAGCCCTGCATCACGCGGGGCAGCTTCAGCATGGTGGTGCGCAGCTTCTTCAGCGGCACCTGGCCCTCGTCGTTGCCGACGACCAGGTCGTGCACGGGAACCTCCGCGACGACCCGGCTCATCTTCCGCTTCTCCGCTGCGAGCAGTCCCCGCAGCCGGTTGGGGTTGCCCTCGGCGACGAGCACGATGCCGGGCTTCCCGACGGCCCGGTGCACCACGTCCTGGTTCCGGTTCATCGCGACGGCGGGGGTGACGTTCCAGCCCCGGCCGATGTTGTCGAGGACTGCGGCGGCGGCACCGGGCTGGCCCTCCATCTGCCCGAACGCCGCCCGCTCCGCGCGCCGCCCGAAGACGATCGCCGTGGCGAGGAAGGCGAGCAGCACGCCGAGAATGCCCAGGTAGACCGGATGGCCGATGAGGAAGCCGATCCCGAGCAGGACACCGAGCGTGCCGAGACCGATGCCGGCCAGAATCCAGCCGATCTTCCGGTCCACGCGCCGGGTCATCTTGTACGTCAGGCCGATCTGCTTGAACCGGCCCGGGTTCTCGGAAGTGTCCTGCCTCGCCATAGGGCGCAGTTTACGTGGCGCGCCGGAGCGCTTCCGCCCCGGCCGGGTGTACGCCCCGCCGGGACCGGCGTTCGTGGCGCGTGCGGCCGGGTCTAGCCGTGCTGGAGGGCGCCCGCCCCGGCCTGCGGAACGGCCTGCGGAACGGCGGCGACCGCAGGGCGCGGAGCGGCCACGGGGCGGAGCGCCGTGCCCGGGGTGGGCATCGCGGTCAGCAGCCGCTCGGCCTCCGCCCTGGCGCGCGCCCGGGAGCGGTCCTCCAGGACCGCCTGCCAGGCGTTACGGCGCGCGGTGCGGCCACCGCCGTCCAGCAGCAGACCCTCCAACGTGCGCAGGGCGGTACGCATGCTTCCTCCGGAGATTGAAGAAAAGAGCCGGGGCCCGCGCCGCACGGCGAAGCGCCGGACGCGGGGTGTGAGTACATCGTCACTCACGGGTGTTACCAGCGCATGTCGATCAGGTCAAAGGGACCCGGCGGCGCTGGGGCGAAGTGCGGCCGAACTCACACCGCCGCCCGCCGCGCCGGGCCCCGCGTACCGGGGCGGCCGTCCCCGTGCGCACGCCCGAAGGGGCGCGGGGCGGCGTGCCCCGCACCGCCCCGTCGTCGGGCGGTCAGGCGGCCTTCGCCGCGCGGGCGTCCATGGCCTGCCGGTACAGGCGCCCGGCGCGGTAGGAGGAGCGGACCAGCGGACCGGACATGACGCCGGCGAAGCCGATCTCGTCCGCCTCCTGCTGGAGCTCCACGAACTCCTCCGGCTTGACCCAGCGCTCCACCGGGTGGTGCCGGGGCGACGGGCGGAGGTACTGCGTGATGGTGATCAGCTCGCAGCCGGCCCCGTGCAGGTCGCGCAGCGCCTGGGAGACCTCCTCGCGCGTCTCGCCCATGCCGAGGATCAGGTTCGACTTGGTGACCAGGCCGTCCTCGCGGGCCCGGGTGATGACCTCGAGCGACCGCTCGTAGCGGAAGGCGGGGCGGATGCGCTTGAAGATGCGCGGCACCGTCTCGACGTTGTGGGCGAGGACCTCGGGGCGCGAGGAGAAGACCTCGGCGAGCTGTTCGGGCACCGCGTTGAAGTCCGGGATCAGCAGCTCGACGCCGGTGTCCGGCATCGCCGCGTGGATCTGGCGGACCGTCTCCGCGTACAGCCAGGCACCGCCGTCATCGAGGTCGTCGCGGGCCACACCGGTGATGGTGGCGTAGCGCAGCTCCATCTGCTGGACGGACTCCGCCACGCGCCGGGGCTCGTCGCGGTCCAGTTCGGCGGGTTTCCCGGTGTCGATCTGGCAGAAGTCGCAGCGCCGGGTGCACTGCTCGCCCCCGATGAGGAAGGTGGCCTCGCGGTCCTCCCAGCACTCGAAGATGTTGGGGCAGCCGGCTTCCTGACAGACGGTGTGCAGACCCTCGTCCTTCACGAGCTTCTGCAGGGCGTTGTACTCGGGGCCCATCTTCGCCCGGGTCTTGATCCACTCGGGCTTGCGCTCGATGGGGGTCTGGCTGTTGCGGACCTCCAAGCGGAGCATCTTGCGACCGTCGGGTGCGACAGCGGACACGTCCGGCTCCCTACGTACTTTCGATTCCTCGGTGCGTATCAGAGTACGCCTGCCGTTGTGCGGGTCAGACGGCGCGGGGGAGGGGAAGTGTCTCCTCCAGCACCGCACGGAGGTGCTTCTCCACTACGGGAAGCACTTCGGCGACCGGAACATTCCTGCCCAGCTCGTCCGAGAGCGAGGTGACGCCCGCGTCACGGATGCCGCACGGCACGATCCGGTCGAACTCGGTGTTGTCGGGATCACAGTTCAGTGCGAAGCCGTGCATGGTCACGCCCTTCGCGACCCGGATGCCGATGGCGGCCAGTTTCCGGTCCTCCCGGCGCTGCCCCGCGTTGGACGGGGCGTATTCCGGGCCGCTCAGCCGCGGGTCGAACTCCTCGTCCGTCAGCCGCGGGTCGAAGTCCAGCGCCAGCCCGCCCAGCGCCTGCCGCTCGTGACCTCTGGTCGCGCTCCGCCTCGATTCCGCTGCGGCCGAGTGCCCCTTCCTCGTTCCTCGGTCCGGACCCTCACCCTGCGCTGCATCTCGGCTGCGCCGCTCGTGGACCGGGTCGCCGAGAATCCACACGCCGCTGCGCCCCTCGATACGGGTCGTCTCCAGGCCGAACTCGGCGGCGGCCCGGATCAGCGCCTCCTCCAGCCGCCGCACGTGCGCCACGACGTCGACCGGGCGCGGCAGCTTCAGGATCGGGTAGCCGACGAGCTGGCCGGGGCCGTGCCAGGTGATCTTCCCGCCGCGGTCCACGTCCACCACCGGGGTGCCGTCCAGCGGGCGTTCGCTGTCCTCGGTGCGGCGGCCGGCGGTGTACACGGCCTGGTGCTCCAGCAGCAGACAGGTGTCCGGGGACTCGTCCGCGAACCGTGCCGCGTGCACCCGGCGCTGCTCCTGCCACGCCGCGGTGTACTCCACGGCGTCGGCGCCGAAGCCCAGGTGGACGAAGCGCAGCTCGCTCACGGCCGTCTCCTCTGCGTGCGTCTCGGGCGCGGGCACGCGCCCCGGTGCGCTCGATGCACACCCCAGCCACTCTACGGCGGGCCCCGTGCGGACCCGGAGGCGACCGCCTACTCACACGTACGGATGAATACGCGGCGGTCAGGGCCGGTGCGGGCGCTGTGGCCGTTACATTCGCGCCGTTCCAGCAGGGCGCCCCGGCGTCTGCGCGCAAGCCGTGAGTCAGGAGACCGTACAGCCGATGACGACGGAACGACCTGGGGGTTCCCCCCAGCAGCGCACGCCCAACCGACGCCTCGCCGCGCTCATCGCGGAAGCCGGGTTCTCCCACGCGGGCCTCGCCCGCCGGGTGGACCAGCTCGGCCTCGAACACGGTCTCGACCTGCGCTACGACAAGACGTCCGTGACCCGCTGGCTGCGCGGGCAGCAGCCGCGCGGCACCACCCCCGCCCTGATCGCGGAGGTCTTCACCCGCCGACTGGGCCGACGCCTGTCCGCGCAGGACCTCGGCCTGGACGCGTGCGCTCCGGTGTACGCGGGTCTGGAGTTCGCCGCGACGCCCGCCGAGGCGGTGGACATCGTCAGCGGGCTCTGGCGCAAGGACACCGGTGCACAGGCCGACCTGCGGAAGATCGCGTTCACACCGGCCGGTCTGGTGGTGCCCAGCCGGGACTGGCTGATCGGGCGGTCCGACGAGCGCGTCGCACGTGGTGGCGGTGGCGAAGGGCCGGCGGTGCCGTCGGCGGCTTCCGCGCGGGTGCCGCAGCAGGCGCGCGGCGCGAGCCCGGTGCTCCGGCCGGGCGCGGTCGCGGCGTCACCGGGAGCCGGGCGCCTGGCGGGAGGGGTGCGGGTACCGCGCCCCGCCGGGGCGGCGGACCCGGTGGGTGTCCCCGGCGGCCCGGGTACCGCATCCGGTACCGCCGCCGGGCGGGCCGCCTTCACCGAGCCGGCGCAGCTCACCGAACGCGGTCCGGGCCGTCGCGTGACCGGAGGCGACGTCGCCGCGCTGCGCTCGGTCTGCGACCTCTTCCGCGCGCTCGACCACGCCTACGGCGGCGGCCACGCCCGCCAGGGCCTGGTGCGGTACCTCGAACACGAGGCGGAGCCGCTGCTGCGCGGCGTCTACGGCGAGCAGACCGGGCGCCGCCTCTTCGGCGCGGTCGCCGACCTCACCCGGCTCGCCGGCTGGACTTCGTACGACGTCGCGGCGCACGGCCTCGCCCAGCGCTACTTCGTGCAGGCGTTGCGGCTCTCGCAGGCGGCGGGCGACCGGGCGTACGGCGCTTACGTGCTGGTGACGATGAGCCGCCAGGCCGTCTACCTCGGGCACGGCCGGGAGGCGGTGCAGCTCGCGCGGGTGGCGCAGCAGGGCGTGGGTGCGGCGGCGCCGTCCGCGGTCCAGGCGCTGCTGCACGCGGCCGAGGCGCGCGGCCACGGCGTGCTCGGTGAGGTGCGGGCCTGCACCGCTTCGCTGGCGCGTGCCGAACGGTCGCTGGAGGCCGTGCGGCAGGGGGAGGAGGTGCCGCCCTGGGCGCGCTTCTTCGACGAGGCGCAGCTCGCGGACGAGTTCGGGCACTGCCACCGGGACCTCCAGCAGTATCGCGCGGCGGCACAGCACGCGGAGCGCGCGCTGCGGCTGCGCGGCGCGGGCTATGCGCGCAGCCGGTTGCTCTGCCGGGTGGTGCTGGCGACCGCGCGGCTCGGGCTGGGCGAGGTCGAGCAGGCGTGTGCGCTCGCGGCGGAGGCGGCGCACCAGGCCGCGGAGATGCGGTCGGCGCGGGCGTTCGAGTACGTGCGCGACTTCGAACGCCGTCTCGAGCCGTACCGCGACGCGGGGCCGGTGCGCGTCTACCGCGAGCGCGTCGCAGCCCTGGGCTGAACGGCCGGGGGCGGGGCGCTCCGAGCCCCCGCCCCCGGCCCCGGGAGGGGCTACCGGCGAGCCGGCGCCGGGAGCAGGTCGCGGACGGCGCGGCAGGTCGTGCGGGACGGACGGTGGATGCCTATCCGCTCGGCCAGGCCGCAGATGCGGCGGTCCGTCGCCCGGTCCGGCGTGTAGACGCCGGAGTCGAGCAACGCGATCGCCAGCCGCATCGCCTTCAGCCGGCGGTTGTGCGTGACGTACCACTCTCGGGGCTGCCCGGCGGGCAGCGGCACCTTGCGGACGACGGTCATCAGCGACCTCCCAGGACGTGGGTGAGCCCTCGCGATTCTGTCTCCAGAATACCGCCGCCCACTGACAAAAGGCCCTGGCCAGAGCGCATGTGACGGCCCGTCGGGAGGGCTTTCGGCCAGGTCTGTTCAGGCCGCCGCGCGCACGCCCGGGCCGCCCTCCGAGGCGGATCGCAGACCGAGATCGCGCAGCACCTCGGCGGCCGCCCGCCGGGCCGAGGCGAGGGCCCCCTGCGGACCCGACACCTCACGGTGGTCGCCGCACACGTACAGGCCGCACAGCACGCGCACGGCCCGCCGGATGTCGTGCGGGGCGGGCATCGCGGGCACGGCGCGCGGGTCGTGATGGACGGCCATCGCCTCCCAGCCGTCCGACGGCACTCCGTGCAGCACGCCCGCGTGGGCCCGTACCGCCCTCTCCAGCGTGGCCGCCGGTTCCCCGGCCGCCTTGCCGAGCACCACGGACGTCACCAGCGGCCGTCCGTCGCCCGGCGCCCGGGACGGGTCGACCGCCGATGCCACCCAGCTGTGCGAGACCGGGCCGCGGCGCTCGGCGTCGACCAGCAGCGCGTCCCCGTGCGGCAGCGGGCCGTCCGCGAGGTGGTGCAGCACCGTCACCGGGTGGTGCGGCGGGACGCGCAGGCCGGGCAGCAGCTGCGCCGCCCGGTGCGCACCGGCCGCGATGACCACGGCGCGGCAGCCGATGCTGCCGTGCCCGGCCGTGTCCACCGCGCTCGCGCAGACCGAGGTGGCGCGCACCCCGGTCCGTACGGAGCCCCGGGGCAGCGCGGCGGCCAGGACTTCCGGCAGCGCGCCGGCACCGCCGGCCGGTACGCACAGCCCGGCGCGGGCGAAGCCGCGCAGCGCCAGGTCGGCGACCCGGCTGGACGTGGTCAGCGCCGGATCGGACAGCAGCGCGGAGAGCAGCGGGCGTATCAGGGCGTCGACCGTACGGCCGGACAGGCCGCGCCCGGCGAGCGCCTTCGACGCGGACATCTCGGGCCGGGCGTGCAGGCGTTCTTCGGGCAGCGCGGCCAGCCTGCCCAGGGCGGCCCGGAGCCGCGAGACCTCCACGGCGTCGCTCACCGCCGTACGGGTCAGCGCGCGGGCCGAGCGCAGCGCGCCGCGGCCCACCCGGCCGCCGTGCGGGTGGCCGCCCCGCCCCGGCCGTCCGGCGTGCGGGCGGACGTCTGCGACGCGCAGCGCCCGGTTCCCGGTCCGCAGCACGGCGCCGGCCGCGAAGGGACGCAGCGCGAGCGCCGATCCCAGGCCCAGGCCGGGCAGTTCGGCCTCGGGCCAGCCGGGGCAGAGCAATCCCGGTGCGCGGTCCAGCAGACGGCCGTCCACCTCGTCGGTGCGCATCCGGCCGCCGATGCGGCCCTCGGCCTCCAGAACCACGACCTGCAGCCCCGCACCGGCCAGGTGCAGTGCCGCTGCCAGGCCGGCCGGCCCGGCGCCCACGACGACGACGTCGGTCTCCTCCGCGTGCGTGCGGCGTGCGAGTGCGCTGTTGATCGGCACGTGCCCTCCCCAAGGTCGTCGAGCGACAGCAAGGGCCTTTTCCCGTCGGAGCGTTGGACGTTCCGTCTGGCTCATGCCCGCAGGCAGAGCCGGGAATACCCGAGGGAGTCGACTCTATGCACACGCGGACTCGCCGTCAGTAGTGCACGGGGTGGCACGGGCGCACGACGGCGCACGCCCGGGGACACGACCGGCGCGCGGGAGCGGTCAGGCCGTCAGCGCGCCCGCCGGAACCCGACAGGTGGTCAGGCGGTGCGGTCCAGTGCGGCCCGCACCGCGTCCTCCACCGTCGGGAAGGCGAAGCGGAACCCGGACTCCAGCAGCCGCCGGGGCAGCACACGCTGCGAGCCGACCACGTCGTCGGCGAACTCGCCGAGGACCAGCCGCAGTACGGCCACGGGCACCGGGAACAGCGCGGGCCGCCGCAGCACCCGCGCCATCGCCGCCGTCACCTCGCGGTTGGTGACGGGTTCCGGTGCGGTGAGGTTCACCGGTCCGTCCAGCGCCGGGGTGTCGAGCAGGTGGCGCAGCGCGGCGACGTGGTCGTGCAGCGCGATGTGGCTCCAGTACTGCCGCCCGTCGCCGAGGCGGCCGCCGATGCCCGCCCGGAAGATCGGGAACAGCCGCCCCCAGGCACCGCCCTGACGGGCCACCACCAGTCCGGTCCTTGCGAACACGGTGCGGACGCCCGCCTGTTCGGCGGGTGCCGCGGCAGCCTCCCAGCCGCGGCACAGGTCGGCCATGAAGCCGGAGCCGGCTGCCGCGGACTCGTCCACCGCGCGCGTCCCGGTGTCGCCGTACCAGCCGATCGCGGTGCCGACGAGGAAGGTCGCGGGCGGCTCCGCCATGCCCGCGAGCGCTTCGGCCAGCGTGGCGGTGCCCAGCACCCGGCTGTCCCGCAGCTCCTTCTTGTACGCCTCGGTCCACCGGCGTTCGCCGACGCCGGCGCCCGCGAGGTGGACCACCGCCCCGCAGCCCGCCAGGCCGGCGGTGTCCACGGTGCCGCCCTTCGGGTCCCACGCCACCTCGTCATCCGCGCGCGGAGGGCGCCGCACCACGCGCACCACCTCGTGGCCGTCCCTGCGGAGGGAGGAGACGAGGGCGGAGCCGATGAGGCCGTTCGAACCGGTCACTGCGAGGCGCATGGTCGTAATCCTGTGGACGTGGGCGGCGGACGAGGACGAGAGTGACGCGTATGCCCTCCCAGTTCACCATCCGGGCCGCCTCCGACGCCGACGAGGGCCCGCTCGGCGTCCTCGACCGACGGACCTGGTCCCCGCTGCACGCGGTCACGCCGCGACCCGAGCCGCCGTACCCCTCCTTCTTCGCCACCACCGGCTCCGAGGACCACCTCGTCGCCGACCTGACGGGGCGCGGCCTCGTCGGCTACGTCCGGCTGGGGCGCCCCACCGAGCTGGAGTCCAACGCGCACGTCCGCCAGATCCGCGGCCTCGCGGTGGACGAGGGGGCGCGCGGCATCGGCGTCGCACGCGCCCTGCTGGAGGGGGTGTGCGCGCTGGCCCGGGGGCGGGGCGCGCGGCGCCTCACCCTCCGCGTGCTGGGGCCGAACGTGCCCGCCCGGGCGCTGTACGAGTCGGCCGGCTTCCGGGTCGAGGGCGTGCTGCCGGAGGAGTTCTGGCTGGACGGCGCGTACGTGGACGACGTGCTGATGGGCCGGTCGCTGGCCGGCTGACCGGTGCCGCGCCGGGGACGGACGCAGGCGGCAGCAGGCTGCACCCGCCACCGGGGCGGGGCCGCTCAGGTGCGGAAACGTCCCCACAGGCGGGGGAGGCGTTCGGCCAGCGCCGCGTCGTCCTCCAGGTCGAGCGGGGCGCCCTCCGGATCGGAGGGCCGGTCCGGGAGCCCGAGGTCCGGCAGCTCGCCGCCGGTGAGCTGCTCGTACGCCTCGTCCGCCGCGAAGCCCAGGTCCTCGGCCTCGCCGTCCAGCTCCTCGTCGAAGTCCTCCAGCAGCTCGGCGAGCGCGTCCGCGTCGTGCGCGGCGACCTCGAAGAGGTGCCGGCCCTGCCCGATGAGCCAGCAGCGGAAGGCGTCGAAGGCGTCGTCGCTGACCCCGTCCAGCAGAATCCAGGCCGCCGCCCACAGGTCCCACTGGTAGGCGCGGCGGTAGCGGACCTCGAAGTGCCGGGCGAAGTACGTCACGGCGTCCGGGTCGAGCTGTGTGAGCCGGTCGACCAGGACGTCGGCCTGCTCGTCGGGGTCTCCCTCGGCGGCCTCGCGGGCGGCGTCGACGTGCTCCCAGAACTCCGTCTCGTCCATCACGGCACCAGCATCCAGCCTGGTGGGCCCCGACGCACGCGGAATGCCCGGGACACGCCGACGCCTTCCGCCGCGGCGGGGCATGCCTCCGCCCGACCCGCCCCGCCGAACCCGTCTGCCACGGCCGGATGGCGCTTCGCCGAGGACGGGAGCACTATGGGCCGCAAGGACTGTCCGGGGCGCGCGAAGAGAACCTCTGACCTGGTTCTTTCCCGCGGACGACCGGACGGGCACGGCCTGAGCGACGAAGGACGGCGTCATGGCTGAGCATTCCCGCCCGCAGCACCAGCCCCGCGAGCGCTGGGGTTCCCGCACCGGGTTCCTCTTCGCTGCGATCGGCTCGGCCGTCGGGCTCGGCAACATCTGGCGGTTTCCCGCCGTCGCGTACGAGAACGGCGGCGGCTCCTTTCTCCTGCCCTATCTCGCGGCTCTGCTCACCGCCGGTCTGCCGCTGCTGATCCTGGAGTACAGCGTCGGCCGGAAGTACCGGAAGTCGCCGCCCGCCGCGTTCCGGGCGCTGGGCAAGCCGGGGCAGTTCATCGGCTGGTGGCAGGTGGCGATCTGCTTCGTCATCGCGACCTACTACGCCGTCATCCTGGCCTGGGCCATCCGCTACGTCGGATTCTCCTTCGGGCAGGACTGGGGCGAGGACCCCGAGGCGTTCCTCTTCGGCGACTTCCTGCAGACCGCCGAGACCCCCGGTGACGTGAGCGACGCCTTCGTGGGCGGCGTCTTCTGGCCGCTGCTGGCGGTGTGGCTGGTCGTGCTGTTCGTCCTGTACCTGGGTGTGCGCAAGGGCATCGAGAAGGCCAACATCGTCTTCATCCCGCTGCTGGCGCTGTTCTTCGTGGTCCTGGTCGTGCGCGCGCTCACCCTGGACGGCGCGGCGACCGGCCTGGACGCGTTCTTCACCCCGGACTGGTCGGCGCTGGGCGACGGCAGCGTCTGGGTCGCGGCCTACGGGCAGATCTTCTTCTCGCTGTCCATCGGCTTCGGCATCATGGTCACCTACTCCTCCTACCTGGGGCGCCGTTCGGACCTCAGCGGATCGGCGCTCGTCGCCGGCTTCTCCAACAGCGCCTTCGAGATCCTGGCCGGCATCGGCGTCTTCGCCACCCTGGGATTCCTGGCCGCCGAGTCCGGAGTCGGGGTGGGAGAGGTGGCCACGGACGGCCTCGGGCTGGCCTTCGTGGCCTTCCCGGCGGTCATTTCCACCATGCCCGCCGGGTGGTTCTTCGGCGTGCTGTTCTTCGGGTCCCTGGTCTTCGCCGGCTTCAGCTCGCTGATCAGCATCGTGCAGGTCGTGGTGGCGTCCGTGCAGGACCGGCTGCGGGTCGGCCGGCCGGTCGCCGTGGTCACGGTGACCGGCGCGATCGGGATCATCTCGCTGTTGCTGTTCTCCAACGACAACGGCCTGTACCTGCTGGACGCCGCCGACCACTTCATCAACCAGTACGGCATCGTGCTGGCCGGTCTGGTCTTCGTCGTGTTCGTGGCCTGGTGGCTGCGCCGGCTGCCGCAGCTGCAGCAGAGCGTCAACGCCACCTCCGCGGTGCGGCTGGGCTGGTGGTGGGTGGCCTGTCTGGGCGTGGTCACGCCGCTGGTGCTGGGTTGGATGATGATCGACAGCCTGCTCGCCGAGTTCGACGCCAACTACGGCGACTACACCACCGACTTCCTGCTGAGGTACGGCTGGAGCGTCGCTCTCGGCGCCCTGGTCGTCGGCATCCTGATCTCGCTCGTGCCGTGGCGCTCCGACGAGGAACTGCCTCCCACCGGGCCCGGGGGACCGGGCGGGACGGCCGACCTGCCCGAAGGGAGGAGGCACTGATGTCCACAAGTGCCATCATCATGATGATCGTCTTCATCGTGGTCATCTGGGGCGGGATGGCCGCCGCGATCCTCAAGCTCCGCGGCTTCCCGGACCTGCCCGACGACGACGAGCCCACGACCGACGGGGCCGGTTGACGCCGGCACGGCCACGGCGCCCACCCGGCACGTGCGCCGGAACGCCGCACGGCGCGTGCGCCCGCCCCTCGGGGGCGGCCGCACGCGCCGTGACGGAGCGGGGGGCGGATCAGGCCAGGCCGTACTTCTCCGCCGCCTGCCGCACGGTCTCCTGCTTGACCTCGCCGCGGCGGGCCAGCCGGGACAGCGCCGCGACGACCACCGACTCGGCGTCCACGCCGAAGTGGCGGCGGGTGGCCTCGCGGGTGTCGGACAGGCCGAAGCCGTCCGTGCCCAGTGAGCACCAGTCCTGCTCCACCCACTGGCTGATCTGGTCCGGGACGGCCCGCATCCAGTCGCTGACCGCCAGCACCGGGCCGGGCGCTCCCTCCAGCACGCGCGTCACGTACGGCACGCGGTCCTCGCCGCGCAGCGCCGCCGCGTCGCACTCCAGGGCGTCCCGCCGCAGCTCGCTCCAGGACGGCGCGGACCACACGTCCGCGGTGACGCCCCACTCCTCGGCGAGCATCTGCTGCGCCTGCAGGATCCAGTGGATCGCGGTGCCGGAGGCGAGCAGCTGGACGTGCGGCGCGTCGTCGGCGGGCGCGGTGCCCTGGTTGAAGCGGTACAGGCCCTTGACGATGCCCTCCTCGACGCCCTCCGGCATCGCGGGCTGCACCTTCGGCTCGTTGTAGACGGTGAGGTAGTAGAAGACGTCCTCGGCGTCCGGGCCGTACATGCGGCGCAGACCGTCCCGGACGATGACGCCGACCTCGTAGGCGAACGCCGGGTCGTAGGTGAGCGCCGCCGGGTTGGTCGAGGCGATCAGCGGCGACTGTCCGTCCGCGTGCTGGAGGCCCTCGCCGGTCATCGTCGTGCGGCCGGCGGTGGCGCCGATGAGGAAGCCGCGGCCGAGCTGGTCGGCGAGCGCCCACATCTGGTCGGCGGTCCGCTGCCAGCCGAACATGGAGTAGAAGATGTAGAACGGGATCATCGGCTCGCCGTGCGTGGCGTAGGCGGTGGCCGCGGCGGTGAAGTCCGCCATCGAACCGGCCTCGGTGATGCCCTCGTTCAGGATCTGACCGTCCTTCGCCTCCTTGTAGTACAGGAGCTGGTCACGGTCGACCGCGTCGTAGGTCTGGCCCAGCGGCGAGTAGATGCCTGCGGACGGGAAGAGCGACTCCATGCCGAAGGTGCGGGCCTCGTCCGGGACGATCGGCACCCAGCGCCTGCCGGTCTCCTTCTCCCGCATCAGGTCCTTCACCAGGCGCACGAACGCCATGGTGGTGGCGATCTCCTGGGAGCCCGACCCCTTGAAGAGGGTGTCGAAGGGCTTGGCGGCGGGCTCCGGCAGCGCCACCGGATGCACCTTGCGGGCCGGGGCGGGGCCGCCCAGTTCGGCACGGCGCTCCTGGAGGTACCTCACCTCGGGCGAGTCGGCGCCGGGGTGCACGTAGGGGACCAGGTCCTCGTCGAGGCGGCTGTCCGGGATGGGCAGTTCCAGCAGGTCCCGCATGGCGCGGAACTCCTTGCCGGTCAGCTTCTTCATCTGGTGGTTGGCGTTGCGCGACTCGAAGCCCGGGCCCAGCGTCCAGCCCTTGACGGTCTGCGCGAGCACGACGGTGGGCGCGCCCTTGTGGGCCAGCGCCGCGCGGTAGGCCGCGTACACCTTGCGCGGCTCGTGGCCGGCGCGGGAGGTGCGGAAGCACTCGATGATCTTGTCGTCGGTGAGCAGCCTCCCCAGTTCCGCGAGGGCCGGCTCGGCGCCGAAGAAGTGCTCGCGGATGTAGGCGGTGTCGCGGGTGGCGTACGTCTGGAACTGCGCGTCCGGCACCTCCCGGAGCCGCCGCACCAGCGCGCCGGTGGTGTCGAGCTGGAACAGCTCGTCCCAGGCGGAGCCCCACAGCGACTTCACGACGTTCCAGCCGGCGGCGCGGAACTGCGCCTCCAGCTCCTGCACGATCTTGAAGTTGGCCCGGACCGGGCCGTCCAGCCGCTGCAGGTTGCAGTTGATGACGAAGGTGAGGTTGTCGAGCTGCTCGCGGCCCGCGAGGGCGAGTGCGGCGGTCGACTCCGGCTCGTCCATCTCGCCGTCGCCGAGGAAGGCCCACACGTGCGAACCGGCGGTGTCCTTGATGCCGCGGCCGGCCAGGTAGCGGTTGAAGCGGGCCTGGTAGATCGCGGCGAGCGGGCCGAGGCCCATCGAGACGGTGGGGAACTCCCACAGTTCGGGGCTGCGCCGCGGGTGCGGGTACGAGGGGAGGCCGTTGCCGCCGACCTCCTGGCGGAAGTTGTCGAGGTGCTGCTCGGAGAGGCGGCCGTCGAGGAAGGCGCGGGCGTAGATGCCGGGGGAGGCGTGGCCCTGGATGAAGAGCTGGTCGCCGGAGCCGCCCGTCTCCCGGTCCTCCTTGCCGCGGAAGAAGTGCTGGAACCCGGTCTCGTAGAGCCAGGCGGCGGAGGCGAAGGTGGCGATGTGGCCGCCCAGGCCGTAACGGCTGCCGCGGGTGACCATGGCGGCGGCGTTCCAGCGGTTCCACGCGGTGATGCGGGCCTCCAGCGCGCGGTCGCCGGGGATCTCCGGTTCGGCGGCGGTGGGGATGCTGTTGACGTAGTCCGTCTCGAGCAGCTTCGGCAGGGCCAGGCCGCTGCGCTCGGCGTGGTCGAGGGTGCGGCGCATCAGGTACGACGCCCGGTGCGCGCCCGCGTGCTCAAAGACGGCGTCCAGCGATTCCCGCCACTCGGCGGTCTCCTGCGGGTCGCGGTCCGGGAGCTGGTCGAGCTCGCTCGGCTGATGGGATACGGCGTCGGGCATGGTGGCCACCTCACCTCTCGCGGACGGACAGATGCGTCGTGCTGTGGGGGTTGTGCTGCGGGAAGGGTTCGTCCCCGATGGGCAGGCAGGACAGGGGATCGCCCCAGCGGAGTGACTCTACGTGCCGATCGATGATCGATCAAAGGTTCCGAGAGGAATTGGCACCCTGTGCCCCTGAAGTCGGCACGCCGTGCCGCCTTGTTTTCCGGGGTTACTGTCCGGTTCTACCCTCGGGTTCGCAGGTCGTGGCGCCGCAGTCGGCAGTGCACGGAGGGGCCGGTCGCGCGCGCCGTCAGGCGCGCGGCGCGCAGCCGAGCACGTGGTCCTTGACCAGCTCGCCGATGCGCGGATCCCGCCGCCGGAAGGCCTCCAGCACCGCCTCGTGCTCCTCCGCGTAGCTCTGCTGCACCGTGCCGAGCCAGCGGATCGACAGGGCGGTCCACACCTCGATGCCCAGACCCTCCCAGGTGTGCAGCAGCACGCTGTTGCCGGACGCCCGCACCAGCTCGCGGTGGAAGCCCACGGTATGCCTGACCTGCGCCTCGCCGTCCCCGGCCCGGTCCGCCCCGTACAGCGCCGCGACGTGCGGCTCCAGTCGCGAGACGTCGTCGGCGAGCCGTGGCGCGGCCAGTTCCGCGGCCATCTGCTCCAGGCCCGCGCGCACCGGGTAGATCTCCTCCAGGTCGGCCGCGGACAGCTCCCGCACCCGTACGCCCTTGTTCGGCGCGGACTCGATCAGCCGCAGCGCCTCCAGCTCCCGCAGCGCCTCCCGCACGGGCGTCTGGCTGACCTCCAGCTCCACCGCGATGCGCCGCTCCACGATCCGCTCCCCGGGCTTCCACCGGCCGCTGACGATCCCCTCCACGATGTGCTCGCGGATCTGCTCGCGCAGCGAATGGACGACGGGCGGGGTCATGAGGCTGCTCCTGAGGTCGGGTCGTTGGTCACGACCATACGGCGACGCCCCCGCCCGGATCACTCTCCGGGCAGGGGCGCCGTCGCATGGTGCGGAGGGTTACAGACCCAGCTCGCCCTCGAACTCGCCGGCCTCCAGGCGGGCCTTCACGTCCGAGAGGTAGCGGGCGGCGTCCGCGCCGTCGACCAGCTGGTGGTCGTAGGACAGGGTCAGGTAGACCATGTCGCGGACGGCGATGGTCTCGCCCAGGTCCGGGTGGTTCACGACCATCGGGCGGCGCACGGTGGCGCCGATGCCCAGCATGGCGACCTGCGGGTAGTTCACGATCACCGTGTCGAACAGCGCACCGCGCGAACCGGTGTTGCTGATCGTGAACGTGCCGCCGGACATGTCGTCCGGACCGAGACCGCCCTGGCGGACCTTGCCCGCCAGCTCGGCCGTCTTGCGGGCGATGCCCGCCAGGTTGAGGTTCCCGGCCTCCTTGATGACCGGGACCATCAGGCCCTTCTCCGAGTCCACCGCGATGCCGATGTTCTCGACGTCGTGGTAGGTGATGGTGCCGTCGTCGTTGATCTTGGCGTTGACGGCCGGGTGGGCCTTCAGCGCCTCGGCGGCGGCCTGCACGAAGAACGGCATCGGGGAGAGCTTGACACCCTCGCGGGCCTGGAAGGACTCCTTCGCCCGCGACCGCAGCCTCATGATGCGGGTGACGTCGACCTCGACCACGGTGGAGAGCTGCGCCTGGCTGTGCAGCGCCTTCATCATGTTCTCCGCGATCACCTTGCGGATCCGCGGCATCTTGACGGTCTGGCCGCGCAGCGGCGACGCCTCCAGCTTCGGCGAAGCCGGCGCGGCGGAGGGCGAGGCGGCGGCCGGAGCCTGCTGCTTCGCGGCCTCGGCGGCGGCGACGACGTCCTGCTTGCGGATGCGTCCGCCCACGCCGGTGCCCTTGACCTGCGCCAGGTCCACACCGTGCTCGGCGGCCAGCTTGCGGACCAGCGGCGTGACGTAGGCACCGTCGGCCTCGGCGCCGGCGGCCGGGGCGGGCTGCTGTGCCGGGGCGGCCGGCTGCGCCGGCACGGAGGCGGGGGCCTGCTGCCGGGCGGGCTCGGGCTGCGGAGCCGGGGCGGGCTCCGGCTGCGGGGCCTCCTGCTTCGGCGCCTCCTGCTCGGGTGCTTCCTCCTGCTGCTGCGGGGCCGGCTGTGCCGGGGCCTCGGCGGCGGGAGCGGCGTCACCGGAACCGATGACGGCCAGCTTCGCGCCGACCTCCGCGGTCTCGTCCTCGCCGACCACGATCTCCAGCAGCTTGCCGGCGGCCGGGGCGGGGATCTCGGTGTCGACCTTGTCGGTGGACACCTCCAGCAGGGGCTCGTCGGCCTCGACCGAGTCGCCGACCTCCTTCAGCCACCGGGTGACGGTGCCCTCGGTCACGGACTCGCCCAGCGCCGGGAGCACCACGTCGGTGCCTTCCGCGCCGCCGCCGGACGGGGCCGCCGCCTGGGCGGGCTCCGGCTGCGGAGCCTGCTCCTGCTGGGGCTCGGACTGCTGGGCCGGGGCCTCCTGCTGGGCGGGCTCGGCCGCGGGAGCCGCGCCGCCGCCGCCACTGCCGTCGTCGATCAGGGCCAGCTCGGCGCCGACCTCGACCGTCTCGTCCTCGGCGACCTTGATCGAGGACAGGGTGCCGGAGGCGGGAGCGGGGATCTCGGTGTCGACCTTGTCGGTCGAGACCTCGAGCAACGGCTCGTCGGCCTCGACCTGCTCACCCTCGGCTTTCAGCCACCGGGTGACGGTGCCCTCGGTGACGCTCTCACCGAGCGCCGGAAGGGTTACGGAAACCGCCATGGTTCCTGTTGCTCCTAACGAAAAGTGCGGTTGGTCTGCGTCGCGCCCGGTGGGGGATCAGTCGTGCGAGTGCAGCGGCTTGCCGGCCAGCGCCAGGTGCGCCTCGCCGAGAGCCTCGTTCTGCGTCGGGTGGGCGTGGATCAGCTGCGCGACCTCGGCCGGCAGCGCCTCCCAGTTGTAGATCAGCTGCGCCTCGCCGACCTGCTCGCCGAGCCGGTCGCCGACCATGTGCACGCCGACCACGGCGCCGTCCCGGACCTGGACCAGCTTGATCTCGCCGGCGGTCTTCAGGATCTTGCTCTTGCCGTTGCCGCCCAGGTTGTACTTCAGCGTCACGACCTTGTCCGCGCCGTAGACCTCCTTGGCCTTCTCCTCGGTGATGCCGACGGAGGCGACCTCGGGGTGGCAGTACGTCACGCGCGGCACGCCGTCGTAGTCGACCGGTACCGGGTTCAGGCCGGCCAGGCGCTCGGCGACCAGGATGCCCTCGGCGAAGCCGACGTGCGCGAGCTGGAGCGTCGGGATGAGGTCGCCGACCGCGGAGATCGTCGGCACGTTGGTGCGGCAGTACTCGTCGGCGAGGACGAAGCCGCGGTCCGTCTCGACGCCGGCCTCCTCGTAGCCCAGGCCCTGGGACACCGGGCCGCGGCCGATGGCGACCAGCAGCACCTCGGCCTCGAACTCCTTGCCGTTGGCCAGGGTGACCTTGACGCCGTTGTCGGTGTACTCGGCCTTCTCGAAGAAGGAGCCCAGCTGGAACTTGATGCCGCGCTTGCGGAAGGCGCGCTCCAGGAGCTTCGAGCTGTTCTCGTCCTCGGCGGGCACCAGGTGCGGCAGGCCCTCGACGATGGTGACCTCGCTGCCGAAGGACTTCCACGCGGAGGCGAACTCGACGCCGATGACGCCGCCGCCCAGCACGATCGCGGACTCCGGGACGCGGTCCAGCACCAGGGCGTGGTCGGAGGAGATGATGCGGTTGCCGTCGATCTCCAGGCCGGGCAGCGTCTTCGGGACGGAGCCGGTGGCCAGCAGGATGTGGCGACCCTCGTAGCGCTGGCCGTTCACGTCGACGGAGGTGGGGGAGGACAGCCGGCCCTCGCCCTCCACGTAGGTGATCTTGCGGCTGGCGACGAGGCCCTGCAGGCCCTTGTACAGGCCGGCGACGACGCCGTCCTTGTACTTGTGCACGCCCGCCATGTCGATGCCCTCGAGCGAGGTCTTCACACCGAACTCGGCACCGTCGCGTGCCGCGTCGGCGATCTCGCCGGCGTGCAGCAGCGCCTTGGTGGGGATGCAGCCGTTGTGCAGACAGGTGCCGCCCAGCTTGTTCTTCTCGATCAGGGCGACGTCGAGACCCAGCTGTGCGGCGCGCAGGGCAGCGGCGTAACCACCGCTGCCGCCTCCGAGGATCACTAGGTCGAAAACGGTGCTGGCGTCCTTCGCCACGTCACGTCCTCCATGCATGGGTGCGCCGGGACCGGTCTCGACCGGCCGGGCGGCTTGTGTTTCGGCCGCTTGTCTCTCTCGGCCCTGGACTCGGCTTCGTCTCAAGCCGTGGGGGCCCTGTCCTGCCGAAGACCCATCTTGTCACTTGTCGCCGGAAGACGGGACTCGGGGCCGCTGTACCGACGGGTACGGCCCCGATCCGCGCGAGCGAACGGGGCCGTACCTGTCGGGTGCCGTTGCGGCGGCGGGGGTCAGAGCACGTCGCCCGCGGCGGCGCGCTCGGCCAGCCGCACCAGGGTCCGCACGGCCACGCCGGTGCCGCCCTTGGGGGTGTAGCCGTGCGGCGCGCCGTCGTTGAACGCCGGGCCCGCGATGTCCAGGTGCGCCCACTTCGTGCCGTCGGTCACGAACTCCTCCAGGAAGAGGCCGGCGAACAGGCCGCCGCCCATCCGGCCGCCCACGTTCGCGAGGTCCGCGACCGGCGACTCCATGTCCTTGCGCAGGTGCTGCGGCGCCGGCATCGGCCACGCGTCCTCGCCGGCGTCGCCCGCGATGTCGTGCACGTTCCCGCGGAACGCCTCGTCGTTCGCCATGATGCCGAACGTACGGCTGCCCAGCGCGACCATCATCGCGCCGGTCAGCGTCGCCACGTCCACCACCGCGTCCGGGGACTCCTCGCAGGCACGGGTCAGCGCGTCGGCCAGTACCAGCCGGCCCTCGGCGTCGGTGTTCAGCACCTCCACCGTCTTGCCGCTGTACATGCTCAGCACGTCGCCGGGACGGGTCGCCGAGCCGGAGGGCATGTTCTCCGCCAGCGCCAGCCAACCGGTGACGTTCACCTTCAGGCCCAGCCGCGCCGCGGCCACGACGGTGGCGAACACCGCGGCCGCGCCGCTCATGTCGCACTTCATCGTCTCGTTGCTGCCGGCCGGCTTCAGCGAGATGCCGCCCGAGTCGTAGGTGATGCCCTTGCCGACCAGCGCGACCGTCTTCTTCGCCCGCGCACCGGAGTAGGACACGCGGACCAGACGGGGCGGGACCTCGGAGCCCTGGCCGACGCCGAGGATGCCGCCGTAGCCGCCCTTGGCGAGCGCCTTCTCGTCCAGCACCTCGACCTTGAGGCCGTGCTCCTTGGCGGCGGCCTGCACCTGCGCGGTGAACGTCAGCGGGTTCAGGTCGTTGGACGGCATGTTGATCAGGTCGCGGGCGCGGTGCACCTCGGCGGCGAGCACCTCGGCCCGCGCCACGGCCTCCTTGTGGGCCTTGTCACGCGGCTTGCCGCCGAGCAGCACGACCTCGCCGAGCGGGGCACGCTTGTCCTCGCCCTTCTTCTTCGCCTTGGCGTCCTCGCCGGCCTCCCGGCCGCGGTAGGTGGTGAAGGCGTACGCGCCGAGCAGCGCGCCCTCCGCGACGGCCGCGAGGGACTCGACGTCGTCGACGGGCAGGGCGAAGCCCGCCGACTTCTTGCCGCCCAGGGCACGGGCGGCGGCGCCGGCGGCGCGGCGCAGCGCCTCGGGGTCGTAGGAGGACTTCTTCTCCGGGATCTCGCCCAGGCCCACGGCCACGACCAGCGGGGCCTTCAGGCCGTCGCCCGGCGCGGGGACCTTGGTCACTTCGCCTTCGGCTCCGCCGGCCCCCAGCGTCTCCAGGATGGCGGCCAGTCCGCCGCCGAAGGCCTTGTCCACGGAGTCGTCGCCGGAGGCGACGACGGGGCCCTCGGCGCCCTTGGCGACACCGACGACGACGGCGTCCGCGCGCAGCGTCGCGCCGGACGAGGTGCTGAGAGTCAGAGCAGACACGGTGGAAGGGACCTGCTTTCGTTGAGTGAGCCGTCGGGGTGGTGCACGGCTTCGGGCACTTCGGGCATCGTATGCCCGCCTGGGCCCGTGTTTTCGGGCGACCCTACGCGGTTCCGGTGCGAAGCGCCGCCCCCGTGCCCCTCTCCGTCCCCGGCGAGCGGGACCGGCATGGGACGGGGGAGCGGTGCGGGGGAGCGGACGGCGGGCCTCAGCCGAGGGTGAGGGCGAGCAGGGCGACCGTGGCGGCGGACTCCGCTGCCGCGCCGAAGACGTCCCCGGTCACACCGCCGAACCGTGCCCGGCACCGCCGCACCAGCGCTTCCGCCGCGCACGACGCGGCCACCACGGCCACGCCGTACCGCCAGTCGACCGCCCCCGCAGCGACGACGGCGAGCACCGCGACGAGCAGCGCCGTCCGCACCGGTACCGCCCCGGCCACCACCGCACCGAGCCCGTCCGGCCGGGCTGCGGGCACGCCCGCCCGTGCCGCGAGCGTCAGCACCACCCGTGCGGCGACCGCCGCGACCAGCGCGCCGGCCGCCCCGAGCAGCCAGCCCGCGCCGTACAGTTCGGCGAGCGCGGCGACCTGGGCCAGCAGCACCAGCACGAGCGTCAGGACGCCGAAGGGCCCGATGTCGGACTGCTTCATGATCCGCAGCGCCTCGTCCGCGGGACGTCCGCTGCCCAGCCCGTCCGCCACGTCGGCCAGGCCGTCCAGGTGCAGCCCGCGGGTCAGGGCCGCCGGCACGGCGACCGCCGCCACCGCGGCGAGCAGCGGCCCCGCGCCCAGTACCAGCAGCGCCGCGCCCGCCAGTCCGGAGACCGCGCCGACCGCCAGCCCCACGAACGGGGCGCATCCCATGCCCCGCCCGGCCGCGGCACGGTCCCAGCGCGCCACCCGCACGGGGATCACGGTCAGCGTGCCGAAGGCGAACCGCAGCCCCTCACCCGTCGTCGCCCTGCCCGCGTCCATGACGACAGAGGCTAGCCGTCCGGCTGCGTGCCGGGCCGGACCAGGCCGCTCTCGTAGGCGGCCACGACCAGTTGCGCCCGGTCCCGGGCGCCGAGCTTGCCCATGATCCGGTTGACGTGCGTCTTCACCGTCAGCGGGCTCACCGTCAGCCGTCCGGCGATCTCGTCGTTGGAGAGCCCGCCCGCCACCAGGGACAGCACCTCGCGCTCCCGTGCGGTGAGCGCGTCCAGCCCCGGCACGCCGCCTCCAACGCCGTCGCTCCCGTCTCCGCCCGAGGCCCCGCCGTCGTGCGTGAGGAACCGCCTGATGAGGCCCTTCGTCGCGGCGGGGGAGAGCAGGGCGTCGCCCGCCGCCGCGATGCGGACGGCGGCCAGCAGCTCGTCCGGCTCGGCGCCCTTGCCGAGGAAGCCGCAGGCACCGGCCCGCAGCGCCCGGAGCACGTACGCGTCCTGCTCGAAGGTGGTGAGGATGACCACCTTCACGCGGGCGAGAGCGGGGTCGGCGCAGATCTCCCGGGTGGCCACGATGCCGTCCGTACCGGGCATCCGGATGTCCATCAGGACCACGTCGGCCGCTTCGCGGCGGGCGACCTCCACCGCCTCGGCGCCGTCCGACGCCTCGCCGACGACCCGCATGTCGGCTTCGGAGTCGACCAGGACGCGGAAGGCGCTGCGCAACAGGGCCTGGTCGTCGGCGAGTACGACGCGGATGGTCACGCCCCCCGCTCCCCGCCGCCGGGAGTCCGTACGCTCTCCGAGGCCGCCACGTCCTCCGAGGCCGCCACGTTCTCCGGAGCAGCCACGTCCTCCGGAGCCGGCACGCCGACGGCCCCGGACCCCGGTGCGGGCACCGGCCCCGGACCGGGCTCGGGCACCGTCGCGCGCAGCGGCAGCAGCACCCGGACGGCGAAGCCGCCGCCCTCGACCGGCTCGGCGTCGCACCGCCCGTTCAGGGCGGCCGCCCGCTCCCGCATGCCGGTCAGCCCGTGCCCGCCACCGCGGTGCTCCGCCCCGTCGCGCTCTCCGTGCCCGGCGTCCACGTCCTGCGCGCCGCGGGCCGCCGCGCCCGCGCCGTCGTCCACCACGCCGATCCGCAGTGCCGCCGGGTCCCGCGTGATGCGCACCGCCACCCGCGCCCCCGCGCCGACGTGCTTCTGCACGTTGGTCAGCGCCTCCTGCACCACCCGGTAGGCGGTGAGGTCGATGGCCGACGGCAACGGCGCCCCGCGCGGCGGCAGTTCGACGTCCACGCGGAGCCCCGCCTGCTCGAAGCCCGCCACCAGCTCCGCCAGCAGCTCCAGCCCCGGCGCCGGTTCGGTGGGCGCCGCGGGGTCGCCGGACTGTCGCAGCAGCCCGACCGTCGCCTGCAGCTCGTCCAGGGCGTGACGGCTGGCCTCCCGTACATGGGCCAGGGCCTGTTTCGCCTGGTCCGGCCGCTGGTCCATCACGTGCGACGCCACCCCCGCCTGCACGTTGACCAGGGCGATGTGGTGGGCGACCACGTCGTGCAGCTCGCGGGCGATGCGCATGCGTTCCTCGGCGACCCGGCGCCGGGCCTCCTCCTCCCGGGTGCGCTCCGCGCGCTCGGCCCGCTCCCGGATGGCGTCGACGAACGCGCGGCGTCCGCGCACCGCCTCACCGGCCGCGGCCGCCAGCGCCGTCCACGCGAAGATCGCCAGGTTCTCCTGCGCGTACCAGGGGCCCTCGCCGAACAGCATCGCCGAGGCGGTCAGGGTGCCGACGGTGATCGCGCCCACCCGCCAGGAGGTGGCCCGGTCGGTGCGGTTGGAGACCGTGTAGAGGGCGACGACGGCCGCCGCTGCCAGCGGCGCCCGGCTCGCGCCGGGCCCCGCCGCGTCGGGGTGGTCCAGCACCAGACCCGCCACCGTGACCACGCTGGTCACGCACAGCACGATCAGCGCCGCCGGGCGCCGCGCCACCAGCGACGCGCAGGACACGCCCGCCAGCACCACCGTGGTCAGGTCGAGATACGGGTCGCGGAAGGTGGGGTGGCCGTCCGGCCCGTGCGGTTCGGTGCCCGCCGCCGCCAGGACGCACAGCAGCGTGCCCGCCGCCAGCAGCGCGTCCACCACGTACGGGTGGGCGCGCAGCCTGCGCCGCAGCTCGGCCAGGCGTCCGCCGCCGGCGCCGAGGGGATCGATGGGGTCGCTGGTCACGGCACGCACGTTACGGGCTCCCGCCGGGGCGGCGCGCCGCCACCGCCGTCGACGGACGTGTCGCGCCGCTCACCCGCGAGGCGCCTACTCCGCCGGCTCCGGGTCCGTCGTGCCCGGGATCAGCCCGTCCTCGTTCAGCATCCCGCGCACCTCGTCCAGCGTGGCCTCCGGTGCCGGGAGGATCAGCTCGGAAGGCTCCAGCGCGTCGTCCGGGAGCGGCGTGCCCATCTCCCGCACCGCGTCCAGCAGCGCGCTCAGCGTGCGCCGGAAGCCCGTCTCGTCGCCGGAGTCCATCTCGGCGGCCAGCTCGTCGTCCAGCCGGTTGAGCTCGGGAAAATGGCTGTCCTCGAGCCTGACCTGGCCTTCTCCCATGATCCTGACGATCACGACGCTCTCCTCCTCACGAGGCGCACGACCCGGCACCGGCCGGACCCACCCGTCGGCCGGCCCGGCACCGGCCGGCGGTCACTGCTTGTCGAACCGGGGGGTGTCCTGCCCCTGCTGACCGCCGGTCTGGGCGGTGCCGTTCTGCGGGGCCTCGGTCCCGCCCTGCGCGCCGCCCTCGAGCGCCTGCCGCTCCGAGCCGGAACCGCCCGCCAGCTCCGCCTTCATCCGCTGGAGCTCCAGCTCGACGTCCGAACCACCGGACAGGCGGTCCAGCTCGGCCGAGATGTCGTCCTTCGCCGTGCCCGACGGGTCCTCCAGCGCACCGGAGGCGAGCAGCTCGTCGATGGCGCCGGAGCGGGCCTGGAGCTGCTGCGTACGGTCCTCCGCTCGCTGGATGGCCATGCCGACGTCGCCCATCTCCTCGGAGATGCCGGTGAACGCCTCGCCGATCCGCGTCTGCGCCTGCGCGGCGGTGTACGTGGCCTTGATCGTCTCCTTCTTGGTGCGGAAGGCGTCGACCTTCGCCTGGAGGCGCTGCGCCGCAAGGGTGAGCTTCTCCTCCTCGCCGGAGAGCGTCTGGTGCTGCGTCTCCAGATCGGTGACCTGCTGCTGGAGGGCCGCCCGGCGGGTCAGCGCCTCCCGGGCCAGGTCCTCGCGCCCCAGAGCCAGCGCCTTCTTGCCCTGGTCCTCCAGCTTGGACGACTGCGTCTGCAGCTGGCTGAGCTGGAGTTCCAGCCGCTTGCGGGAGGTCGCGACGTCGGCGACGCCGCGGCGCACCTTCTGCAGCAGCTCCAGCTGCTTCTGGTACGAGTAGTCGAGCGTCTCGCGCGGGTCCTCGGCCCGGTCCAGGGCCTTGTTGGCCTTCGCGCGGAAGATCATCCCCATACGCTTCATGACACCGCTCATGGGCCTCGCGCGCCCCCTTCAGTAACGGACTCGAGCCTCAGCACGTCTTCTTGACCCCAGGGTACGGGGCCTTCTTCCATTACCGCACCGCCTCGAACCGGATCCGCTCATCCGCGAGGACGATCATTCGCTCCGCTCTCCCGCGCAGGGAGGAGACAGCGGGTGCGGGACGGGGCGGTGTTGCCGGATCGTTCCCCCGCAGGGGTGGGGAGCACCTCCGGCGGCACCGTACTGTAGAGACGTGTTCCGAAGCCGTACGAAGGACGGGCAGGCCGTCACCAGGGTGACCGAGGCCGAGCCCCAGCAGATCCGCGACCCGCAGGCCCCCAAGGGCCGGCCCACGCCCAAGCGCAGCGACGCGCTGGCGCAGCGCCGCACCCTCGCGAAGCCCCCGGCCAACCGCAAGGAGGCTGCGAAGCGGGCCCGCGAGGCGCGCCGTGCCGACATGCAGCGGCAGCGGCAGGCGCTGGCCGGCGGCGACGAGCGGTACCTCCCCGCGCGCGACCAGGGGCCGGTGCGCCGGTACGCCCGCGACTTCGTGGACGCCAAGTGGTCGGTCGCCGAGTTCTTCCTGCCGATCGCGGTGCTCATCCTGATCCTCAGCATCGTGCCGTCGCCGCAGTTCAAGAACATCGCCTTCGTGATGTGGATCGGCGTCATCGCGACGATCGTCATCGACTCCTTCGCGATGAGCTTCCGCCTGAAGAAGGGGCTCGCCGAGCGCTTCCCGGACGAGAACCGGCGCGGCGCGGTCTTCTACGCCTTCATGCGCACCCTCCAGATGCGCCGGATGCGCCTGCCCAAGCCGCAGGTCGCCCGCGGCGAACGGCCCTGATCCGGCACGACCTGGTCGCCCGGCAGCTCGACGAACAGCTCGCCGCCCACTTCCCCGGCGGCGGCCCGCTGACCGTCCTCGAAGCCGGTCTCGGCCCGGTCGAACGGACGCTGCGTCTCGCGCGAGCCGGCCACCGGGTGACCGGTCTGGAAGCCGACGCCGCGGTGCACGCCTACGTGGGCGAGGCCCTCGACGCCGAGGACACGGCCGTACGGGAGCGGGTGCGCCTCGTCCAGGGGGGCGGCCAGGAGGCCGGAGCCCACTTCCCGCCGGGCACCTTCGACGTCGTGCTCTGCCACGACGGGCTGACCGCGTCGCACGACCCGGCCAGCACCCTGGCCGGACTCGCGCGCGTCCTCGCCCCCGGCGGCCTGCTGTCGGTCATGATCCGCAACGACGCCGCACTCGCCCTGCACCCCGCGCGCGCCGGCGACTGGGAGGCGGCACTGGCCGCGTTCGACTTCGCCGAGCGCGCCTTCCGCCTCGAACCGATGACCTCGCTGCTCGCGGGCGTCGGCGTGCCGCTGCGGGCCTGGTACGGCGTGCAGGTCTTCACCCCCGACGACGACCGCCGCGCCCTGCTGCCGCGCCAGCTCGCGGCCGAGGAGCGCGCCTCCCGTACGGACCCCTACCGGGGCGTGGCCGCCTACCTCCACCTGTGCGGTCTGCGCCGCCCCGCCGTCGTGGGGTGAACGCGGAGCCCGCCGGGGCCCAATCCCGGCGGGCTGGTACGCCCCGGGACCCGGGCTCAGGACCGCAGCGGGGTGACGACGCCCGCCACGGCGAGCAGCACCGTCTCGCACTCCGCGGCGACGGCCGCGTTCAGTCGGCCCAGCTCGTCGCGGAAGCGGCGACCCGCGGGCGTCTCGGGATGCACCCCGGAGCCGACCTCGTTGCTCACCAGCACCACCCGGCGCCGCGTCTCCCGCACCGCCGCCGCCAGCTCGGCCACCCGCCCGGCCAGCGCCCTGGCTCCGCCGCGCTCCCACCGCGCGTCCTCCCACGCGCCGACCGCGTCCATCGCGTCGGTCAGCCAGAGCGCCAGGCAGTCGACCAGCAGCGCCGGTTCCTCCGGTGCGGCGAGCAGCGGCGCGAGGTCGCAGGTCTCCACGGTGCGCCACGACCCCGGACGCCGCGCCCGGTGCGCTGCCACCCGCGCCGCCCAGTCCGGGTCGCCCTCTCGACGCCCGCTCGTCGCCACGTACAGCACGTCCGGATACGTCGCGAGCCGCCGCTCCGCCTCCACCGACTTGCCCGACCGTGCGCCGCCGAGCACCAGCGTGCGGCGCGGCGGCTCCGGCACGTCCTGGTACGCGCCGACGGCCAGCGTGGTGCCGTCCGGCACCGGACGCGCGCCCGCGGCGGCGAGCCTGCGGCGCAGCTCCCCACCCGGCGGCACGTCGTGATCCAGGTGGACGGCCACCACGTCCGTGGTCGGCCCGACAGCCCCCGCGGCCCGCAGCCGTGCCAGCCCGTCCGGACGCCCGATCACGTCGAGCAGCACCATCGCGTACGGCCCGCCCACCTGTTCGTGACCCGCCACGGCACCCTCGGGCGGCAGGTACAGCAGCCGCTCCCCGTCCGGACCGGCCACCTCGTAGCCCGTGCCCGGCGCGTCCAGCGCCACCGCCCGCACCCGATGCCCGCCGAGCAGCGACAGCTCCTGGCCGTCGGGCACGCGCACCGGCTGCGGCAGCGCGGCCGGGACCTCCACCGGGGGTCCGTCGTGCGGGTGCGACAGCAGTACCTGCCGCACGCCGTGCAGCGTCTTCCCCGCGCGGGCCGCCGCGAGGGCCGAGCCGGGGGTCAGGTCGAGCAGCAGCGTGCCGTCCAGCAGCAGAGCCGTCGCGGCCCGCGCGTCGCCGCCGGTCGCGCGGGCGCACGCGGCGCAGGGACAGTCCGGGCGGGGCAGTCCGGCGGGGGCACCGGTGCCGAGCAGAGTGAGTTCCACGCCCTGATCGTCTCGCGAGGCGTGGCCGGCCGCGCAACGGGCATTACGCTGCGGTGAGCAAGCACAGCCGATCAGTTGCTGCGGGAGGCGACATGGCGTGGACGTGGCGGTTCGAGAAGTCCGACGGCACGGAGACGGAACCCGTCGTCCAGCCGGACGAGTTCTCCACGCAGGGGGACGCCGAGTCCTGGATCGGCGAGGTGTGGCGCGAACTGCTCGACGGCGGCGCGGACCAGGTCACCCTCCTGGAGGACGGCACCAAGATCTACGGCCCGATGAGCCTCCACGGCTGACGCGCCGCTCGGCGGCGGCGTCGCCCCGCGACGGCGGGAGGCGCGGACCGCCGTTTCACCCCGGCGCGGGCACCGTGGCGCGCGGCGCCCGCGCCACGTGGGCGTGGGTGCACCGCCGCTCCGGGGCCCGGCCCCGCGGGCGTGCCCCGTTCGCGTAGCCTCTGCGCATGCCTGACGGGACCCTGAACCTCGACGCGTTCTCCGACCTCATCCAGCGGCCGCACGGCGGCCTCCGACGGGACGCGGAGGAGCGGCGGGCACGCACCGGCCTTCCCCCGCGGGCCCTGGGCCGGCTCGACGAGCTGGGGGAGTGGCTCGCCGCGGCGCAGGCACAGGTACCGGTGCAGCCGATCCGTAACCCCCGCTTCCTGCTCTTCGCCGGTGATCACGGCGTCGCCGGACTCGGGGTCTCCGCCCGTCCGGCCGGGTCCGCCCACACGCTCGTCCGGTCCGCGCTCGACGGCGACAGCCCGGCCGCGATCCTCGCGCGGCGTCTCGAGGTGCCGCTCCGCATCGTCGACATGTCGCTCGACTGCGACCCCGCCGAGCTGCCCGAGGACGTCACCCGGCACCGTGTCCGCAGGTCCTCCGGCCGGCTGGACGTCGAGGACTCCCTCACCGGAGCCGAGGCCGAGCAGGCCTTCCGCACGGGCATGGCGCTCGCCGACGAGGAGGCGGATTCCGGGACGGACCTGGTCGTGCTCGGCGACCTGTCCGTCGGAGGCACCACGGCGGCCGGTGCCCTCGTCGCCGCCCTCTGCGGGACCGACGCGTCCGTGGTGACCGGCCGGGGCGGTGCGCAGATCGACGACCTGGCGTGGATGCGCAAGTGCGCGGCGATCCGGGACGGGCTGCGCCGCGCGCGGCCCGTGCTCGGCGACCAGCTCCGGCTGCTCGCGACCGTCGCGGGCGCGGATCTCACGGCGATGACCGGGTTCCTGCTCCAGTCGGCGGTGCGGCGGACGCCGGTGATCCTGGACGGTGTGGTCTCCGCCGCCTGCGCTCTGGTGGGCCAGCGGGTGGCCTTCCGGGCCCCCGACTGGTGGCTCGCGGGTCAGGCCACGGACGAGCCCGCGCAGGCGAAGGCGCTCGACCGCATGTCGTTGGAGCCGCTCACGGACCACCGCATCGTGGTGGGCGGCGGGGCCGGGGCGCTGATGGCCGTGCCGCTGGTGCGTGCCGCGGCCGACCTTGCCGCGGGCCTGCCGGCGGACACCGGAGTCGGCGCGGGCGCCGAGGCGCCGGCGGACACCGAGGCGCTCGACGTCACCTGACGCCAGGCGGCTCGCTCCCGCACCCCTCCCGTGCCGGGCCGCGCCTCTCAGCGGCGGTCCTGTCCGGGCCGGTCGTCCCGCGAATCCCGCGCCGTGCCGTCGCGGTCGCCTCGCCGGTCCTCGCGGGCGCGGTCCGGTGATCCGCCCCTCCCCGGCGCCTGGCCGGCGCGCGGGCGGTCGCGGTCCTTCTTCTCGCCGCGCCGCTCCTCCCTCTCGGCCTTCTCCTGCTGCGCGTTTCCGTCCCGGCCCGTCTGAGCGGGCCTCCGGTCGGGGCGGTCCGGGCGGTCCGGTCTCCCGTCGGGCCCGTTCCGGAGGTCCCGGCCGCGCTCGTCGCCCTGTCGCTCCCGGTCGCCGCCCTCCTTCGTGCCCTTCCGGCCGTCGCGGTGCTTGCGCTGTTCGCGGTCCCCGTCCCGGCCCGGCGTACGGCCGGGAGCCGGGGCCGCCGGAGGCGTGAGCGTCCTCTCGCCGGGTGCGGTGGGCGGGGCCGAGGAGGGCGCGGGTTCCGCCGGCCCGCCTCCGGAGCCGCCCGGGAAACGGCCGAGGTCCGGCACCCCGCCGCCGGCGGCCACGGCGATCCCCCCGCCGAGCATGAGCGCGGTCACCACTCCGAGCGTGGTCGAACGCGGGCCGCCCCTCCGCCGCCGCTGCGCGGCGGAGACGGATGTGGACGCGGCGGCGTAGGCCGGTCCGGCGGGCCCCCGCGAGGCCGTCTGCCGAAGGCGTGCCGCGCGGAACGCGGCCACCGCCGCTTCCTCGCCGGGGGCGGGACCGCCCGCGCGGGGGAACGGCGGCACGACCGCGTCGAGCAGCGCGGCGAGGCGTTCCAGGTCGGCGACCCCGCCGCGCGGGACGTCGTACGGGTCCTCCTCGAGCAGCTGTCGGAGCCGTGACTCCTCGACCAACCGCTCCGGCATGGGTCTGGTACCTTCCTGCGCTCGCTCGACTCTGCTCCGGTGACGTCCACCGGAGCCGGTCGGTTCCCGGCGCCGGACTTCACCAGGTCACGGCAGCGCCAGCATCCGCTCCAGGGCCGTCTTGGCGTACTGCTCGGTCTCCGGGTCCACCTCGATGCGGTTGACCACGGTGCCCTCGACCAGCGACTCCAGCGCCCACACCAGGTGCGGGAGGTCGATGCGGTTCATCGTCGAGCAGAAGCACACCGTGCGGTCGAGGAAGACGACCTCCTTGTCCTCGTCCGCGAAACGGTTCGCCAGCCGCCGTACGAGGTTCAGTTCGGTGCCGATGGCCCACTTCGAGCCCGCGGGGGCGGCCTCGAGCGCCTTGATGATGTACTCCGTGGATCCGACGAAGTCCGCGGCCTCCACCACCTCGTGCTTGCACTCGGGGTGCACCAGGACGTTGACGCCCGGGATGCGGGCGCGCACGTCGTCGACGGAGTCCAGCGAGAAGCGGCCGTGCACCGAGCAGTGGCCGCGCCACAGGATCATCCTCGCGTCGCGCAGCTGCTCGGCGGTGAGGCCGCCGCCCGGCTTGTGCGGGTTGTAGACCACGCAGTCGTCCAGGGACAGGCCCATGTCCCGGACGGCGGTGTTGCGGCCCAGGTGCTGGTCGGGAAGGAAGAGGACCTTGTTCTGCCCGGACTCCCCCTGCTCGAACGCCCAGTCCAGTGCGCGGCGGGCGTTGGAGGAGGTGCAGATCGTGCCGCCGTGGCGCCCGGTGAACGCCTTGATGTCGGCGGAGGAGTTCATGTAGGAGACGGGCACCGTGCGCTCCGCCACTCCCGCTTCGGTCAGCACGTCCCAGCACTCGGCGACCTGTTCCGCCGTCGCCATGTCGGCCATGGAGCAGCCGGCCGCGAGGTCGGGGAGGACGACCTGCTGACGTGCGGAGGTGAGGATGTCGGCCGACTCGGCCATGAAGTGCACGCCGCAGAAGACGATGTACTCGGCTTCCGGACGGGCGGCCGCCTCCCGCGCCAGCTTGAAGGAGTCACCGGTGACGTCGGCGAACTCGATGACCTCGTCCCGCTGGTAGTGGTGCCCGAGCACGAAGACCTTGTCGCCCAGCTTCTCCTTGGCCGCGCGGGCGCGCTCCACCAGATCCGGGTCGGAGGGGGAGGGAAGCTCGCCGGGACAGTCGACGCCGCGTTCGCTCGAGGGGTCGGCCTCGCGGCCGAGCAGGAGCAGGGCGAGCGGCGTGGGCTGCACGTCCAGGGGTTGGGTGGTGGACACGATCACGCACCCTTTCTGTTCGGAACACGCGTTCTGATCCACGCGTACTTATCGTCTTAGTGACGTTATCTATCATAACCGGTTCACGTCAGTTTGACGACGGGCATCGTGTCGATGTGACGCATACCGCCACCCCGGGTGACCCCACGGCGTCCCGCCCCGTCCCACCCGGTACGCCGCACGCTCGTGACCGCCCCGCGCCGGATGTGCGAGCATGAGAACCGCAAGGGACGAGGGATCGCGACGTGCCGGGACTGGAATGAATCCGGGATGTCTTCCGTTCCAGCCCATGGCAGAGCAGTCCGAACAACCCGGGAGAGAAGCAGATGTCCGTATCGGACGAGACCGCTGTGAGTGAGGGCATCATCCTGTCCGACGCCGCCGCGGTGAAGGTCAAGAGCCTCCTCGAGCAGGAGGGTCGTGACGACCTCGCGCTCCGCGTGGCCGTCCAGCCCGGTGGCTGCTCCGGCCTTCGGTACCAGCTCTTCTTCGACGAGCGTTCGCTCGACGGCGACGTGGTGAAGGACTTCGACGGCGTCAAGGTGGTCACCGACCGGATGAGCGCCCCCTACCTGGGCGGCGCCTCCATCGACTTCGTCGACACCATCGAGAAGCAGGGCTTCACCATCGACAACCCGAACGCCTCGGGCTCCTGCGCCTGCGGCGACTCGTTCAGCTGATCAGCTGAGGCAGCCCGCCGGGCACCTCGCGACGAGGTGCCCGGCACGGCGCACGACGAGGGCGGCGACCCCTTCCGGGTCGCCGCCCTCGTCATGCGTGCGTCGTGCGTCGTGCCGACGCGTCGGTCACTTCTTCGGCAGCGGGTCGCCGCTCCTGGCGTCCAGCACCTTACGGTCGTCCAGCGGCTTGTCGAGCTGCACCGTCACCTTCTGCTTCTCGGCGATCATGATGCAGTTCTCCTTGGGCTCCGGGTTCTTCGGCTCGACCTTCACCTCGACCCCGCCGTCCGCCGGCTTCGCGACGGCCCGGTAGTCGTGGCAGACGCCACCCCAGAAGGTGACCGTCAGGTCACGACCGTCGGCGCGGTACGAGATCAGCTTCCGGCCGTCCGGCGATCCGGGGGAGACCGGCGTGTCACCGCCGTCCTCGCCGCCCTTGTCCTCGGGAGTGCGCAGGTACTCGCGCTCCACTGCCGGGAAGGCGACCTGGTAGGTGCCCTCGGCACCCTGCTTCTCCACGTCGAAGATCCACGCGGGGACCAGGACCGGCGCGCCCTTCGAGTACTCGGCCGCCAGACCGAACGTCGCACCGCTCACCGTCGCGGTGGCCTCCCCGCCGCCCGGGGACGAGCCCTCGGAACCGGGGGGCGCACACGTGATCACGTCGTCGGCCTTCGGGTAGCCGCCGAGGTCGGTGTTCTCGTCCTTCGGGCGCGGCGGCGGCGCGTCGTCGCAGGACGGGACCTCCGGCATGCCGGCGGGCGCACGGTGCTTGTTCAGCGCCTTCAGCGTCTCCTCCGCCGTCATGACCGGGTACACGGCGCCCTTGACCAGCTCGCCCAGCCGGCCGTGGCCCCGCACCAGCTCGCCGGCGGCGTTCACCGTGAACGTGCTGGACCAGTCCTGGGAGGGGAAGCCGCCGGGACGCGGCTTCGCGGTCACCAGGCGGGTGTCCTGGTAGGAGTGCGACGCGTCCAGCGCAGCCTTCTCCAGGTCGAGCGCCTCCAGCGCGGGCTGCACGGTCTTCTTCGCCTCGTCGGCGGGCACCGGGTCGCCCCCGCGCTCACCGTCGCTGCTCGGCTGCCCCTCGCCGTCGGCCTGCTGGTCGGGGCACGGGGCGGGCGGCTTGCCGGCGCCGCCGTCCTTCGGCTTGCCGCACAGGTCGTCGCCGGTGGGCCGGTGGCGGATGAAGGACCACGCGCCGGAATCCTCGTCCACCGTCAGCAGCGGACCGCTCCCGTCCGGCGTGCCGCCGACCCGCCAGCCCGCGTCGCTCTCCGTCGGGGCGCCGTCCACGCCGAACGCGTCGGCGATCGCCTGCATCTCGGCCTCGGTCACGTCCCCTTCGGGACGGTGCACCGGCGCCGAGCCCGGGCCGTCGGGCAGGTCGCCCTCGGCCTCGTACACGGTCGCGTTGGGGTTGGGCTCGCCCGGCGCGATGCCGCGCTCCGGGGTGTCGCCCGACTCGCTCAGCCCGAGGCTGTCCAGCACAAGCGGCGGCGGCTTCTCACGGCTGTCGGCGGCGGCCGTCGTGTCGTCGTCCGACTCGGCGGCGTTCGAGGCCCAGTAGGCTCCGCCGCCTCCGGCCAGCAGAACGGCCGTCGCCACCGAGGCGACGGTCAGTCGCCGGCGCAGTCGGGGTCCCTCGGGGGTCTCCTGGGTGCTCACCACATCGCTCCTTCGGCTCCGCTCTTCTGTCGGGCCCGCATCCCTTGCGGGGACGCCCCTTGGACGGGACCGGACGGCGAGCGGTTCCCGGGCCGTTCCGCCGGCCGCGTCACGGGACCGCGCCACGGGGGCGCCGAGCGGGGCGACGAGAGGCCGTTCGTGGGCGTCCGGCAGCCCGTCGACCAGGGCCGATCCGGGCGAAGCGCGGCACGGCCGGCGGCGCGGTGTGCGGGCGGCACGGTGTGGTGTGCGGACGGGCCCGGGTCCGTCCGCACGGCCCTCCGCCCCACGCGGACCGGGAGACCGGGTCTCCCGGACAGGTCCTGGCGCGGTCCTAGTCCCCGTAGTCGGACATGCCGTCCAACAGGTGCGCGGAGCGCTCCGGGACGTGCACCCCGCGCGGCCGCTCCGACGCCGCCGCGCACGGCGCGGCACCGTGCGCCGTGCGGGGCCAGCGCTCGGACATTCGTGCGCAGTCGCCGCGCAGCTGGGCGAGGGACTCCGGCTCCGCCGAACGGTGACCGGCTGTGGGCGCATCGGCGCCATGGGTGCTCATACCCCGACAGTACGCATGCTCCGAAGACGGGGGAAAGCCCTACTATCTGGTAGTTCTGTCCTGTTCGGATACGGTCGGTGACCGGGTAGCGTGGTCGGGACCGCCTTCCGTTCTCCTTCCTGGAGCGAATTCGCCGTGCGTATCGCTGTCTCCGGCTCCATCGCGACCGACCACCTGATGACCTTCCCCGGCCGTTTCGCCGACCAGCTCGTCGCGGACCAGCTGCACACGGTCTCGCTGTCCTTCCTGGTCGACTCCCTGGACGTGCGCCGCGGCGGGGTGGCGGCGAACGTCTGCTTCGGCATGGGCTGCCTGGGCGCCCGCCCGATCCTGGTCGGCGCGGCCGGCGAGGACTTCGAGGAGTACCGGGCCTGGCTGGACCGGCACGGCGTGGACACCGAGTCGGTGCGCATCTCCACCACCGCGCACACCGCCCGCTTCGTGTGCACCACGGACGCCGACCACAACCAGATCGGCTCGTTCTACACCGGCGCGATGAGCGAGGCCCGCCTGATCGAACTCCAGGCCGTGGCCGAGCGCGTGGGCGGCCTGGACCTGGTGTGCATCGGCGCCGACGACCCCGAGGCGATGATCCGCCACACCGAGGAGTGCCGTACCCGCGGCATTCCCTTCGCCGCCGACTTCTCCCAGCAGATCGCGCGCATGGAGGGCGACGACATCCGCGTGCTGACGGAGGGCGCGACGTACCTCTTCACCAACGAGTACGAGAAGGGCCTGGTCGAGTCCAAGACCGGCTGGAGCGACGCGGACATCCTCGACCGGGTCGGCACCCGGGTGACCACCCTGGGCGCCAAGGGCGTGCGGATCGACCGCAAGGGCGAGGAGCCCCTCCTCGTCAGCCCGCCCGAGGAGGAGGCCAAGGTCGACCCCACCGGCGTGGGCGACGCCTTCCGGGCCGGCTTCCTCACCGGTCTGAGCTGGGACGTCTCGCTCGAACGCGCCGCGCAGGTCGGCTGCATGCTGGCCACCCTGGTCATCGAGACCCTGGGCACCCAGGAGTACGAGCTGCGTCGCGGCAACTTCATGGAGCGCTTCACCAAGGCCTACGGCGACGCCGCGGCCGCCGAGGTGCAGTCCCACCTCGGCTGACGCCGGACCGGTCCGGGCCGCTCAGGCGGCCCGGCGGATCCGGTAGGACGTGCCGTCCGGACCGGCGCCCAGGTAGGTGTGGCCGCGCATCGCGCACCAGGCGGGAATGTCGAGCCGGGCGGCCTCGTCGTCCGCGAGGACCGTGATCACCCCGCCGACGGGTACCTCGCCGATCACCTTCGCCAGCTCGATCACCGGCACCGGACACAGCGTGCCGAGTGCGTCCACGGTCAGGGCGCCCTCCTCCGCGTCCTCGGACGCTTCCGGGCCGCCGTCCGCCCGGATGTCGGCCGGTGCGCCGGGGGCGCTCGCCGGTGCGCCGAGCTGGGCGCGCACGGACGCCACCGCGCCGGGGAGTTCGGCCAGGAATCGTTCCACGTCCTCCTCGCGGGCACCCGGCGGCAACGACACGCGGACGTTCCCCTCGGACAGCACCCCCATGGCGCGCAGCACGTGGCTGGGCGTCAGCGTGCTCGACGTGCAGGAGGAGCCGGACGACACCGAGAACCCGGCGCGGTCCAGGGCGTGCAGCAGCGCCTCGCCGTCCACGTACAGGCAGGAGAAGGTGACCACGTGCGGCAGCCGGTGCACCGGGTCGCCCACCACCTCTACGTCCCCGACGAGTTCGGGTACCCGTGTGCGGACGCGGTCCACCAGCGCCCGGAGCCTGGCGGCCTCGGCCGCGGCCTCCGCGCGCACCGCCCGCAGCGACGCCGCGGCGGCGACGACCGCCGGGAGGTTCCCGAAGCCCGGGGCGCGGCCCGACTCCCGCTCGTCCGAGGGGCCCGGCGGGGCGAAGCGGGTGCCCTTCCGCACCACGAGCAGGCCGACTCCGGGCGGACCGCCCCACTTGTGGGCGCTGCCGGCCAGCAGCGACCACGGGCCGTCCACCGCATCCCAGGCGAGCGACTGGGCCGCGTCCACCAGCAGTGGCACGCCCGCCGCACGGCACGCCTCGGCCACGCCGGCGACGGGCTGTTCGGTGCCGACCTCGTGGTTGGCGCTCTGCAGGCAGGCCAGGGCGGTGCCCTCGGTGAGCGCGGCGGAGAACGCTCCGGGGTCGACGGCGCCCGTACGGCCCACGGCCACCTCGGCGACGGTCCCGCCGTCCGCCTCGTGGGCGGCCGCCGCGTGCAACACCGCGGAGTGCTCCACCGCGGAGACCACCAGGTGCCGGCCCGCACGCCGTCGGCCTGCGACCGCACCGGCCACGCCGGTGTGCAGGGCCTGTGTGCCCGACGGGGTGAACGTCAGCTCGTCCGGGCGGCATCCGACGGCCTCCGCGGCGGTCTGCCGCGCGGCGTCCAGCAGCATCCGCGCGCGCCGGCCCTCGCGGTGGAGCCGGGCCGGATCGGCCCAGCCTTCGTCCAGCGCGGCGACCAGGGCCTGCCGGGCGACGGGATGCAGCGGAACGGACGACGCGGCGTCGAAGTACGGCACGCCTTCACGCTAGCGCCCGGCCCGGTGGATCCCGGAACCCCTCCCCGCGCCGCACGGCGGGCTTCGGCCCGTGCCGGAGGAGCAGGTCCGCGTCTCCGCGGCGGCATCCGGTGTCCGGGGCCCGGCTCTCTCCTCGTCGCACGTCCGGGCTCGGACAGCTTCCGGCCGCCGAACGGCACGAGGCCCCCCGGGGCGGGTCGAGGCCGGCCGCGTGGGGCGTCCTCCGCCCGACGCGGGCGGAGGTGTCGCGGTCACGGCCGCCCCGGGGCCGCGACGGGGGGGGCCGGGTGCGGCATCCGCGGAGGGCGCCGGGTGCGCTCGGAGGCGCCGGGGGCGGCCGGTTGAGGACGCGGGCCGGGGCGGGCGGGACGCGGCCGGAACCGCCGGACGGCCGCAGTGGAGCCGCCACGCGGGAGACGGACCCTCCTGGCGCGGGTCCAAATCCCGTCCAGTAAGGTTTGGCCCGCATAAACATCAAACCCCTGCCCGCGCCAGGGGCCGGCGCCCGACCACCAAGACGGCCGAGCCCGGCTGAGCGGGCGAGACTCTCGGGAAGGCGCTACGTGAGTCCCAACGGCTCCGACCTCCCCCACCGCCCGAAGGGCGTGGGCGGTACCCCCATGTCACGGCGCCCGATGCGGCGGATGCTGCCGCAGGCGCTGGCTGCGGGACTGGTCCTGGCTACCGCCACCGGTTGCACCTACAAGGACTTCCCCCGCCTCGGCATGCCCACCCCGGTGACGGAGGAGGCGCCGCGGATCCTCTCCCTGTGGCAGGGCTCGTGGGCGGCTGCGCTCGCCACGGGCGCCCTGGTGCTCGGGCTGATCCTGTGGAGCATCATCTTCCACCGGCGTTCGCACACCAAGGTGGAGGTCCCGACACAGACCCGGTACAACATGCCCATCGAGGCGCTGTACACCGTGGTCCCGATCATCATCGTGTCGGTCCTCTTCTACTTCACGGCCCGTGACGAGGCCGAGCTCCTGAAGACCTCCGACAAGCCGGACCACGTCGTCAACGTGGTGGGCTACCAGTGGAGCTGGGGCTTCAACTACGTCGAGAACGTCGACGGCGACACCTCCACGGACAACACGGACTCCGAGGAACTCGCCGCCATCCCGGACCGGATGAAGGAGGCGTTCCCGGAGGGCGCCGAGGGCGTCTACACCGCGGGCACGCCGGCCGACCGGAACTTCCAGAACGGCAACCCGGGCCCGACGCTGTGGCTGCCGAAGGGCGAGACCGTCCAGTTCGTGCTGACCTCGCGGGACGTCATCCACTCCTTCTGGGTGGTTCCCTTCCTGATGAAGCAGGACGTCATCCCCGGCCACACCAACCGCTTCGAGGTGACTCCCGAGATGGAGGGCACCTACATGGGCAAGTGCGCCGAGCTGTGCGGTGTGGACCACTCCCGGATGCTCTTCAACGTCAAGATCGTTTCGCCGGAGCGCTACCAGAAGCACCTGGAAGAGCTGGCGGAGAAGGGCCAGACCGGTTACATCCCGGCGGGTGTCGCGACCATCGGCGACACCAGGAATGCGGAGACGAATAACCCGTGAGCATCCTCAACGAACCCCAGGGTGCCGCCGAGGACACGATCGCTGCCCAGAGCGGTCTCTCCTCGCAGCGCCGCAAGGAGCCCGGCAACGTCGTGGTGAAGTGGCTGACGACCACCGACCACAAGACGATCGGGTCGCTGTACCTCATCACTTCGTTCTTCTTCTTCGTCATCGGCGGCGTGATGGCGCTCTTCATGCGCGCCGAACTCGCCCGCCCGGGCACGCAGATCCTGTCGAACGAGCAGTTCAACCAGGCGTTCACCATGCATGGCACGGTCATGCTGCTGATGTTCGCCACTCCGCTGTTCGCGGGCTTCGCGAACTGGATCATGCCGCTCCAGATCGGCGCGCCCGACGTGGCGTTCCCGCGTCTGAACATGTTCGCCTACTGGCTCTACCTCTTCGGTTCGCTGATCGCGGTCGGCGGCTTCCTCACCCCGCAGGGGTCGGCGAGCTTCGGCTGGTTCGCGTACGCGCCGCTGAGCAGCGAGGTCTACTCGCCGGGCATCGGCGCCGACATGTGGATCATGGGTCTGGCCTTCTCCGGCTTCGGCACCATCCTCGGCTCGGTCAACTTCATCACCACCATCATCTGCATGCGCATGCCGGGCATGACGATGTTCCGGATGCCGATCTTCACCTGGAACGTGCTGCTCACCGGTGTGCTGGTGCTGCTGGCCTTCCCGGTGCTGGCCGCCGCACTGCTGGTGCTGGAGTCGGACCGCAAGTTCGGCTCGATGGTCTTCGACTCGTCCAACGGCGGCGCGCTGCTCTGGCAGCACCTGTTCTGGTTCTTCGGCCACCCCGAGGTGTACATCATCGCGCTGCCGTTCTTCGGCATCGTCTCGGAGGTCATCCCGGTCTTCAGCCGCAAGCCGATGTTCGGCTACATCGGCCTGATCGGCGCGACCATCGCCATCGCCGGCCTGTCGGTGACGGTGTGGGCGCACCACATGTACGTGACGGGCGGCGTGCTCCTGCCGTTCTTCTCGTTCATGACGTTCCTCATCGCGGTGCCGACGGGCGTGAAGTTCTTCAACTGGATCGGCACGATGTGGAAGGGCTCGCTGTCCTTCGAGACGCCGATGCTCTGGACGATCGGCTTCCTGATCACCTTCACCTTCGGTGGTCTGACCGGTGTCATCCTCGCCTCGCCGCCGCTGGACTTCCACGTCTCCGACAGCTACTTCGTGGTGGCGCACTTCCACTACGTCGTGTTCGGCACGGTCGTCTTCGCGATGTTCGCCGGCTTCCACTTCTGGTGGCCGAAGTTCACCGGCAAGATGCTCGACGAACGGCTCGGCAAGATCACCTTCTGGACGCTGTTCATCGGCTTCCACGGCACCTTCCTGGTCCAGCACTGGCTGGGCGCCGAGGGTATGCCGCGCCGGTACGCCGACTACCTGGCCGCCGACGGGTTCACCGCACTGAACACCATCTCGACGATCAGCTCCTTCCTGCTGGGCATGTCCCTCCTGCCGTTCTTCTACAACGTCTGGAAGACCGCCAAGCACGGGAAGAAGATCGAGGTCGACGACCCCTGGGGGTACGGCCGTTCGCTGGAGTGGGCGACCTCGTGCCCGCCGCCGCGGCACAACTTCGTCACCCTGCCGCGCGTGCGGTCCGAGTCCCCCGCGTTCGACCTGCACCATCCCGAGATCGCCGCCCTGGACCAGATCGAGGACACCGGGCAGCGTGACGTCGTCGACCCGGGCAAGGAAGCCGCCACCGGCAAGGAGGTCGGGAAGTGAAGATCCAGGGACAGATGTTCATCTGGCTTTCCTTCTTCATGCTGGCCATGGCGATCGTCTACGGCGTCTGGTCGAAGGAGCCGGTCGGCACGACCGCGCTCTTCCTCACCTTCGGTCTGGCCATGATGATCGGCTTCTACCTGGCGTTCACCGCACGCCGGGTGGACGTCGGCCCGCAGGACGAGAAGGAGGCGGACGTCGCCGACGACGCCGGCGAGGTGGGCTTCTTCAGCCCGCACAGCTGGCAGCCGTTCGCCCTGGCCCTCGGCGGCGCCCTGGCCTTCCTGGGCATCATCTTCGGCTGGTGGCTGTTCTTCTTCTCGCTGCCCGTGGTGCTCATCGGCCTCTTCGGCTGGTTCTTCGAGTACTACCGCGGCGAGGCGCAGAACCAGTAGGCGCGGAAGCCGGCAGGCGCAGAACCCGCAAGCATCGCGCACACCACGACAGGCCCCCGGCATTGCCGGGGCCTGTCGTGCGAAGAGGACCCGATCGGCCCAAGCCGACGGGCCACCGCCCCCGCGCGTTCCTAACGTGAAGTCATGACTGACATACGGAAGCGCCGCACGGCGGTGAGCTGCGCCCTTCTGCTGGGGCCCCTGGCGGTGGGGCTCACCGCCTGCGGAGAGGACGGTCATCCACTGGCGGCCGCCCCGTACGACGCCGGGAGCCAGGTCGCGCTGAGCGCCGAGGACGGCAGCGACGACGTCGACTACCGCAAGCCCCTCGTGGTCACCGCCGAGGACGACGAGGCCCTCCTCACCGACGTGGTCGCCACGGACGCCGGCGGACGGCACGTGCGCGGCAGGCTTTCCGAGGACGGCACCCGCTGGCGCAGCACCGCGCCGCTCGCCGCAGGCACCCGTTACACCGTCCGGGTGAGTACCGAGAACGAGGACGGCGAGCCGGGACGCCGCACCGTCCGGTTCGGGACGCGGGCCTCCGACGGCAAGAAGTTCACCGTCACCTTCGGCCCCGAGAAGGGCGAGTACGGCGTCGGCCAGCCGCTCGTCGCCGAACTCAGTCACAAGGTCAAGGGACGCGAGCAGCGGGAGACCGTGGAGCGCGCCCTGAACGTCCGCTCCACCCCCCGGGCGCAGGGCGGCTGGCACTGGGTGGATGCGCAGACGCTGCACTACCGGCCCAAGGAGTACTGGCCCTCGCACGCCTCCATATCCGTGTCGGCGGCGCTGGAGGGGATCAAGATACGCGACGGCCTCCGCGGCGGCGCCTCCAAGCCGCTGAGCATACGCACCGACGACCGTGTCGAAGGCACCGTCGACCTCGCCGCGCACACCCTGACCGTCACCCGGGACGGCGAGGAGGCGCGCACCATCCCGATCAGCGCCGGCAAGCCCGGGTTCCGCACCCGGGTCGGCGTCAAGGTGATCCTCGGCAAGACCCAGTTCCTCCGCATGACCAGCGGGAGCATCGGCATCCCCGCTGGCAGCTCCGAGTCCTACGACCTGCCGGTCTACTGGAACGCCCGCCTCACCCACAGCGGCGAGTTCCTGCACGCCGCGCCCTGGTCCTCCGGGTCGCAGGGCGTCGCCAACACCAGCCACGGCTGCACCGGCATGAGCACCGAGAACGCCAAGTGGCTCTTCGGCCTCGTGCAGGAGGGCGACGTGTTCACCTACGTCAACGGCGACGGCGGCGAGCAGATGCCCGCGTTCGGCAACGGCTTCGGCGACTGGAACCTGAACTGGTCCGAGTGGCGCGAGGGCAGCGCCCTCACCGGCGAGGGCAAGCCCGCCGAGGCGCCTCTGGGCGACATCGAGTTCGCTCAGGCCCGCCTGCGTTTCCAGGCCTGAGCACCCACAGGACGCGCCCGGGCGCCGTGCGGGAGGTCCCCCGTACGGCGGCCGGGCGTCGTGCGGGAGGTCCCCCGTACGGCGGCCGGGCGTCGTGTGCGGAGGGGTCAGGCGGCGCCCGCGGCGCCCGCGCTGCGGTGGTCGCCGCGCAGCAGACCGGCCAGCGCGTCCGCGAGGGCGACCGGGTCGACCGGGTGCGACACCGCGGCCTCGGCCCGGCTCCAGGTCGCCAGCCAGGCGTCCTCCGGGCGGCCGATCAGCAGCAGCACCGGCGGGCAGCGGAAGATCTCGTCCTTGATCTGGCGGCACACGCCCATGCCGCCGGCCGGCACGGCCTCCCCGTCCAGCACGCACAC